>DXIH01000021.1 GCA_019112965.1 Candidatus Sphingomonas excrementigallinarum | reverse complement strand
ATCCTCGACCGTGTCGATCGCGACGCCCGCCTTGCCGACATCGCCGGTGACGCGCGGGTGGTCGCTGTCGTACCCCCGGTGGGTGGCGAGGTCGAAGGCGACCGACAGCCCCTTCTGCCCCGCCGCCAGGTTGCGCCGGTAGAAGGCGTTCGACTCCTCGGCGGTCGAAAAGCCCGCATATTGCCGGATCGTCCAGGGACGCCCCGCATACATGCTGGCGCGCACGCCGCGCGTGAACGGCGCGAAGCCGGGCAGGCCCGGGTCCTCGCGCACATCGGCAGCGGTGTAGAGCGGCTTGACCGTGATCCCTTCGGGCGTCTGCCAGTCGAGGTCGCGGCCCTTCACCTCCTTGGCGGCAAGGGCTTCCCAGTCTGACAGCTCAGGGCGTTCGGCCATCGGGCCACTCCTCATACACTCTTATTTTATTTCACTAGAGCGAAATTATCATACGCACGCAAGGGTCAGCGTCCTTGGAAACGCGGTGGACGCTTCTCGAAAAAGGCCCGGCCGCCCTCTTCGCCATCCTGCGTCGCGCGGGCGGTGCGCTGGTCGGTGGCCTCGCGAGCCAGCGCGGTGGCGTAGTCGCTGTCGAACCCGGCATGGAGCGCCCGGCGCATCAGCCCCAGCGCGACGCTCGGCCCCGCCGCCAACCGCTCGGCCAGCGCGAAGGCTTCGGCGTCGAGCGCAGCGTCGGCGATGACCTTGTGGATCATGCCCCAGTCGAGCGCGCGGGTCGCGGGAAGCCGCTCGCCCAGCATCATCATCTCGGCGGCGCGGGCCCGGCCGATCAGGCGCGGCAACATCCAGCTCGCGCCGCCATCGGGGACAAGGCCGATATTGACGAAGGCGTGAAGGAAATAGGCATTGTCGCTCGCGATGCAGAAATCGGCGGCGAGCGCCAGGCTGCACCCGATCCCGGCCGCCGCGCCCCGCACCGCGCTGACCACGGGAATGGGCAGGTCGGCGAGCGCCTGCATCGCGGGGTTGTAATGCTCGACCAGCGCGCGGTGGACGGTATCGGGGCCGACATCACCGCCCGAGATATCCGCCCCCGAACAAAAGGCCCGCCCCTCGCCCGCGATCAGCACCGCGCGCGCATCATCGCGAGCGTCCAGCGCCTCGCGGATCGCATCGAACAGCGCAGGCGGCGCGGCGTTCAGCCGCTCGGGGCGGTTGAGCGTCAGGACCAGCACGTCGCCCCGGCGCTCGACACGCAACATGTCGCTCAATGATCGTCTCCCGGCGTTTCCATCAGTTCGACCAGCACCCCGCCCATGTCGCGCGGATGGAGGAAGACGACCGGAGTGCCATGCGCGCCGATCCGCAGCTGGCCCAACAGCGTCGCGCCCTTGGCCTGAAGCCCGGCGACGGCGGCGGGGATGTCGGCGACCTCGAAGCAGAGGTGATGCTGCCCGCCCGCCGGGTTCTTCTTGAGGAAGTTGGCGATAGGGGATGTTTCGTCGAGCGGCTGGATCAGCTCGATCTGGGTGTTGGGCGCGTCGATGAAGCACACCCGCACGCCCTGCGGCGGCAGATCGAAGGGCTCGCCGATCGCGTCCGCGCCGAGCAGGTGGCGATAGGTTTCGACCGTCTTTTCGATCGACGGCGTGGCGATGCCGACATGGTTGAGGCGGCCCAGGGTCATGCGTGCCTCCAGCGTTTCATTGTGGCGAGAGCGCCAGCCCTCCCCCGGCCCCTCCCGCCTGCGGGAGGGGAGAGGTTTGGGGTGAGCGTCGTCCGCGAGCACGCCCCTCCCGCAGGCGGGAGGGGATGGGGGAGGGCTTCGCCGCTCACGACCCGTTCAGAGCGGAAGATTGTCATGCTTCTTCCACGGGTTCGCCAGATCCTTGTTGCGCAGCTTGCGCAGGCCCAGCGCAATGCGACGGCGGGTCGAGTGCGGCTGGATCACCTCGTCGACGAAACCCTTGGACGCCGCCACGAACGGGTTGGCGAAGCGCGCCTCATATTCTGCCGTCCGCTCGGCGATCTCCTCCGGGGTCTTCCCCCGGAAGATGATCTCGACCGCGCCCTTGGCCCCCATCACCGCGATCTCGGCGGTCGGCCAGGCATAGTTGAGGTCGCCGCGCAAATGCTTGGACGCCATCACGTCATAGGCCCCGCCATAAGCCTTGCGGGTGATGACCGTGATCTTCGGGACGGTCGCCTCGGCATAGGCGAACAGCAGTTTGGCACCATGCTTGATGATGCCGTTATGCTCCTGCGCGGTGCCGGGCAGGAAGCCGGGCACGTCGACAAAGGTCACGATCGGAATCTCGAACGCATCGCAGAAGCGCACGAAGCGCGCCGCTTTCCGCGACGCGTTGATGTCGAGCACGCCCGCCAGCACCATCGGCTGGTTGGCGACGAAGCCGACCGTGCGCCCCTCGATCCGGCCGAAGCCGGTGATGATGTTCGCGCCGTGCGCGGGCTGCACCTCGAAGAAATCGCCCTCGTCGACGACCTTCGACAGCAGTTCGTGCATGTCATAGGGCTGGTTGGCGGACGCGGGGATCAGCGTGTCGAGGCTTTCCTCAATACGGTCCCAGGCATCGGCGGTCGGCCGCTCGGGCACGCCCTCGCGGTTGTTGGCGGGCAGGAAGTCGATGAAGTCGCGCGCCGCCAGGAGCGCCTCGATATCGTCCTCGAACGCCACGTCGGCGACGCCGGTCTTCGTCGTATGCGTCACCGCGCCGCCCAGCGCTTCCTGGGTCACCACTTCGTTGGTCACCGTCTTGACCACATCGGGGCCGGTGACGAACATATAGCTCGAATCCTTCACCATGAAGATGAAGTCGGTCATGGCGGGCGAATAGACCGCGCCGCCCGCACACGGCCCCATGATGAGCGAAAGCTGCGGCACCACGCCCGATGCCAGCACGTTACGCTGGAACACCTCGGCATAGCCGCCCAGGCTGGCCACGCCTTCCTGGATGCGCGCACCACCCGAATCGTTCAGGCCGATGACCGGCGCACCGACCTTCATCGCCATGTCCATGATCTTGCAGATCTTCTGCGCGTGCCGTTCCGACAACGAGCCGCCGAACACGGTGAAGTCCTGGCTGAAGACGAACACCAGCCGCCCGTTGATCGTGCCCGAGCCGGTCACCACGCCGTCGCCGGGGATGACCTGTTCGGTCATGCCGAAGTCGGTGCAGTTATGCTCGACAAACATGTCGAGTTCCTCGAAACTGCCCTCGTCGAGCAGCACGTCGAGCCGCTCGCGTGCGGTCAGCTTGCCCTTGGCGTGCTGCGCGGCGACGCGCTTCTCACCACCACCGGCGCGCGCGCCCTCGCGGCGGCGTTCCAGTTCGACCATCGTCGATGCCATGACCTCTCCTTACGTCTTTGCCGGGGCTTATGCCCGACTGGCGTAGGGGATGGCAATCGCGGCGATTTCCGTTTTCGTAAGGGGAAGGTGGATGAACTGTGCTCCCCCTCCCGCATGCGGGAGGGGGTTGGGGGGAGGGTTGGGAGTCTCACAGAGACTGTCGCCCACGGCCCTGCCCTCCCCCAGCCCAGTTTCAGGTAAACGATGCCCCGCATCGTTTAGGTCATGCCGGGGGCATGACCGACTTGAAACTCGCTTGCGGGAGGGGAGAAGAAGGAGAGGCGTCTTCGGCGATCAGATATCCAGCGCCCAGCCGTCGCGACCCTTGGGATCGAACGGCCCATTCGGCACGAACCGCTCCACCCCCGCGCGCAGCCGTAACACGCTCCAGTCGCCGCGCCGGTCGACCGTCTCCAGCGCGCAACCGCATGCCTCATAGGCCGCGACAACGTCCGACCGCTGCGTCTCCAGCAGCCCGGCAAGCACCAGCGTCGCCCCCGGCCCGGCGATCGCGGCCAACTCCGGCGCCATCGAGATCAGCGGCCCGGCCAGGATATTGGCGATCACCAGATCATAGGGCGACGCCGCCATGATCGGATCGGCCAGCGCCCCGTCGGCGACGATCAGCTCTACGCCGTCCACGCCGTTGATCGTGGCATTCTCGGCCGTCACGTCGATCGCGATGGGGTCGATATCGGTC
>DXIH01000020.1 GCA_019112965.1 Candidatus Sphingomonas excrementigallinarum | reverse complement strand
CGCCCAACCGCAATGGCCGCGCGTGGCCTTCGACTTCGCTCAGGCTGAACGGCGGCGGGGAGTGATCTCCTCCATTGAACCCGCGCACCGCTGCATCCATATCGCCGCGCATGAGCGGTAATGAACACGCCATGCCGACCTGGCATGGCACGACGATTTGCTCGGTGCGCCGTGGCGGCCGGGTGGTGGTGGCCGGGGACGGTCAGGTTTCGATGGGCCAGACGGTCATGAAGCCCAATGCGCGCAAAGTCCGGCGTCTTGGCGACGGCTCGGTCATCGGCGGCTTTGCGGGCGCGACGGCGGATGCCTTCACCTTGTTCGAACGGCTGGAGGCCAAGCTGGAGCGGCACAACGGCCAGTTGCTGCGCGCGGCGGTCGAGCTGGCCAAGGACTGGCGAACCGACAAGTTCCTGCGCAACCTTGAGGCGATGATGATCGTCGCCGACAGGGACGTGACGTTGATCCTGACCGGAAACGGCGACGTGCTGGAGCCCGAGAACGGCATCTGCGCGATCGGCTCGGGCGGCAATTACGCGCTCGCGGCGGCACGCGCGCTTGTCGACTATGAACAGGATGCCGAGACGATCGCGCGCAAGGCGATGGCGATCGCCGCCGATGTCTGTGTCTACACCAATGACCGCGTCACGCTCGAAGCCATCGACGGCGCACAGTAAGTCAGGGCTCCCATGAACGACCAGTTGACCCCCAAGGCGATCGTCGCCGCACTCGACGCGCATATCATCGGCCAGGCCGATGCCAAGCGCGCCGTCGCCGTCGCGATGCGCAACCGCTGGCGTCGCCAGCGCCTCGGCGCGGACCTGCGCGACGAGGTGACGCCCAAGAACATCTTGATGATCGGCCCCACCGGCTGCGGCAAGACCGAGATCAGCCGCCGTCTGGCCAAGCTGGCCGACGCGCCCTTCGTAAAGGTCGAGGCGACCAAGTTCACCGAGGTCGGCTATGTCGGCCGCGACGTCGAGCAGATCGCCCGCGATTTGGTCGAAGAGGCGATCCGGCTGGAGAAGGAACGCCGCCGCGTCGCGGTGAAGGACAAGGCCGAAGAGGCGGCGATGAACCGCCTGCTCGACGCGCTGGTCGGCAAGGATTCGAGCCAGGCGACGCGTGAGGCCTTCCGCCAGCGCTTCCGCGACGGCCATCTCGACCAGACCGAGATCGAGATCGAACTGGAGCAGGCCCAGGCCACGCCGTTCGAAATCCCCGGTGCCGCGCCGCAGATGATCAATCTGTCCGAGATGATGGGCAAGGCGTTCGGTGGCCAGCCGCTCAAGCGTCGCAAGCTGACCGTATCGGCCGCCTGGACCAAGCTGGTCGAGGAAGAGGCGGACAAGCGGCTCGACCAGGACGAGGTCAGCCGCGCGGCGCTCGCCGATGCCGAGGCGAACGGGATCGTCTTCCTCGACGAGATCGACAAGATCGCGGTCAGCGACGTACGCGGCGGCTCGGTCAGCCGCGAGGGCGTGCAACGCGACCTGTTGCCGCTGATCGAGGGGACGACGGTTGCGACCAAATATGGTCCGATGAAGACGGACCATATCCTGTTCATCGCGTCCGGCGCGTTCCATGTCGCCAAGCCGTCCGACCTTTTGCCGGAGCTGCAGGGACGTCTGCCGATCCGGGTCGAGCTGAAGGCACTGACCGAAAGCGATTTCGTCGCGATCCTGTCGGACACCAAGGCGTCGCTGCCCGCGCAATACAAGGCGCTGATCGGCACCGAGGGGGTCGAGATCGCCTTTACCGAGGACGGCATCGCCGCCATCGCGCGTATTGCGGCGGAAGTGAACGGCCAGGTCGAGAATATCGGCGCGCGGCGGCTCCAGACGGTGATGGAGAAGCTGCTCGAGGAGGTCAGCTTCGAGGCGGAGGATCGCCAAGGTTCGACCCTGACCGTGGATGGCGCTTATGTCGACAAGCAACTGTCGGCGGTGGCGCGGAATACGGATTTGAGCCGGTTCGTTTTGTGATCGGGGTGGGGGGCTCGGTGAGACACCGGGGCCCTCCACCATCCCCTCCCGCCTGCGGGAGGGGCGTGCCCAATGCGAAACGCAGGGAGAGAAGCGAAACCGTCGATCTTGCCGCTCCCCTCCCGCAAGCGAGTTTCAGGTCGGTCATGCCCCCGGCATGACCTAAACGATGCGGGGCATCGTCTACCTGAAACTGGGATGGGGGAGGGCGGGAGTCCCAGCCTGTCAGCCTTATTTCTTCACCCGATCATACGGCACGAACCCGTCGAAGAAACACCACGCGCCGGGGATCGACATCCCCTGCTGCAGCACCCGGAACCGATCGTTGCGACACACCTGCGAGCCCCAGCGGTCGATCAGCAGCGTGTTGAACGGCTGAATCCCTGCGCACTGGCCGCGCACCTTGGCACGCCAGAGGCGGGGGCCAGCCCGGACGATAATCATATCCTTGTCGGCAATGACCGGCCCCGACATGGTCGTGCTGGTGTCGACGCATTGTGCCGGTGGCCCCGCGACGCGTCCGGCAAAGGGGTCGGACCTGGCCGCCGACAGGGTCAGGGCCAAGCCCAGAGCGGCGGCGATTGTGATCCTGCTACGCATCAGCCTTGCTTCCGATAGGGGATGAACTCGCCGAAGCCGCAGCTGCCGGTAAAGAAGCCGGAGGTGCGGTCGACCGTTTGCGCGATGTCCCCCGAACAGAGCTGGCCCGTGGTGGTGCGGGTCACGAAGATGTTGTTGCCCGACCCGCCGACATCGCTGCATCCGCCCGCCGTGTGGCTGACATATTTCAGGCGCGGCGACACGGTGTAGACCAGGGTGGGGCCATAGGATCGCACCTGCTGGGTCCGATACTGGCTGATGCACTGGGTCGGCGTGCCCGGCGTCAGGCCGCGCAACGCCTTGTCGAGGTCGGCGCGCTCGGTCTGGGCGCGCTGTTCGACCTGCGCCCTTTCTGCCGGGGTCAGCGTACAGCCGCCCAACGCGGCCATGGGGATCAGAACAGATAAAAACGTCACGATACGCATCATTCCGTCTCCGTCAAAATACCCCTGTAGCGATGGTTCAACCCTTGAACGCGTCCTTGGCTGCACGATGCCGGGCCAATTCCTCGGCATCGACCGAGCGGAGGAACGGGTTGGTCGCCCGCTCCAGCGCGATGGTCGTCGGGATGGTCGGCTCGCCCTGTTCGCGCATCGCCACGACATCGGCCAGGCGTTCGGCGACGGCGGCATTGTCCGGCTCGGCGGCGGCGGCGAAGCGCGCGTTGGACAGGGTATATTCGTGCCCGCAATAGACGCGGGTGTCGCCGGGAAGCCCCGCGAACCGGCGCATATTGGCATGCATCTGCGCCGCCGTCCCCTCGAACAGCCGCCCGCATCCCATGGCGAACAGCGTGTCGCCGGTAAAGATCGTCGCGCGGTCGGGAATATGAAAGGCGATATGCCCCGCCGTATGGCCGGGTACCGACCAGATGGTCGCGATAGCATCGCCGACCGCGATCGTGTCACCCTCGGCCAGCAGCGTGTCGAGACCGTCGATCTTGGCCGCCTCCGCCGCCGGACCCGCCACGCGCGCACCTTGCGCCTTCAGCGCGGCGGCGCCACCGACATGATCGGGATGCCAATGGGTCAGCCAGACCTGATCGATCGTCCAGCCGCGCGCAGCCGCCGCCGCCGCGACGGGCGCCGCCTCGCCGGGGTCGAGCGCGGCGGTCTGGCCCGCATCGTGGATCAGCCAGGCATAATTGTCGGAAAGGACGGGGACTCGGACGATTTCCATGGGAAGCCTCTTACCAGCTTCCGACATTGGGCATCGAGACCCAGGGTTCGGCGGGCGGCAGCGCGCCGTCCTGCAACAGTTCGATCGAGATGCCGTCCGGCGTCTTGACGAAGGCCATGTGCCCGTCGCGCGGCGGGCGGTTGATCGTGATCCCGGCGTCGATCAGCCGCTGGCACGTCTCGTAGATATCGTCGACGCGGTAGGCGAGGTGGCCGAAATTGCGGCCGCCGGTATAGATTTCCGGGTCCCAATTGTGCGTCAGCTCGACCTCGGCCCGGCCTTCGTCGCCGGGTGCCGCCAGGAAGATCAACGAGAAGCGGCCGCGCTCATTGTCCACCCGCCGGACTTCCTTCAGGCCCAGCAGCTCGAAAAAGCGGATGCTGGCGTCCAGGTCGCTGACTCGGATCATGGTATGGAGATAACGCATCGGTGGTTCTGCCTGTTCAACGGGGCCGCTGGTGCGGTGGGGGCCATCCTATCCCTAAGGGGAATGCACGACCTTTACGTGCGATAAGGGATTAACGGGACGGGAATTGCGACAGCGCCTTGGCGGCCTCGGCGCGGATCGGGCTGTCGGGCGGGGAAAGGCGGGCGGCCTCGCTCCACGCCTTGCGCGCGCCCGCTTCGTCGCCCGCCACGGCGGCGATGTTGCCCGCCTCCAGCTGGACGCTGGCATCGTCGGCGGAGCGGGCCAGCGCCTGGGCGATGTCCTTCTGCGCGCGGGGCAGGTTCTTCATCCGCCGCGCCAGCGTCGCCGACAGCAGCCAGGCGAGCGGATCGGCAGGCGCGTTGGTCAATGCGGCGTCCAGGTCGACCCGCGCGGCGACCATCTGCCCACCCGCGACCGAGGCGCGCGCCCGGTCGAGCTGCGCCTCGCCCAGCGCAAAGCCGCTCAGCTCGCCTGCCGCCAGTGCGGCATCCAGCGCGGCGCGGGCATGGGTGGCGTCGCCGGCGGCCAGAAAGGCATTGCCCGCCTGCGCCCAATAATTGGCGGCGCGCACGTCATGCGCGGTCTCGGCGGCGCGGGCGGCCTGTTCGAAGGCGCTGGCGGCGGCGCTCCAGCTCCGCTCGGTCGCAAAGGCCAGCCCCAGGCATTGCTGCGCAAAATAGTCGCCGCCCGCCAGTCGCCACTTGCCCGCCTCGTTCTTGGCGGCCGCGGGATCGCGCTCGGCCAACGTCACGCAGCGCTGATAGCGTGCCTCGCGCGGGTCAATGGGCAGCGGTGGCGTCTTGGCGGGGGCGGACTGGACGGCGGCGGCGAGCGCCAGGGGGAACAGGATCATAGGCGGTGCAACACGTCCTCGACGGCCCGGATCAGCAACGCGATATCGGCATCGCGCGACAGCCGGTGGTCCCCGTCCTTGATTAAAACAGTCTGCACATCGGCTGAACGAAAAAGCTGCGCCAGATGGGTCGTCCGCTGCCAGGGCACGTCGGGGTCCGCCATGCCCTGCAGCAGCCGCACCGGCCCGTCGAAGGCTATGGGTCCGAAGGTCAGCCGGTTGGCCTCGCCCGACGACCAGAAGCGGCGCGTATAGACGGTGGGGGCGGGGCCGTACGGATTGGCCCGCTCCAGCCGCCCGGACTGGAGGATCGTCATCTTCTCCCCTTCGGAAAAGCCCCAGTCGGTGAAGTCCGGCGCGGGCGCGATGCCGACCAGCGCCCGTACCTGATCCGGCCGCGCGGGGGCGGCCAGCAGCATCAGCCAGCCGCCCATCGACGATCCGACTAGCACCGCCGGTCCCCCCACCGCATCGTCGAGCATCGCGACAACATCGTCGCGCCAGTCGGCCAGCGCCTGATCCTCGAACGCGCCCTCCGACTCGCCGCAGCCGCCATAGTCGAAGCGCAGGAAGGCGCGGCCGTTGGCCTTGGCCCATTCCTCCAGCGCCAGCGCCTTCGACCCCTGCATGTCCGAGGCATAGCCTGGCAGGAAGACGATCGCGGGGCCGGTCCCCGGCGTCCAGTGATAGGCGAGCTTGGGGCGGGGGGCGCGGGTGTCGGTCATGCCACCGGATTTAGGGGGCGGGGCAGGAATTGAAAACCCGACACCTCGTTCTCCCCACCCTCCGTTCAGCCTGAGGGAAGTCGAAGGCCACGCCATGGCATCGCCAAGCAACCCCGTGGACAGGTTATCCCTTAGCCTTCGACTTCGCTCAGGCTGAACGGAGGTGGGGCAAGAATGCGGCAACGGACGTCTACACTATTCCTCCCCTCGCAGGGGAGGTGGCAGGGCGAAGCCCTGACGGAGGGGTATCCCGCTCTCGACAGGGCCCCCCTCAGATCACATACTCAACACTCTTCATCTGCGCCTGTGCGGCCTGCTTCTTGCGCCGCTTGGCGACCATCTCGGCGTGCAGCTTGGCCACCGTGTCGCTGCCCGTCGTGGTGCACAGCCCCGGCACCACCGCATGGACGATCGCGCCCAGGCCGCCCAGAATCATGATCCCCCCGAACCGCGCCGCGACTCCGAAATGCTCGACATAGCTTTCGCCGACACTCTCGGGATGCTCGGTAAACAGGCGGCGGAACATGGCGGGCATTCTCCTATGGCCGTTTTGCCGATCCTATCATGCCGCTGGGAATTGGCCAATCAGGCTTTGGAGGGGCTGACGAAGATGTCCTCGATCGCGCAATCGAACAGCTCGGCGATCTTGAAGGCAAGGGGGAGCGAGGGATCGTAGCGCCCCGTCTCGATCGCGTTGACGCTCTGGCGGCTGACCTCCAGCTGCTGGGCCAGGTCCTGCTGGCTCCAGCCACGCTCGGCCCTTAGGGTGCGGAGGTGGTTGTTCACGCCCGCGCCCGGCGTTCGAGGATGGCGTTGACGCATCCGCCGACGCCAAGGCCCGCGAACCAGATGGTGGCGGCATAATAGCCCCGGGCATGGGGCGCGAGGTGAAAGCCCTCCAGAAAGCCCCAGGCGGTCGTGATCGAAAGGGTTAGGCCGGTTGCAACGAGCGACTGGCGAACCAGCAGCATCCTCACATACTCGTCGCGCATTTCGAGCAGCAGTCGGCCTATGATGACGAACACCCCCATGATCGGCAACGCGGGGAGGATCGCGACGAAATATGCGAGCAGGCCAGAGGGCGGCGCATAGCGGAACCACATATTCGCGCCGACCAGCGCGACGCCATACAGCGCCATCGTCGCGATCAGGCGGCGGGTATAGCGCTTCATTTCGGGTGGGACAGCCATGACGAACCTCCTTCGGGTGTGAAGGAGGCTTTACATGGAAAGTTTGCTTTACGTCAAGCGTCCTTTACGTGGCCGCCAGTTGCGCCACCATATCCTGCGCCAACAGGCTGAGCGTGTCGTCACGCGCGCCCATCACGACGATGCGGTCGCCCGTCCGCGCCTCCGCCACCAGCGCCGCCGTCGTCTCGGCGCGGTCGGCGATGTGGCGGGCGTCGACGCCGCGCGCGCGCAAATCGGCGACGATGTCGGCGCTGGTCACTTCTCGTGCGACGGTGCCGCCGAAATAGGCCGGGTCGGGCATTGCCAGCACGTCGCCGGGCTGCATCCGCGCGGCGATGCTGTCGACCAGTTCGGTTCGCATGACCTTCAGCGGGCCATAGCCGTGCGGCTGGAACAGGATCAGCAAGCGTCCGGCGAAGGCGTGGAGCGTGTCGAGCGTCGCGGCGATCTTGTCCGGGTTGTGGCCGAAATCGTCGATGACGGTGACGCCGTTCGCCTCGCCGACCTTCTCGAACCGGCGCTTCAGCCCGGTGAAGCGCTCGACCGAGCGAATCGCGTCGATCAGGGGAACGCCCGCCGCCACGCTCGCGCCGATCGCGGCCAGCGCGTTGGAGACATTGTGACGGCCCGGCACCGACAACCGGACATGATAGCCAGCACCCCCGGTGATCAGGTCGAAGCTGATGGCAAAGGGTTCGGGCTTCAGCGCCTCGGCGACCAGATCGGCCGCACCCTGGACCGCAAAGGTGGTGAGGTTGGGCAGGTCGGCCAACAGCGCCGCCGTCTCCGCATCGCCCGCATTGGCGACGACATGGCTAGCCCGGCCTGCGAACCCGCCGAACAGGTCGCGCAATTCCTCCAGCGACTTGTGGTCCAGGCTGACATTGTTCAGCACCGCAATGGCGGGGTTGTAGAGCGCGATCGAGCCGTCGCTTTCGTCCACCTCGCTGACGAACGCGTCGCCACCGCCGACCAGCGCGCTGGCAAAGGGACTGTCGGGCGAGACGAAGTCCTTCATCACCGCGCCGTTCATCGCGGTCGGATCGCGGCCCGTTTCGTGCAGGATGAAGGCGATCATGCCGGTGACGGTCGACTTGCCGCTGGTCCCCGCCACGCCGATCGGCAGGGTGCTGTCGTTGAACAGGCTGGCGAGCATCTGCGCACGGGTGGCGCGCGCGCAGCCCAGCCGGTTCGCGGCGACGATGTCGGGCACCGTCTCCTCGACCGCGGCAGAGGCGATGACGAGCTGATCGGCGGAGGTCACGCCCGATCCATCCTGTGGGAACAGCGCGATCCCGGCGTTGCGCAGCGCATCGAACTTGGCCGCGACCCGCCCCTGGTCCAGGCCCCGGTCGGAGCCCGCCACCGTCTGCCCACGCGCGCGCAGGATCATCGCCAGCGGCATCATGCCCGATCCGCCGATACCCACCAGAAAACAGGAATTGCCGTTGGTCATGGGCCCACGCTATCGGCGAGTTGGCGGCACAGGGCAATGCCCGGCCGAACCGCCAGCCAGGGGGATACGCCAGAATGAAGATCGGAATCCTCGCCCCCGCCAGCATCGGCAACCCCGCCGCCGAAGCGCCGGTCAGCGCCTTCGCCGCCATCGCCTATCCAAATGTCGACCTGATCTTCCACCCGCAATGCTATGAGCAGGACGGGCATTTCGCAGGCTCCGACGAGCGCCGCGCCTCGGCCTTTCTGGAATTCGCCAATGATCCCGGGATCGACGCAATCTGGTTCCTGCGCGGTGGCTATGGATCGAACCGCATATTGTCGCGGGTCATGCCGAACCTGAATGCGGCGGCGGGGCACAAGACCTATATCGGCTATTCCGATCTCGGCTTCGTGCTGGCCGCGCTTTACGCCCGGCGGATCGGGCGGCCGGTGCACGGGCCGATGGCCAGCGACATAAGGCGCCAGCATGGCGATGTGACGGTGGCACGCTCGCTCGGCTGGCTGACCAGCGGCGACCGGCAGGGGCTGGAGCCTGGTCTGGATGGACGCCCGGCGGCGGCGTTCAACCTGTCGATCCTCTCCGCGCTGATCGGCACGCCCTGGCTTCCCGACCTGACCGACCATGTCCTGATCATCGAGGAGGTGTCCGAGCATCTCTATGCCGTCGACCGGATGTTGTTCACCATGGCGAATGCCACCCAGCTGAAGGGCGTCGCGGGCGTCCGGCTGGGGGCGGTCAGCAATGTCCAGCCCAACGAACCCGAATGGGGCGAGACGCTGGAATATATGATTCAGCGCTGGTGTACCGAGATGGGCGTGCCCTATCTGGGACGCGCGCGCATTGGCCACACGCAGGACAATCATCTGGTGCCGTTCGGGATCGTGTGAGCAGAGGGAGGGGAGTAATGAGGGGACTGGTTTTCGGATTGCTGGTCGGGATGGCCGCGTCTGCTGGCGCGCAAACGCCATCGCGGCCGCAGATCATGGTGTCAGGCACCGGCGTTGTTCAAACGCTGCCCGACCGTGTTGAGGTCGGCTTCACGATTGTGGGCGAAGGCAAGACATCCGATCAGGCCGCCGCCAAGGTGCGCGACCTTGCCAAAGACATCGGCTCGGGTGTGTCGGGCTATCTCGGCGGGAAATTGCAATGGCACGCGTCGCAATTTTCCATCCGTCCGGTGCGACCCGCCAAGTGCCAGAAGGATGAGTCCGATATGGTCGTCCCCACACCGCCGGTCGGCTCCTGCGCGATTCAGGGCTATGCCGCGACCATGCCTGTCTCGATCGAGACATCGGAAATCGACAAGGCCGGGACGATGGTAAGTCTGATCGGTCGGCTAGGTGGTCAGGATATCAATGTGGGGGCGTTTGGGCTCCGTGATCCCGCCGCCGCGCGTCGCAAAGCGATGCAGGCCGCGCTGGTCAATGCGCGTGATCAGGCCCGATTGATCGCCGAAGGCTCGGGCGCGAAACTAGGTGCGCTGCTGCGCGTCCAGGATGCCGATTATGTGGGCGACGACAGGGCTACCGCTTGGGACAGAAACAGCGCGAGTATGGCCCCGCCCGCCATGGTTGTGACGCCTCCGCCAATAGCCGTTACGCTGACTCCTGAGCCGGTCGAGACGTCGGTTCGGCTGATGGTGGCCTACGCCATCGACCAGTAAGTCGTATGACGGCCTGGGGTTTTACGGTAGGAGGCTGATATCCGCCGCCATCGGTTCTGGGCAGAAGGGCCGTAACACAAGGCGTTAACCATTGCCCCCTACATCCGCGCCGATGGAAATGCGCAAGATCTGCTCCGGATGCCGCGACGGTATCGAT
>DXIH01000019.1 GCA_019112965.1 Candidatus Sphingomonas excrementigallinarum | reverse complement strand
GTCTCGTTTACACCGAGAATGTCGGCGGTTCGAGCCCGTCATCGCCCACCATTCCCGACATCATCATATAGCCCCACCCCGGCGAAGGCCGGGGTCCAGATGCTTTATACTTTGCGGCCGGTGGAGCCCCGATGCATCGGACGATTTTATTCGCGCGGAGGCGCGGAGGTGTCTCGTCCGTGGCAGCTCTCGCCCCTGATGATTTGAAATAGCCCCCCTCCCCTTCAGGGGATGGGCTCGCATTGACACGACGTAATGTCATTCTGCTCTGTGCCTCTCTCCACCGAGTGTTGATGGAGGCGTGCCGCCAATCGGACTGGCTCTCCGGGTCTCCGCGCCTCCGCGCGAACAAATCCTATCGTGCTATCGGCCGCGACGGCGTGGCAACTGGCCCCCGGCCTTCGCCGGGGTGGTTGATCCGAGTTTTAGGCCAGCTTCCAGTATGTCGCGTAACGCTCATGCGCGATGCGGTGGTAAGGGACCAGTCGCACCGGCTGGCCGTCCGTCGCCGGGATGGTGAACTCCAGCGGCTTGCCGGTCGCGCTGATGGTCTTCGCCAGAGCATCGGGCCGCCCCGATAGCGTCGGGGCCTGGAAGGGCGTGTCGTTATACTCGCCGTACTTGCGCTCGCTGACGATGATGTCCGCGCCCGGTGCCAGCCCTTCGCGGCCCAGCGCGCCCGCCAGGACGAGCGGGCCATAGGTGAAGGCGACGATCTCCGGCGTGGCGGGGGCGCTCTCGACGCCCGGTTCCATGGCCAGGCGCCATTCGACGGTGTCGCCGGTCTTCCATGTCCGGGTCAGCTCGGCATAGCGGCCGGGCCTGTCGGAACGCTGCACTTCCGTGCCGTTGACCAGCAGGGTCGCGGTGCGGCTCCATTTCGGATGCCGCAGCTTCAGGGTCAGCTCGGTCGGCTGGCGCAGTTTCCAGCGGAACTGGGTGTTCGCCGCCTCGGGGAAGCGCGTCACCTGGGTCAGGACCGCGCCCTTGTCGGCCCAGGTCACGGTCGAGGGGATGAACAGGTTCACGTACAGCGCATGGTCGTCATGGAAGTAGATCGAGTCGCGATACTTCACATGATTTTCCATCCCCGTGCCGGTGCAGCACCAGAAGCTGTCCTCGGGGGTGTGGTACAGCTTCATGTAGCCGGGCCGCGCGCCCTGGAAATAGGTCGCCATGCCCGAATCCGGGTCCTGCGAGGCGAGGATGCCGTTGTAGAGCGTCCGCTCGTAATAATCGGCATATTCGGCTTGCGGGTCGCGCAGGAACAGCGCGCGGGTCAGCTTCAGCATATTGTGCTGGCAACAGGTCTCCGATCCCTTGGCGGAGAAAACGTGTTTGTCGAAATCGGCCATGGCGAAAAAATGCTCGCCATCGCCATGCCCGCCGGTCGCGAAGGCGCGGGTATGCGCGACCGTCCGCCAGAAAAAGGCGGCGGCGTTGTGATAGGCGTCATCGCCATTCGCCTCGTACACACGCTGGAAACCGATGATCTTCGGGATCTGGGTGTTGGCGTGCATCCCGTCGAGATAGTCGCGGCCACCCGCCAGTGGCTTCATCACCGCCTTTTGCGAGAATCGTTCGGCGAGGCGGCGGTAATCATCGTTGCCGGTCATGAAATACAGGTCGGCATAAACCTCGTTCATGCCGCCATATTCGGTCTCCAACATCGTCTCGAACTGCGCGTCGGACAGCGGCTTGGTGGCGACGACGCCCCAGTCGGCCAGCCGGATCAGCACCGGCCGCGCCGCCTCGCTTCCCGCCAGTTCCACCGCATCGCGCAGGCCCGCATAGACCTTGTGCAGCGTGTACCAGGGCACGCCGGTGATCGGCTCGCCACGCAAATGCGCCGCGACCAGCGCGGGCCCCTTGGGAAAGGCGCAGACCAGGCCGGTGCCCGCCGCCTGCTGGCATGCGGCCAGCTCGCCCGCGATATAGTCGATCCGCTGGCGATAGCGCTTGTCCTTGGTCGCGCGATAGGCCAGCGCGCAGGCCGAGAGATAATGGCCCAGCGTATGGCCGTGGCAGTTGATCTCCTCCCACTGCGGCTCCGACTCCCAACCGCCATAGACGGGCGCCTTGGGCTTCAGTCCGGCATTCTTGCGGAAATTGGCGAGGAGCCGGTCGGGCTGCAGGCGCATCAGATACGCCTCGGTCATCTTCTGAGCGTGGAGAAAGGGGCTGTCCGCCAGCGTGACGTCGGCCATGTCGAAGGGCTGGACCGCATGGGCGGGCATGGGCGCCATCGGCTTGGGGCCAGCCCCATTCTGCGCCCAGGCGGACGCAGGCATCACCGCCCCCCATCCGGTCGCCAGGGCACCGATACTGGCCGTGGCAAGGACTTGGCGCCGCGACGGGGCGGGACAGCATGAAGGCACCGATCTTCTCCGACTATTCTATTTTCCCGCATGTTGCGACAGACGCCCCAAATCCGCAAACGTTTTCGGGTGCAGCAGTCAAATTCATGTCCAAAGGGCGACGAAATAGCGCTTATTTGTCGGACAGACCGTCAGGAGACTTGGCGGAACAGCAGCCGCTCGAAACTCCAGTGCAGGGCGGCACCGATGGCGACACCCAGCAGCACCTCCTGCGCGCGGGCGAGCGCGGAAATCAGGATCGTTCCACCCGGCGGCACCGTCAGCAGGACGATGACCGAGGTCCACATGCACACCCGCAATTCGGTGCGGATGCGGGCGATGGCGGCGGTGATGCCGACCGCCACCGCCAGCATCGCGACCGCCCCGACGCCGGGCATGGCGAAGGTGACGAGCAGCGCCACCGCTACTCCGATCAGCGTCGCGACGATCCGCCAGCCGAGCGAGCGATGCGTGTCGCCCAGCCGGTCCTGCGACACGACCAGCGCCGACACGCTGGCCCAGACGGGATGGTCGAGGTGCAGCCGGTCGGCGATATCGAGCGCCAGCACCGCCGCGCCGGTGCAGCGCGCGACGAAGGCGATGGTGCGAACCGTCTCCTCGCGAGAGACATGCGCCGTCACCCAGTCGCGCAAGGCAGGCGGCGGTGTCACCGCAACAGGTTGGCCCGCGCCAGCTCCAGCACCTCGTCGCCGCGCCCGCTCAGGACTGCGCGCGCGGCATAGAGGCTGAACCCCTTGACCTGCTCCGCCTGAATCTTGGGCGGCATGATGAGTTCCTGCGTCTCGGTCACGACATCGACGAGCGCGGGGCCGTCATGCGCGAACGCCTCGCGCAGCGCCCCCTCCAGCGCGTCCGAACGGGTGACGCGCACGCCGAAATAGCCCATCTCGCGCGCGATCGCGCCGAAGTCCGGGTTCTGGAGCGAGACATTGTCATCGACATAGCCCGCCGCCTTCTGCTCCAGCGCGACGAAGCCCAGCGTCGAATTGTTGAAGACGACGATCTTGACCGGCAGCTTCATCTGCACGGCGGTCAGCATGTCGCCCATCAACATGGTCAAGCCGCCGTCCCCCGACATCGACACCACCTGTCGCCCCGGACAAGCCCCCTGCACGCCCAGCGCCTGGGGCAGGGCATTCGCCATCGATCCGTGGTTGAACGATCCGATGATCCGCCGCTTTCCGTTCATCGTCAGATAGCGCGCGGCCCACACGGCGGGCGTCCCGACATCGGCGGTGAAGACCGCGTCCTCGTTCGCCAGCCGGTCGATCATGCGCGCAACGAATTGCGGATGCAGCGGCTTGTCGCCGTCGCGCGGGGTGGCGAGGTCGTCCAGACCTTTGCGTGCATCGCGGTAATGCGCGCGCGCCTTGTCCAGAAAACGCCCGTCGCGCTCGCTGGCGATCAGCGGGATCAGGCCGCGCGCCACCTCGGCCACGTCGCCGACCACACCCAGGTCGAGCGGCACCCGCCGCCCCAAGGCGCTCGGGTCGCGATCGACCTGCACCACCTTCGCCTTTTCGGGATAGAAGTTGCGATAGGGAAAGTCGGTGCCGAGCATCAGCAGCGTCTCGCATTCCATCATCGCATGATAGCCCGACGAAAAGCCGATCAGCCCGGTCATGCCGACATCATAGGGGTTGTCGTATTCGATCCATTCCTTCCCCCGATACGCATGGACGATCGGCGCCTTCAGCGCCTCCGCCAGCGCCACCACCTCGTCATGCGCGCCCGCCGTGCCTGCGCCGCACAGCAGCGTCACCGCCTTCGACCCGTTGAGCAGGTCGGCGATCTTGCCCAGCTCCGCCTGAGGCGGGACGGTGCGCGGGGTGGCGAGCGGCGGGAAGGCGACGTTCCGCGTCTCGGGTGCGGGCTTCAGCGCGACATCGCCGGGGATGACCAGCACCGCCACGCCGCGCTTGCCGATCGCGGTGCGGATCGCGCGGTGAAGCAGTTCGGGCATCTGGCGCGGGTCCTGCACCATCTCGCAGAAATGACTGCATTCGCGGAACAGCTCGGTGGGATGCGTCTCCTGGAAATAATTGAGGCCGATCTCGCTCGACGGGATATGCGCCGCGATCGCCAGCACCGGCACATGGTTGCGGTGACAGTCGAACAGCCCGTTGATGAGGTGGAGGTTGCCCGGCCCGCAACTGCCCGCACAAACCGCGAGTTCGCCCGTCGCCGCCGCTTCCGCCCCGGCCGCAAAGGCGCCCGCTTCCTCGTTGCGGACGTGCATCCACCGGATCACGCCCGATTTGCGGAGCGAATCGTTGAACGCGTTCAGGCTGTCGCCCGTCACGCCCCAGATTCGCTCCACACCCGCCTCGACCAGCGTGCGGTTCAAAAGATCGGCGATCGTCTCGGCCATGGTTCGTCTTTCCCTTGCTGTTGTCGGGGCCGGTGCCCGTCATGCTGCAAGAGCGAAACGAACCGGGGTGCGAATGGCTTCGCACCCCGGTCGTGAACTTTGTGCAAGACGCCTAACGCATCATGCAATCGTGATCAGAACAGCCCGTCGTCGTCATCGTCGAACGTCACCGCCGCCGCCACGGTCGCCACCGGCTCCATGCCGGGCAGCAGATACGCCGCATGGATCAGGCGTTCGGACGCCATGGTATAGAGCTTCGCCGCCCAGGGCAGCCATTCGGCCAGCACGGCCTCGTCCGCTGCGGTCAGCTCGGTGCCTTCCGGCGTTTCGGGGGCGACGCGATCGGCGTAAAGGATCAGCCCCTGAGCAACTCCGCACAGCGTTTCGGCAAAGTCACGCTGCTCGCTCAGATCCCCGGCGCTGGCCTGGAGCGAGGCGACGATCCGCTCGGCATCGCCGCCACCCTTGACCATGGCGCCCGCCGAACTTTCGCAGGCGCGTCGGACGACCGACAACGCTTCCTGAAGGGCGCCGCGCGCGTCGCCCTTCTGGCCCTCCGACTGGTCCTGGACCAGATCGATTCCGCCCAGCACGCCGATCAGCGAGCCGACCGCGATGCTCAGCTGGTCCAGGCGGCTGGCGCAGGGAGCGACTTCCTTGGCGATCACGGCCACCGCGCGGCCCAGCGTGCCATGGCGACGGCACAGCAGCTGGGTGTTGGTCGAGATATCCTGGACGTTCACAGCGATATGGCGGATCCGGCCCAACCCTTCGGTCAGATCCTCCAGCGTGCGGCTGACGAAGCCGGTCAGCTCCGCCAGATGGCCATCGGCGTCGCACAGCTGGTCGGTGACATTGCCCAGCGTCGAGATGCCATGTTCCAGCCGGAACAGCAGCTGCCCATCGCCGCCGCCCTGCGCCCCCAGCAGCTCGCGCAGATGATCCGCCAGCGGAGCCAGTCGTTCCAGCGAGGTGACGATCGAGGCGATCTCGCGTCCGAACTCATCGGCCATCGCGTCCAACTGCGCGGCGACCAGCCGGGCCATGTGGGCCTTCGCACCGTCGGGCACGCCGCCGTTCGCGTCGTCGGTCGCGACCCGGCGGAGCATGGCGATCGCATGTTCGGCGCGCTGGCGCACGCTGTCGCCGATCTGGATCGCGCCCAGGATACGCGCAACCTCGCCCTGCACGGTGCGGACGATGCCGCCGACCTCCTCGGTCATGCGCATCACCGCTTCGATATGATCCTGCAGTGCATTGGCGTTGGCGGTCAACTCGGCGGGCACGGCGGCCCCGGCGCGATCGCATTCGGTCGCGAGCAGGCGGTCGGCCTGCTGTACGTCGCCCACGACCCGGCCGAACTGGTCGAGCTGCCGCTCGATCTGGCGCAGCTCGCGGGTGCGGCCGGTCAGCGTCTCGACCTCTATCGCGCGCCGCTTCTGGATGATCGGCAGGGTGATGAGGCGATAGGCGACGTCGCGCAGCCGGGACACGGCCACGCCGGCGGTGTCGTGCGACAGGTCTTGGCGGATGCTCGCCAACCCCTGTGCCATGCCGTCGATCGTGCCGATCGCGGTGGCCAGCGTCTCGCCGGTTTCGCGAAACGCATCCTCCAGGCCACCCATCCGGTCTTGCACCTGATCCGCGAGCAGCGCGAAAGAGGTGGCCGGAGCCAGCGCACCGCCCGACAGAGGGGCGGCGTTGTCGGTATCGATCCGTGCCACAAACATCCGTAATTCCTTCTTAGCGTGCCGTGGCGTGGAGCAGCTCGCGCGCGACGCTGCCCAGCGGGATGATCTTGTCATGGGCGCCGCGCGCGATCGCCTCCTTGGGCATGCCGAACACGACCGATGTCGCCTCGTCCTGCGCAAAGGTGCGCGCGCCCGCCTGCTTCATCTCCAGCAGGCCACGCGCGCCGTCGTCGCCCATGCCGGTCAGGATGATGCCGACCACATTGGCGCCGGCATTGCGCGCCGCCGAGCGGAACAGCACGTCGACCGAGGGCCGATGGCGCGACACCAGCGGCCCCTCGCGCACCGACACGACATAGCGCGCGCCCTGCCGTTCCAGCATGGTGTGGCGCAGGCCGCCCGGCGCGATCAGCACGCGGCCGCGCATCACCGTGTCACCGTCCTCGGCCTCCTTCACGTCGACCTGGCACAGCCCGTCGAGACGCTTGGCGAAGGCGCGGGTGAAACTTTCCGGCATGTGCTGGACGATGACGATGCCCGGCGAATTGGCGGGCAGCGCCTCCAGCACCTCGCGCAAAGCCTCGGTCCCGCCGGTCGACGCACCGATGCACACCACCATCTCGGTCGTGCGGCTCATCGCGCGGCCGGTCGGCGGCGGCAGGACGGCATCGGCCGTCAGTTTTTGGGCGGGCGACAGCTTGGCCTGGGCACGCCGCGCGCCCAGCCGCGCCTTGGCGGCGCCCTTCACCGTCTCGCGGATCATCATATGCGCTTCGTTCAGGTGATCGGCGACCCCGACGCGCGGCTTCAGGATGACGTCGACCGCCCCCGCCTCCAGCGCCTGGAGCAGCGTTTCCGAGCCTTCCTCGACCAGCGACGAGCACATCACCACCGGCAAGGGGCGCTGCGCCATCAGCTTGCGCAGGAAGGTGATGCCGTCCATGCGCGGCATCTCGACGTCCAGGGTGATGACGTCGGGCACCTCCTCCTGAATGTAGCGCGCGGCGGCAAAGGGATCGGCGGCGGCGGCGATCACCTGGATTTCCGGATCGGCGGACAGGATCGCGGTCATCGCCTGGCGGACGCTGGCACTGTCGTCGATCACCAGGACACGGACTTTCTTCATCGCCGTCAGATCCGTTGGAACACGGTGTTGGACACCGTCTTCAGGGGAAGGTCGAAACCCGTGATCGATTCGGAATGACCCAGGAACAGCCAGCCGCCGGGGCGCAGGCAGTCGGCCAGACGGCGCACCACCTTTTCCTGGGTCGGCTTGTCGAAATAGATCAGGACGTTGCGGCAGAAGATGATGTCCATCGGATCGCCCACCGGATAGCGCTCGTCCATCAGGTTCATCTGGGCAAAGCCGATCGACGAACGCAGCGCGGGTACGATGCGCATCTCGTCGCGCTTGGGGTCGCTGGCGCTCATCACATAGCGTTTGCGTAAAACCGTCGGCACGGGATCGAGCAGCGCCGCCGGATAGATACCCCGACGCGCGGTGCGCAGCACTTCGCTGTCGAGATCGGTCGCCAGGATGCCGTAATCGGGCCCGCCCTTATCGGCGGCGAAGGCGTCGAGCAGCATCGCCAAGGTATAGGGCTCCGCCCCCGTCGAGCAGGCCGCGCTCCACACCCGCACCCGGCGCTGCCCCTGGTCGCGCAGATGCGGCATCACCGTCCCCATCAGATAGTCGAAATGCTTGGGCTCGCGAAAGAAGTCGGTCTTGTTGGTGGTGACCGCGTTCAACAGATGCTCGCGCTCGCCCTCCAGATGATCGGCCTGGAACACCCAGGCGCAATAGTCGCCCAGACTGCTCAGCCCGGTGGCGCGCACGCGGCGGCGCAGGCGGCCCTCGATCATCGTCATCTTGGCGGGCGGCAGGCGGATGCCGCACTCCTTGTACACATAGGCGGAGATACGGTCGAAATCGCGACGCTGGAGCGCGTCGGGCGATGACGATACCGCACGGGCGAGATTGCTCAAAAGAACGGCTCCTGTCGAAATCGAAGAAAGGGGTCCGGCCGCCGCACCGGGCGGCCGGACAGGAATGGAATCACGCCGCCATGCCGAGATCGGCCAGCGCGACCTCGGCGCCGTCGGCGCCGAACAGCCGCGTCGGATCGAGCAGCGCGACAAAGCCGCTCCCGCGCCGAAGGATCGCCTCGATCTGGTCCGACCGCCAGCGACCGCCCAAATCGGGCGCGCCCTCGATCGAGCCCGCCGGGAAGGTCGCCACGTCGAGCACGCGGTCGACGACCATGCCCAGCGACAAGGGCTTGGCCCCGGCTCCGGCGACATCGACGACCAGCACGCGCGTGGTCAGCGTCGGCTCGACCGGGCTCAGGCCCAGTCGGACGCGCAGGTCGACCATCGGCACGGAGTCCCCCCGCACATCGGTCAGCCCCAGGAACCAGTCGGGTGCGTGCGGCACCCGATAGGCGTTCCGGTGGTCCAGGATCTCGCGGACAGTGGTGACGGGCAGCGCGAATTCCTCCTCCCCGAGACCGAAGACGACGACCTGGATGTCCTGCGCGCCGCTCATGCCGCGCGTCCGAAAGCGGCGTCTTCGCTATCCGGGCCGCCGGTGCTCAGGTCGAGCGCGAAGCCGCGCACGCGGGCTTGCTGGTCGGCGACCGAGCCGGGGCGCGGAGCCGTCGTTCTGGACGTGACGGCGTTCCGGGGTGCGGCGGCGCGGCGCGCGGCAGGACGGATCTGATGGCCATGCCCCTCGACCCGGAAGTACGCGATGCTCTCCTGAAGTTCCTCGGCCTGGCTGGCGAGTTCTTCCGACGTCGACGAGATCTGCTCGGACGCCGAGGCGTTCTGCTGCGTGACCTTGTCGAGCTGCTGGATCGCCTCGTTGATCTGGACCGCACCGATATCCTGCTCGCGGCAGGCGGCGCTGATCTCGGCGACCAGTTCGGCGGTGCGACGGATGTCGGGGACCAGCCTGGTCAGCATCTCGCCCGCCTGGGTCGCGGCACCGACGGTGTCCGACGACATGCCGCTGATCTCCGCCGCCGCCGTCTGGCTGCGCTCGGCGAGCTTGCGGACTTCGGCGGCGACGACCGCGAAGCCACGACCATGTTCACCCGCACGCGCCGCTTCCACCGCCGCATTCAACGCGAGCAGGTCGGTCTGGCGCGCGATTTCCTGCACGATGCCGATCTTCTCGGCGATGGTGCGCATCGCGATCACGGCCTTCTCGACGGCCACGCCGCTCTGCTCGGCCGCCTGCGACGACTGGCGCGCGATCTTTTCGGTCTGGGCCGCATTGTCGGCATTCTGTTTGATGTTGGCCGCCATCTGCTCCATCGAGGCGGACGCTTCCTCGGCCGCGGCGGCCTGTTCGGTCGCGCCCTGGCTCACCTGTTCCGACGAAGACGACAGCTGCTGGCTGCCCGCCGCGACATTCTGCGCCGCCTGGGCGGTCTGGCCGATCGTCTCGCGCAGGCGGATGGTCATCCGGTTGACGGTATCCACCAGGTCCTTGATCTCGTCATTGCTGGCAACGTGCACCTCGTTGCTCAGATCGCCATCGGCGACGGCGGACACCGCTTCATCGACCTTGCGCAGCCCCTTGGATACGATCAACGCAATCCACAGCGCGCCCGCGACCGCGATCAACAACGCCACGACCGCGGTGGTCATCAGCGTGGTACGGGCCGCGGCATAGACCGTGGCCGCTTCGGCCTTGGCCTTGACCATCTGGCCCTGGGTGATCTCGGCCAGCTTGTTCAGCGTTTCGGTCAGGCGTACCGCTGCGGCGCGACCTTCGGTCATCGAGATGACGGCGGCCTCGGCATTCTTGTTCTGCATGGCCAGAGCGCGTGCACGATCGCTGATCGCCTTATAGGCGCGCCATTCCTCCAAAGCCTTGGTCCAGACCGGCCGCCCCTGTTCGGTGGCGATCTTGAGACCGCCGTTCAGGCTTTCCAGAATCTTGGCGTCATATTGGACGAAGCTGCTGTCGAAGTTGCGCGTTTGCACGAGATCTTCCGTCAGCATCATGTTCTTTTCGGCGCGGATGGCGCGCCCGATATCACCATCGGCCGTCAGCGACAGCTTGATGCGCTGCGCCGGTCCATCGATGATATCGGCGATCATCACGTTCAACGCGTTGACCCTCGACACGCCAACGCCGACGACGATGGCCAGAAGCAACAAGACTATCGCAAATGTACCGGCCAGCTTGGCCTTGATCGTAACCCGCATATACCCACCCCATTACCTAAAGACATTTCAGGGCGTTTTGTCCTCACCCCTCGGAACCGGGCACATCATAGGCCGATAGTCATGAATTATTGGTTCAGACCCGCAATATCGGCCTCTCAATAACGGCCTGCGGAGCGCCCCCCGGGGCTCCGCAGCGCCGCCGCATCGTCAGGCCGCGTGGCCGAACTCCGCATCTTCGCCGTCCGGGCCGCCCTCGCTCAGGTCGAGCGTGAAGCCGTGGACGCGCGCCTGCTGATGCGCGACCGAACCGGCCCGCACAGGCGCCTTGCGCCCTTTGGCGACGGCCTGCCGGGTCGCGGGCTTGCGAACCGCCGGCTTGGGCGTGGCGGCCTGGACGTGCTCGGCAATCTGGAAGAAGGCGATGCTGTCCTGCAGATCTTCCGCCCGTCCGGCCAGCTCGGCCGACGTGCTGGAAATCTGATCGGAGGCAGAGGCGTTCTGCTGCGTCACCTTATCGAGCTGCTGGATCGCCTCGTTGATCTGCACCGCGCCGATATCCTGTTCGCGGCAGGCGGCGCTGATCTCGGCGACCAGTTCGGCGGTGCGACGGATGTCGGGCACCAGCCTGGTCAGCATCTCGCCCGCCTGGGTCGCGGCGGACACGGTGTCCGACGACATGCCACTGATCTCGGCCGCCGCCGTCTGGCTGCGTTCGGCGAGCTTGCGGACTTCGGCCGCCACCACGGCAAAGCCGCGCCCATGCTCCCCGGCCCGCGCCGCCTCGACCGCGGCGTTCAGCGCCAGCAGGTCCGTCTGCCGCGCGATTTCCTGCACGATGCCGATCTTCTCCGCGATGGTGCGCATCGCGACCACGGCCTTCTGCACCGCCTGACCGCTCTGCTCGGCATCCAGCGAGGATTGGCGCGCGATCTTTTCAGTCTGGGTCGCGTTGTCGGCATTCTGTTTGATGTTGGCGGCCATCTCCTCCATCGAAGCCGAGGCTTCCTCGGCGGCGGCGGCCTGTTCGGTCGCGCCTTCCGACACCTGTTCGGAGGCCGATGACAGCTGCTGGCTGCCGCTGGCGACCTGATCCGCCGCGCCTGCGACATTGCTGGCGAACTGGGTGAGGTTGTCGACCAGGTTGTTGATCGCATCCTTCATGCGACGGTGGTCGCCCTCGCACTCGATTTCGACCCGTTCGAGCAGCGACCCGGTGCTGACCAGGTTGAGGACGCGGTTGCCCTCGCCGATCGGCAGCAGGATCGCGTCGAGCATGCCGTTGATCCCGCTGACCAGCCCGGCAAAGTCGCCGGGGAAGCGCGTCGCATCGCCGCGCTCGCTGAGCTTGCCCGCGGTCGAGGCCGCGATCAGGCGCTGGATCTCGCCGATGATCGCCTGGAAATTGGCGCGCAGCAATTCGATCGTATCGTTGATAAACGCCTTCTTGCCCGGCAGCTGCTGCATCGGCGCATCGAAATTGCCTTCGCCGAACTGGCGGATACAGGCCATCGCCATCTTCTTGGCGGCGATGTGGTTGGCGACCATTTCGTTCAGGCGACGGGCCATGACGCCGAAATCGCCCTGGAACTTCTCGACCGGCACGAACACGTCGATATCGCCGCGATCATGCTCGGCCGACATGGTGTTCATCTCGGCGATCAGGCCCTTCAGGTTGCCGCGAAGCTGCTCGATCGTGTCGTTGATGAAGGCCTTCTTGCCCGGCAGCGCGGCCATGGGCGCCTCGAAATCGCCCTGCGCCAGCGAATGGATGCAGGCCATGGCTTGTTTCTTGACGGCGATATGGCTGGCGACCAGTTCGTTGACGGTGCGCGCCGCGACGGCGAGATCGCCGGGAAATTCGTCGACGGGCAGTATCGCGTCGATATCACCCCGGTCATGCTCCCCCGCGACATGCGCCAGCCGCCGGTTGAAGGACGCGACGGGCATGGCCGCGGTCTCCAGCAGGTCGTTGACCGCGACCAGCATATCGCGCGCCTTGCCGGTCGCCCCCGCCAGGTCGGCGCGCTCATTCACCCGCCCCTGGGCAAAGGCCCGTTGCAGGCGACCGATTTCCGCCGTCGCGACATCGACGTGCGACGTATCTTTCAGCGAAGCGTGGAAACGCATGACGATCTCCTCTCCTGTTACGTGTCGAAAGCCGGATCAGGCCGCGATGGCGGCCGCACGGGTGACGTCCAGGTCCGCTGCGCCGAACAGGCGCACCGGGTCGAGCAAGGCGACGAAGCCGCTCCCGCGCCGAAGGATCGCCTCGATCTGGTCCGACCGCCAGCGTCCGCCCAGATCGGGGGCACCCTCGACCGAGCCCGCCGGGAAGGTCGCCACGTCGAGCACGCGGTCGACGACCATGCCCAGCGACAAGGGCTTGCCCCCAGCTCCGGCGACATCGACGACCAGTACGCGCGTGGTCAGCGTCGGTTCGACCGGGCTCAGGCCCAGCCGGACGCGCAGGTCGACCATCGGCACGGAGTCCCCCCGCACATCGGTCAGCCCCAGGAACCAATCGGGTGCGTGGGGCACCCGATAGGCGTTGCGATGGTCCAGGATCTCGCGGACGCTGGTAACGGGGAGGGCGAATTCCTCCTCCCCGAGACCGAAGACGACGACCTGGATGTCCTGCGCGCCGCTCAAGCGGCGCGTCCGAACTCGGCGTCCTCGCCGTCCGGGCCACCATTGGTCAGGTCGAGCGCAAAGCCGCGCACGCGGGCCTGCTGGTCGGCGACCGAGCCGGAGCGCTGGGCCGAAGACTTGGCGGACTTGGCCGCCGGACGGGCGACCGGCTTGCGCACGGCGGGCTTGCCGCGACCGCGATTGCCAGCGGCATCGACCCGGAAGTACGCGATGCTCTCCTGAAGCTCCTCGGCCTGGCTGGCGAGTTCTTCGGAGGTCGACGAGATCTGCTCGGACGCCGAGGCGTTCTGCTGCGTCACCTTGTCGAGCTGCTGGATCGCCTCGTTGATCTGGACCGCGCCGATATCCTGCTCGCGGCAGGCCGCGCTGATCTCGGCGACCAGTTCGGCGGTGCGGCGGATGTCGGGCACCAGCCTGGTCAGCATCTCGCCCGCCTGGGTGGCGGCCGACACGGTGTCCGACGACATGCCGCTGATTTCGGACGCCGCCGACTGGCTGCGCTCGGCCAGTTTGCGGACTTCGGCGGCGACGACCGCGAAACCGCGACCATGCTCACCCGCACGGGCCGCTTCCACCGCCGCGTTGAGGGCGAGCAAGTCGGTCTGGCGCGCGATTTCCTGCACGATGCCGATCTTCTCCGCAATGGTGCGCATCGCGATCACGGCCTTCTCGACGGCTGCGCCGCTCTGCTCGGCCGCCTGCGACGACTGGCGCGCGATCTTCTCGGTCTGGGTCGCGTTGTCGGCATTCTGTTTGATGTTGGCGGCCATCTGCTCCATCGAGGCAGACGCTTCCTCGGCGGCGGCGGCCTGCTCGGTCGCGCCCTGGCTCACCTGTTCCGACGAGGACGACAGCTGCTGGCTGCCCGACGCGACATTCTGCGCCGCCTGGGTGGCATCGCCGACGACGCCGCGCAGCCGATCGACCATCGAAACCAGCGAATGGCCCAGCACGTCCTTGTCCGACAGCGGCTGGTGATCGACGGTCAGGTCGCCGCCCGCGATCATATCGGCCAGTTGCGCGGTCTTGCGCAGGTTGGCGGTCATGCGGTTCACCGAGTCGACCAGATCCTTGATCTCGTCGTTGCTCTTGACGTGCACGTCCTGTTCCAGGTCGCCGATACCGACCGCTTCGATCGCGATCGACGCGGTCTTCAGGCCACGCGACACGATGAAGGAAATCCACACGGCGCCGCTGATCGCGACCAGCAGAGCGATCACGCCACACGTCACCAGGATGTTGCGGCTTTCGCCGTATAGAGCGTTGGTCTGCTCGTCGGCTTCCTTCATCTTCGAGCGCTGGAAGTCGCTCAACTTGGCGATATTGTCCGCCAGACGGTTCATGAGCGGGGTCTGAACCGTGTTGGACAGCCTGGCCGCTTCCTCGTTCTGGTTCGCATACCCCATATCGCGGATGCGGTCGAACGTGGGCTTCAATTCGCTCCAGTCGGAACGAACCTTTTCCCACAGCGGCTTGCCGTCGACCGACGCGATGGCGGTGCCGTCGGCGATGGTCTTGCCGAGTTCGTTCTCACCGGCGATGACCTTGTCATAATAGACTTTCATCGTGGCCTGGTCGGTGTTGAGGGCCAGGGACTGCTGATCGGCCAGCGCCTGGCTCTGGATCGTATCGATCGACTGCGCCAACGATAGTCGGCGTACCGGCCCCGCGACCATCTCGCTGATGGCGTTGTTCAGCACGCTCATCTTGGCGATGCCCACGCCGATGACGACGGCCAGCAGGAGAGTCATGACCGCGAAGGTCACCCCCAATTTCATCTTGATCGTAGCTCGCATGGGTCCCCCCGTTTTACGGATTTGAAGTGATAGGAAATGCCGATGCACATCGGCGCGGTGTTGGATCGTGGTTCAGGTCGCACCGGGGCGTCATGCCGGAGCCAAATCGCAAGATGCTATCGGGGCGCTGCCCGGGCGGTATTCTCGCCGCCGGGGGCTGCACCGGGATGGTCTTGATGGATAACCCGACCCGGTGCCGTACGGTCTAATCCGCGTGCAGAGGCGTCGATACGCGGTTGTATCGCATGATGATGGCCTCAAAGGCGCTGGCGCAGACCGTGCGCCCGGTCAGTGAATGGTGGTGGTCTCGACGGCGTCGTCGGTCAGGCGGGCGAACAGCGCGGTCAGGTCCGGCAGGACCACCACATCGCCCTCGCGCCGCACCAGGCAGCGGACATTCTCACGCGGCCAGCGCATGCCGATCACGGGTACGTCTTCGGCGTCGCCCGCGTGCAGCACGGTGACTTCGTTGACCCGGTCGGCGGTCAGGCCGATCAGGAACGGGTCGCCGTTCACGTCCAGCTCGATCACGATGATCCGGCTGTCGGCGGTGTTGGCATGCGCCTCCATCCCGAACGAGCCGCGCAGATCGGCCAGCGGCACGATGCGGCCGCGAAAGTTGATGACCGAGGCAGCGAGCGGATCGGCGCCCGGCACCATCGTCACCGGCATCATGTCCAGGATTTCGCGGACGATGCCCGCCTCCAGCGCGAAGGTCTCGCCGCCCAGGCCGAAGGTCAGGACCTCCAGGCCGTTCTCGGGCGTCCAATGGGGTACGTTGTGATAGGGCATGGGCTTATCCAGCGGCCAGACGCCGCTCCTCCCTGGGCTGGCTCATCGCGATGAGCTGGGCGATGTCGAGGATCAGGGCGACCGAGCCGTCACCCAATATGGTCGCACCCGCAAAGGCCGCGACGTTGCGGTGAAGCGGCGACATGGCCTTGATGACGGTCTGGTGGTTGCCGACGATCTGGTCGACGACCAGGCCGACGCGCTCCGCCCCCGTGCCGACCACGACGATCTTCTGATAGGTGTCGGGCTTGGTCCCGGTGGCGAACAGGTCGCGCAACCGCAGGAAGGGCACCAGCCGTTCGCGCAGCGTGATGATGCTGCGCCCGCGCGAGCGCAGATCCTCCTCCAGCGACAGCTCCAGACATTCCTCGACCGCCGCGAGCGGGATGACATAGCGTCCCTCGCCCACCCGTACGAGCAGCCCCTCGATGATCGCCAGCGTCAGCGGGATGCGCAGCGTGATGGTCGATCCCTGGCCCGACACGCTATTCACGTCGATCGAACCGCGCAGGCTTTCAATCGTGCGCTTGACCACGTCCATGCCGACGCCCCGGCCCGACAGGTTCGTGACCTGCGCCGCCGTGGAGAAGCCGGGATGAAAGATCAGGCCCAGCAGTTCGTCCTCGCTGACCACCTGGCCCGGCTGGATCAGGCCATTGGCCTCCGCCTTGGCGCGGACCCGCTCGACATCGATTCCGCGTCCGTCATCGGTGATGGTGATGAGGACTTCGCCGCCCGCCTGATGCGCGCTCAGCCGGATCACGCCGCTGGACGACTTGCCCGCCGCGATACGGTCCTCGGCCTTTTCCAGGCCATGGTCGCAGGAGTTGCGGATGATATGGACCAGCGGGTCGAACAGCCGCTCGATGACGGTCTTATCGACCTCGGTCGTCTCGCCTTCGGTCACCAGCTCGATCGCCTTGCCGGTCTCGTTGGCCAGATCGTGGATCAGGCGGCGGAAACGGCCGAACAGCGTCGAGACCGGCACCATGCGCAGGATCATCATCGTGTCGCGCATCTCGCCCGCCAGACGCTCGATTTCTTCCGAGACGGAACGCAGGCTCAGGTCATGGCCGTGGCCCGCCAGCTGCGACAAGCGGCTCTGCGCGATCACGAGTTCGCCCACCCGGTCCATCAGTTCGTCGAGCCGTTCGGCGGGCACGCGGACATGCTCGCCCTGCGAGCGGCTGGCCGAAGCGCCGCGCGGGGTCGTGTCGTTGGCGGCCACCGGCGCGTCGGCGGCGACGGGCGCGTGATCGGGCGTCGCCGCCACCTCCGCCTCGGCCTCTTCGACCGCCAGCGGGGTGATGGTGATCTCCATGTCGTCCATGACGAACAGGAACACGTCCTCGATCGCCTCGCGCGAGATGTCGCCGATCAGCGTGCAGTCCCAGCCGACCAGGCAATGCGCCGGGTTGAGGTCATCGAGCGCGGGCACCTTGCCGAAGGTCGCCACGATCGTCGCCTCGCCCAGTTCGCGCAGCTCGTCGAGCAGCGCCAGCGGGCTGGTACCGTTGGCCATCGCGTCGGCGGGCAGGCGGAAGGACAGGGTCCAGCCCTGCTTGCGCGGGGTCGGCGCAGGCACGGGGGCACCGCCGCCGGCCGCGGCATCGACCGCCGCCGCCAGCCGGTCCAGGATCGCCTGGCCCTGTGCCTCCGCGGCATCGCCGTCGACCAGCGCGCGCATGTGGTCCGCCGCCGACAGGATGACCGAGACCAGTTCCGGCGTCGCCCGGACATCGCCCTTGCGGACGCGATCGAACGCGCTTTCGCAGTGATGGGTGAAGGCCGCCAGCGCATCGAAGCCGAACATCGCGCCCGAGCCCTTCAGTGTGTGCAAGCCCCGGAACACGGCGTTGACGAGGTTCATGTCGTCCAGCCGGTGCTCCAGGTCGAGCAGGCCCTGTTCGACCTGTTCGAGAAGCTCCCCCGCCTCGATCCGAAAGGCGGCTGTCGGATCTTCCGCGCTCATCGCGCCAGCACCTTCTGGGCGACGCGGATCAGCTGTTCGGGCTGGAACGGCTTCACCAGCCATCCGGTCGCGCCCGCCGCCTTGGCCTGCGCCTTCATCGAGTCATCCGATTCGGTGGTCAGGAAGATGATGGGCACGCCCGCCTGCGCCGGCTGCTGGCGCAGCGCGCGGATCATCTCCAGCCCGTCCATATTGGGCATGTTGAGATCGGTGACGATCAGGTCGAACCGGGTCGCGGTCGCCTTGGCCAGACCTTCGGCACCATCGGCGGCTTCCGTCACCGTATAGCCCGCGCCGGTCAGGGCGATGCGGATCGCCATGCGCAGGCTCGCGCTATCGTCGACGGTCAGGATGGAAGCGGTCATTGGGCGGTATCTCCGTGAAGCCAGAATTGGGCGTCGTCCGCCGAAGCGGGCAGGAAGGCGGCGCGGGTCAGCAGCGCGCGCAATGTCTCGTCAGCGGGGGCCGAAAGCGCGAAATCGCATCCCGCCGCCGCCGCGCTGACGCGCGCCGACTGGACGAGCTGGATGACGCTCAGGTCCGGCGAGGCGGCACCGGACAGGTCCAGCCTGACGGTCGCATCGGGGGCGATGGCAGTCTTCAATTCCTCGGCCAAAGCGCCGATGGTCGGCAGGCACACGTCCTCGCCTGCCATCACCATAGTGATCGACATGATCTATCCTTCAGGTCAAAGGTTCGGACACGCAGGATCGTCCTGCGGCTCCGTCAACAGTTCACGAAATATCCAGCGTACCCGACCGGGGTACCAATCCCCCGGCCAAGGGGGCGGTTCGACCAAAACCCGATGGTTTCGGCACGACCAACGTATCGCTTGTCATCCATAACGCCCCCCCAGTTCATCGACTGGTCTAACGGGCAATGGTAAAATCCAGCTTAAATATGCACAGGCCGCGACAAATATGGCGGCCGTCACGGAACAACTATGTGACCGAACGTCACTCCGTCTTGATTTCTCGCTATTATTCGCCCGTCATCGCCCCGCGTGGCGCAGCTTTCCCAGGCGGCGATGACGAAGATGGGAAGCCGGGGGCGAATCCCGCCGCTGCAGCGGCTCGCTGTTCGGTTATTCCCCGAACAGCGTAATCGCTTCCTCGCCGGTCAGGTCGAGGCCGAACATCAGGCTCAACCGCATCCGATAGACGCGGGGATCGGTGATCGTGCCTGCGGTCTCGTCCTCCCCCACCCGGCGACGATAATGCCGGTCGGTCAGCGACGCGAATCCGCGCGGCAGGATGATGCTGACGATCGTCGCCTGACGGAACCGGCTTTCCGGCGCGGTCGAGGTCCAGTGGTTGGCGAGCGCCAGGTCCGCGTCCCAGACATGGTCGGTGGTGAAGCTGTATTGCGGCTGCCACCCCTCGCCGGTCGCGCGGCCATCGGTCAGGCCGGGATGACCGTTGCGCAGCAGCATCCAGCCATGCTGCGGATCGCGGTCCAGCCGGAAGAGCGCGCCGTCGGGTGCGGTCGCCTCGGCGCCTTCGACGAGCGGCATGGGCGGCGAATAACTGCCCCCGAAGCCCGCATCGGCGATCCAGTCCTGTCCATCGATATGGACCAGGCTAAGCGTGTGGGTGGTCGGCGGCACCTCGGTCGCGCCTAGCCAGACCCGCGCGAGCAAGGGCCGAGCGTGAAATCCGTGCGCCGCCAGCGCATCCAGGAACAGCCGGTTCTGCTCGAAGCAATAGCCGCCGCGCTTGGCCGTCACCAGCTTGGCGAAGACGCCCGCGCTGTCGATCGCGATCGGGCGGCCCAGCCGGACATCGATATTCTCGAACGGAATGGCCTGGCGATGCGCCCATTGCAGCCGCCCCAGCCCTTCGGCATCGACGGTCACGCGTGAGGGCAGAGCGATACGGGCGAGATAGGAATCGAGAACGAACATGCGTGCGTCCTTTAACGGGCGGGACCGGAATTGTCGAAGGGGGCCCGCCGCGTCGTCCGCCCCCTTCTGTACCCGCGCGGACGGGGATATAGGCGGGAGCGACCATGACCTTCCCTCCTGACGACCCGACCCTGCCCTTCGGCCCCGATGCGATCCGCGCCGCCGCGTCCGTGATCCTGGACGGCGGCATCGTCGCGGTGCCGACCGAGACGGTCTATGGCCTGGCCGCCGACGCGACCGACGCAAAGGGCGTGGCGCGCATCTATGCGGCCAAGGGGCGGCCTTCGTTCAACCCGCTGATCGTCCATGTCCCCGATCTGGCCGCCGCGCGGGCGCTGGCCGATTTCGACGAGGACGCGCTAGCGCTGGCGCATGCCTTCTGGCCGGGACCGCTGACGCTGGTGCGACCGCTAAAGGCCGGGGCGGGGATCGCCTCGCTGGTGACGGCGGGACTGGATACGGTCGCGATCCGCGTACCGCGCCACCGCGCGATGCAGGCGCTGCTGACGCAAGGCGGTCGCCCGCTCGCCGCGCCATCGGCCAATGCCAGCGGCGGGATCAGCCCGACCCGCGCCGCCCATGTCCGCGCCAGCCTGGGCCCCGGCGTGCCGGTCATCGACGACGGTGCGACCGAGGCGGGCCTGGAATCGACCATCGTCGCGGGTCGCACCATCCTGCGCCCCGGCCCGGTGACGGCGGCGATGCTGGCGCAGGTGCTGGGCGATGTGGAGCAGGGCCCCGAGGCCCCCGCCATCGTCACCGCGCCGGGGCAACTCGCCAGCCATTACGCGCCGCGCAAACCCCTGCGGCTGAACGTGCGCCAAGCCGCGGCGGACGAATGGCTGATCGGGTTCGGGGCTGTGTGTGGGCAGGACAGCCTGTCGGAACGCGGCGATCCGGTCGAGGCGGCGGCACGGCTGTTCGACGCGCTCCACCGTGCCGATGCGAGCGATTATGCCAGGCTGGCGGTGGCGCCGATTCCCGCCGACGGGATCGGAGAGGCGATCAACGACCGGCTGCGGCGGGCCGCGACGCGGTAGGGCGGAGCCTGCACTGTGAATTCGCTCGGTGCGGCCGGGACTTACATCCCGCACTCCGTTCAGCCTGAGCGAAGTCGAAGGCTAAGGGATTCCCGATGTCCGGAGGGTCCTTTGGCAGAAGCCGGGGCGTGGCCTTCGACTACGCTCAGGCGGAACGGAAGGTAGGATTGGAACATGCCCTCCGTTCACGCTGAGCGAAGTCGAAGCGCACGCCCCGCCCCCGCCCCAATCCCTTACGCCGTCACCGCCTTCGACCGCGCGGCGAAGCTCTTGCGCAGCTTCTGCAGCTTGGGCGGGATCACCGCCATGCAATAGGGGTTCGACCGGCCCGACGTCTCCCAATAATCCTGATGGTAATCCTCCGCCGGATACCACTCGGCCATCGGCTCGATCGTCGTCACGACCGGCTTGTCCAGCCCGGCCTGGGCACGCTCGATCGCCGCCTTCATCGCGGCTTCCTGCGTCTCGTCGGCCGGGAACATGGCCGAGCGATATTGCGTGCCGACGTCGTTGCCCTGGCGGTTGAGCTGCGTCGGGTCGTGCGTCGCGAAATAGATGTCGAGCAGATCGCCCAGTTCCAGCTGCTGGGGATCGAAGCCGATGCGGATCGCCTCGGCATGCCCGGTATCGCCGCCGCACACCTGCTTGTAGGTCGGGTTGGGCACGGTGCCGCCGATATAGCCGCTTTCGACCGATTCGACACCGATCACGTCCTTGAACACCGCCTCGGTGCACCAGAAGCAGCCCCCGGCCAGCGTCACATATTCGGTCACTCGGAATCTCCTTGTCGTCTTGTATGCCTAGATAGGAAGCGGCTAGGCCACGGCAATCCGGGGACTGGGGACAAAAGACGATGGCGACGATCGACGGCAAGGTGATGGTGACCGGCGGGGCCGGTTATATCGGCAGCCATGCCGTGCTGGCGCTGCTGGATGCGGGGCATGAGGTCGTCGTGCTCGACAACCTCGTCACCGGCTTCGACTGGGCGGTCGATCCGCGCGCCTCGCTGGTCGTCGCCAATGTCGCCGACGACGACGCGGTGCGTGCCGCGATCCGCGAGCACCGCGTCCGCGCGATCATGCATTTTGCGGGCTCGATCATCGTGCCCGAGTCGGTCACCGACCCGCTCAAATATTATCGCAACAACACCGCCGCCAGCCGCTCGCTGATGGAAAGCGCGGTGGCCGAGGGCGTCGGCCACTTCATCTTCTCCTCGACCGCCGCGACCTATGGCACGCCCGAGCGGGTGCCGATCAAGGAAAGCGATCCCAAGGCGCCGATCAATCCGTACGGCATGTCCAAGCTGATGACCGAGATCATGCTGAAGGACGTCGCCGCCGCGCATCCGATCAACTACTGCGCGCTGCGCTACTTCAACGTCGCGGGGGCCGATCCGCAGGGCCGCTCGGGCCAGTCGACGGTCGGTGCGACCCACCTCATCAAGATCGCGGTCGAGGCGGCGATCGGCAAGCGTGAGGGCGTAGGCGTCTATGGCACCGATTTCGCCACCCGGGACGGGACCGGCGTGCGCGATTACATCCACGTCTCCGACCTCGCCGCCGCGCATGTCGCCGCGCTCGAACTGCTCGTCGAGCGGCCGGGTGAGAGCCACACGCTCAACTGCGGCTATGGCCGTGGCTTCTCGGTGCTGGAGGTGCTGGACGCGGTCGACCGCGTGACCAACCTGAAGATCGAGCGCCGGATGGAGGGCCGTCGCGCGGGCGATCCGGCCGAGCTGGTCGCCGACAATGGCGCGATCCTGGCCACTCTGCCCTGGCGGCCCGAGCGGGACGATCTGGAAGGGATCGTGCGCGACGCCCTGGCGTGGGAACGCAAGCTGGCGGAAATGGGGCGCTGATCGAATGCGGCTGCGTTCGCTCCTCTTCGTACCGGGCGACCGGCCCGATCGGATGGCCAAGGCTCTGGGGTCCGGCGCGGACGCGCTGATCCTCGACCTGGAGGATGCGGTCGCCCCCGATGCCAAGCCGCGCGCGCGTGAAGAGGTGGCGCGGTTCCTGGCCCAGCCGCGTGACACCGGCGTACAGCTGCTCGTCCGCATCAATCCCGTGGACGGGCCGCTGGCGACGGACGATCTGGCGGCGATCCTGCCCGCGCGACCCCACGGCATCGTCCTGCCCAAGGCCGAGGGGCTCGTCAGCCTGCATGCGCTGGCGGCGCGCGGGGTGGCGCATATCCCGATCCTGCCGATCGCCACCGAGACGCCGATGGCGCTGTTCCGGCTGCACGAATATGCCGGATCGCCGCTGCCGCTCGCCGGGCTGACCTGGGGCGCGGAGGACCTGCCCGCCGCGATCGGGGCCACCACCTCGCGCGAAGCGGACGGCAGCTATACTGCCCCCTATCAGTTGGCCCGCTCGCTGACCCTGTTCGGCGCCCACGCCGCGGGAATCGCCGCGATCGAGACCGTCTATCCCGACTTTCGCGATCTGGACGGGCTGGCCGCCTATGCCGCGCGGGGCAATCGGGACGGCTTTACCGGCATGATGGCGATCCACCCGGCCCAAGTGCCGGTCATCAACGCCGCCTTCACCCCCTCGGCGGAGGATCTGGCGCGGGCGCAGGCGATCGTCGACCTGTTCCTGGCCCATCCGGGCGCAGGCGCACTGCAGCTGGACGGCAAGATGGTCGACGCGCCGCACCTGAAGGCGGCACAGGCCTTATTGGCGCGCGCAGCCCCATGACCGGCGGGCGGCCGCCGTCGCCCACCACCAGCCCAGCGCCCAGAGCGTCCCGAAGCACCAGCCCGCCGCCACGTCCGACGGCCAGTGCACGCCCAGATAGACCCGGCTGACCCCGATCGTCCCGACCAGCAGCACGGCGATCGCGACGATGGCATGGCGCACCCGGCGATGCCCGGTCAGCTGCGTCGCGAGCGCGGCCAGCGTCAGATAAACCATCGCGCTGCCCGCCGCATGGCCGCTCGGGAAGCTGGCATTGTGGACATCGACCCAGTGCGGCACCAGATCGGGTCGCGGGCGCGCGACCATCAGCTTCACCCAGGTCACGACCGCGCCGCCGCTGATCCCCGAAGCCACCGTCGCCAGCGCCAGCAGCCACCAGCCGCGCGCGAGCAACAGGATCGCCGCGCCCGCCACCATCAGGACCAGTACCGGCACGCTGCCCAGTGCGGTGAAATCCACCGCCGCCGCACGCAGCCCCTGGGACTGGGCATGGGTGCGCAGCCCGGTCAGGATGGCGCGGTCCCAGGCAAAGGGCCAGTGATCCACCGCCAGCCCCAGCAGAAGGAGCAGCGCGAGCGCCAGAGCCCCCGCCGCCACGCCGCGCAACGCCATCGGCATGGCCGACAGATGCGGTGGTTCGGCGGGAGGCGAATCATCCACCGCGCCCGCCATCGAATCAACAGCGGCAAGGGGAGCGCGATCGGTCATGAAAGGAATACCGCCATGGCCCGCCTTTGCGGCGAACGGGCCCGAAGGGCAATGCGGATCGGCGATCGAGACAGCGCCTGCCCGTCAGCGGAGCTTCGCCAACCCCTTGATCCAACAACAGGTATCGGACCCTCTCTCATATCGATCACACTTATTCGAAAAACGGGTTTGTCTGCCGACCTGTTTTGTTTCATAAATGAGGCACGCCGACGCAAAAGATCGGCGGGAGAGGACTGCCCACCATGGAAGAGCATATCATTTCGCCGATCGATCGCCTGATGATTCTGACCGTCGGTGCGGTGTCTAGCTGGCTGGCCGTCGGTGGCGTCGCACTGGGCGCATCGAAGCTGATCAAATATCTGTTCTGACATAGAAATGGCTTGATCCCCGGCGTCCCAGGCAGCCGGGGATTGGACAGCGATCAGGGCTGGGCCGGTACACCGCCCTCCCTTCGGTACATACGCCGCACCAGCCCGATCGCACGCCAGCGCAGGATATCCTCGACACCGGCATAGCCCAGCCCGAGATGCGGCGGCCGCGATGCCAGCACGTCGCCCAGCGTGACCCGGCCGCTGCGAAGCGCCACGCGCGCCAATTGCCGCCAGCGCCGCGCGGTTTCCCAACGGATCAGCTTCAGGCTCTGCGCGTCGGGGCCGTGACGCTCGACAAAGGCGCCCTGCAAGCGCGCGATCGCCTGCCCCAGACGACGCAGCGTCGCGCCGTCAGGGATCGGCACACCGCCCATATTATGCTCGGCCAGCAGTCGCGCCACCTCGCCCGCATCGTCGCCGAGCAGCGGTGCATGCGCCTCGGCCAGCACCCGCGCCGCGCTGGCGCGCATCATCGTCGTGAACTGCTTGGAAACGCCGCCGTCATGCTGGCGATAGATGACCAGCGGCTCGTCCAGCCGGGCGATACGCCCGAACGCGACGATGCGGTGATACAGGTCGAAATCCTCGGCATAGAGGATTTCCGGCCGGGTGAACGGGTCGAGCCGTCGCGCGGCATCAGCGCGGACCATCACCGTCGACCAGGCCAGCGGGTTTTCGATCCAGCTGAGCCAGGCGATCAGATCGGGCGTGGTGTGCGGCGCATAGTTCATGGGCAGCACCCGGCCGCCCAACAGCTGTTCGGTCTGGGTGCCGACCAGCGCGACATCGGGGTTCGCGTCCAGATAGGCGACCTGCCGTGCCAGCCGTTCGGGACGGCACAGATCGTCCTGGTCCAACCCGGCCAGATAGCGCCCCCGCGCCTCGGCAAAGCCCCGGTTGCGCGTATTCACCGGGCCGCCATTGACCGCATTCTCGATCAGGCGAACGCGCGGGTCGGGCCAGTTCCGCACCAGATCGCGCGTATCGTCCGACGAGCAATCATCGACGACCAGCGCTTCCCACGCCGTCAACGTCTGTTCGCCAAGACTCGCCAGCGTCTCGCCGATCAGGCTCGCGCCATTATAGGCCGGGATGACGACGCTGACGATCGGAGCGGCGACGGGATCGTTCATGCCGCCACGCTCGCATGTCCGGCGACATCCCGCCCCAGCAGCTGATCCACGATCATCTGCCCGACATCATTCTGCCAGAGCCACAGGCCGTTGGCCTGCCCCCGGAAACTCTTCTCGCCCCCCAGCGCGCCCCAGGGAAGGAAACCCGCGGACAGACCGATGCCATAGGCGCCCGGTACCGGCCGATCCCGGTCGTCGAGGATTCGGCAATGCCGGTCGACCATCGGCCGCCCCGCCTCATGCGCGAGTGCGATGGGCTGGCCCTCCCTGTCGAACAGCGGCAGGGCGCGCGGTCGATAGCCGAGCGCGCCGATCACCAGATCGGCCTCGACGATGAGCGTGCGCGCCTCGGGATCGTCTTCCCCCGCGATCCGATACAGGCTCAAGCGCGGATCGGGCGTCCGCCCGCCCAGCCCCAGCATCCGCATCACCAGTTCGCGCGATTCCAGCCGAAGCCCGGCCAGACGCAATACGAAACCGCTGACCAGGCAGATATCGTCGGGGGTGAAGTCCGTGAAGCCCTCCGCCTCGGCGGCCTCGATCGAGGGGAAAAACGGCTTGGGCGGCGTCCGCACTATCAAGGTGATCGCGCCCGCCCCCCAAGGCAGGTCATGGCATTTCAGCAGTTGCACCGCCGATGCCAGCGCACTGGTCGAGCCGCCGACGATGACCACCCTCGGCGCACGCCGTTCGGCCAGCCGCGCCGCCACTGCCTCGACCCCGCCACAGCGCAGCAGGGCGTCGGATCGGATCAGGCGATCCCCCGCCAGCGCGCCCAGCCTTGCCCCGGCGACCATCTTGTCGGCCATCTGCCCATCGGTCTGATAGCCGCCGGTGGCGACGACCAGGCTGCGCGACGTGACGTCATGCCGTCCGTTCGGGCCGGACAAGGTCGTGCGCCAATGGCCGTCCGGCGTGCGCCGTGCGCTCACTGCCTCGGTCGCGGTCAGCACATCGCCGCCATGCGCGGTCACGATCTCCCGCAACCGCGCAGCGATCGCCGCCAGCAACGGCGCGGTCTCGGCCAGCGGCGCCCCCAGCGCGCCGCAATGCGCGGCCATCATCCGTCCCGCCGGATGCGTCTCCAGCGCGGCGAGTTGGGGATAGGGATTGCCCCGCACCGCCGACAGGAAGGTCTCCGCCGTGGTGTCGGATCGGATCGCATAGTCGCCCAGCGCGCCGGGCCCAAGGCGGGGCGACCGCTCGACCAGCATCAGCCCCTCCCCCGCCAGCCTTTCAAGCAGCCCCTTCTTGCTGGCCGCCGTCAGCACGGCGGTGCCGGCCGGTCCACCGCCGATGATGAGACAGCCGCGAGCGGTGTCGCCGCGCATCTGCGCCACGTCGGACATTCCTGCGACCCGCGCGACGGCGCTGCGCAGCCGTCCGGCGACGATCGCCGCATCACCCGGCCGCATCGCATCGGTGATCGGCAGGCTGAGCATCCGGGCGGACACGTCATCGGCCACCGGCGTTGCCTCGATCAGCGCGGTGTCGCGGAACAGCGCCTGTTCGCCCAGATGCGGGCTGAAATACCGGCCCGCCCCCACACCGTCCGCCGCCAGGGCGCCGATAATGGCCGCGCGGTGCGGCGCGAGTTCGGCGGGGAGCAGCACGGGCATGAACTGAGTCGCCTGCCGCTTCGCCGTCATGGGCTGGAACGTCCATCCGGCCAGCGCGTCGCGATATTCGCGGTCCAGCGCGGCGCGCGCGTCACAGATCGAATCGAGCTCGGCCAGCTTGCCGCGCGCCATCAGCCCCAGCACCTCGGGCATCTTGGCGTTGATGCCTGGCAGAGTCGCATGGCGCCCGCTTTCGAACCCGAAATTTACCATCGCGCGCAACTGTTCGATGCGATCCGCGTCGCCGCTATAGATCAGGCCGCCCTCGCCGACCGAAAAGGTCTTGGTCGCGTGCATCGAATAGACCAGCGCGAACGGCGCCCCCGCGCCGAAACCCCGCCCAGCTTCGTCCAGCGTGCCCAGCGATGCCGCCGCATCGATGACGATCCCGACCCCGTAACGCTGCGCCAGCCAGGCATAGCGGTCCAGATCGATGACCGTGCCGAAGGTCGCATAGGGCACGACGACACCGATCCGCTCGCCATGCCGGGCCAGCATCCGCTCTTCCTCGGCCGGATCGGCGGTCCAGTCGCGCGGATCGATATCGACGATCAACGGAGTCAGCCCCGCCCACAGCGCCGCCTGCGCGGTCGCGGCAAAGGTCATGGCGGGCATCAATGCCAGCGTGCCCGGCCGGGGATAAAGTCCCGCCGCCTGCCGCATCGCGATCATCAGGCCCAGCGTCGCATTGCCGACCGCCAGCGCCGCCCCGCGCCCGTCGAACAGCTGCGCCACCATCTCCCGCTCCAGCGCGCGCACTTCGGGACCATTGTTGCTGAACTGGCCGGAGGCCTCGATCCGCTTCAGCCCCTCCAATTGCTCGGACAAGCGGGGTGGTCGCGGCACGATGAGCGGAAATTCCATCTGTCATCGTTCCCCTGTCACATGCCCCGATCCCTTCTATATCCTGCTCATCAATATGTTAGCACAAGGATAATTGGTCCGGCGCGATGCCGCCGCCATCCCAATTCGGGAGTGGCCGATCGCGACCATCGCCGTCACGCGCCGTCGTCGGGGAACAATGTCGATCCTCGTTCGATCGACGATCTTCGGATGAAGCGAGCCCTGATGACCGATCCCCTGAACGCCGCCGCCCGCGTCATTCAGCTGGCGCTGACGCCGATCTTCCTGCTGACCGCGGTCGGATCGCTGCTCAACGTCTTCGCCACGCGGCTGGGGCGAATCAGCGACCGGATCCAGGGATTGAAGCGGGATGGCCGGACGAACGGCTATGAAATGCGCCGCCTGCGCCTGCGCTCGAAGATCCTAGACATCGCCGTCACCCTGACCGCGGCGGCCGGCGCGATGACCTGTTGCGCGGCGATTACCCTGTTCCTGGGCACGCTGCGCGATTCGCGTCATGCGGGGGTGCTGTTTTTCTTTTTCGGCGGCGGCCTGATCTGCGCGGTGGCGGGACTGGCGTGTTTCGTCGGGGAAATCACCATCGCGGGACGCGCCCTGCGCGACGATCATGGCGAAGGCTGATCGGTATATCATCCCCGTGGTGGGTCCGCCGGGACTCGAACCCGGGACCTCTCGATTAAAAGTCGCTTGCTCTACCAACTGAGCTACGGACCCTCCATCGGGGTGGAAGCGACCTAGGGGCGCGGACGCCTGCGGTCAACACCATGTCGCATGTGGCGTACAAACCGCCCGTCACGCGGATCGCGCCAGTCGGCCGCGATCGTGGCCAGCGGGTGCAGCACGAAATCGCGCGCGGCATAGGCGCTATGTGGCACGATCAGGCCCGGCGAGCGCCACCGCCCCCCCGACCACAATATGATGTCCAGGTCGATCACCCGCGCACCCCAGCGCTGCCCCCGCCGCCGCCCGAAATCGCGCTCGATGGCTTTCAGCATGGACAGCATGGCGGGCGGATCGAGCGGGCTTTCGACCAGCGCGGCGGCATTGGCGAAGGCGCGGATCGACGGGCCGATGGGCGCGGTGGTCAGGATCGGCGACACGGCATAAACGCCCGGCAAGGTCGCCAGCGCCGCGCGGATTTCGTCACGCGGGCCGCCATGCCGCCCCGGACGGTTGGAACCCAGTGCAATGGCATAGCTTGTCGTCGTCATGCCCTGCGACTACCCGAGCGCGATGCCCGACGCATCCTTTCCTGTCATCCCGGCGCCTCTCGCCCCGATCCAGCCACCGCGCGACTGCCCGCTCTGTCCCCGCCTGGTCGAGCTTCGCCAGACGGTCGCCGCCGAATATCCCAATTGGTGGAATGCCCCCGTGCCGCCGTTCGGCGACGGAGACGCCTGGCTGGCGGTGGTCGGCCTAGCGCCGGGCAAACATGGCGCGCACCGCACCGGCCGCCCCTTTACCGGCGATGGCGCGGGGCCGCTTCTCTATGGCACGCTCGCCAAATTCGGTCTGGCCGAGGGCGCGTTCGCCGCCAAGATCGATGACGGCCTGACACTCAAAGGCGCCGTCATCCTGAACGCCGTCAAATGCCTGCCGCCCGAGAACAAACCGACGCCGGACGAGATTCGTACGTGCCGGACCTTCCTGGAACAGGAGCTGGCGGCGCTGCCCCGGCTGTCGGTGGTCATCGCCCTCGGAGAGATCGCGCACCGTTCGGTCGTCAAGGCGCTGGGCGGTCGCCTGCCCAAGGCGCGATTCGCGCATCTGGCCGAACATCGCCTGCCCGGCGGCGGGCCGGTGATCCTCGATAGCTATCACTGCTCGCGCTACAACCAGAATACCGGGAGGCTGACGCCCGAGATGTTCGAGGCCGTGTTCGCGCGGGCGATGGCGTTGCGCGGCTGAAGTAGGATGCCGTCAGCTTAATCCCCCCTCCCCTTCAGGGGAGGGGCCGGGG
>DXIH01000001.1 GCA_019112965.1 Candidatus Sphingomonas excrementigallinarum | reverse complement strand
GATTGAAGTCGTGCATCAGGTACAGGACGCCGTCCTTCGACTCTTTCACGTCCAGTTCGATGCCGTCCATGCAATTGGCCTTGGCCGTTTCTGCGGCGGCAATGGAGTTTTCCGGGATCGTCTGGTCGTCGGGATTATATTTGCCCCAGGACCCACGATGGGCGAGCAGCAGGGTGTCGCTGGTCGCACTGGTGTTCATAATCTCGGCCATCGACTGCTCGGCGGTCAGGCACTTGGCGGCGCTGGCCTGCTGCGCGCCGAGCAGCGCCGCGGCCGCCGTAATGGTGCATGACGCATAACGAACAAGACGAACACGATTGGACATCATATCCTCCATGGTTAGGCGTGAATTCGCTTCTGGAAAGGGTGATACGGATCAGTCTCGCGACGCTGGTCGATCATAACGCTGGGCGAAGACCGATTCGTGACATCATCGTAACGATCCTGCGTCGTGCGACCGACGCGGTTGTTCGACACGGTCGAGGAAGCATGCGCGGCCAACGGCGTCGCTGCCGCTCCGCAATGGTCCGTTTCCGGACGCGTCCGCGACCAGCGCAAAGATAGCTGCATCGCCCCGCACTTCAGAACCGCACCAGCGCGCCGACATAATAGGCCCGGCCGTTCACCAGCTCCTCGCTGAGCCAGCCGAACCCGGGGCCGGTTACCCGGGCGGGGCGGTTGTTGGACAGGTTCTTGCCCTGCGCGATGATCGTCAGCGCGCGTGACAGGCGCACACGGATCTGCGCGTCGAACAGGTCGCTCGCCTTGTAGCGAATATCCTGGGTGGGATCGGTGGTCGAGGTGGTGAGGAGCAGCGGCGACAGGTGGTTCCACGCGCCCTGCAACGTCACCGGACCGATGGTGTAGAACGCTCGGACATTCCCGACAACATTGGCGCTTTCGGTCAGGTTGGACAGCTGGCGGCGTGTGCCGTCCGCCATCATGACCGAGGGTGGCGTCGGATCAAGCAACGTGACATTCGCGGCAAAGCCCAATCCGTCGAGCGGATGCGGCAGGAACTCCATGCGCGTGACGACCGCGTTCAACTCGACACCCCGGATGACGGTGCCACTAGCATTGACCGGCCGGATCGTGGTGACCTGGGTCGTTACTCCATTGAAGGGCTGGAGCTCGGTGTTGCTCACCGTCAGTATCTCGTCCTGGACCCGCTTGATGAAACCGGCGGCCGAGAACATCACGTCGCGATTGACGTAATATTCGAGACTAAGGTCGTAATTGTCGCTGCGGCGCGGACGAAGCTGGGCGTTGCCGGTCTTGATCGTGACGAAGCTGGTGGTCGAGTTGATCGAGATCGTCTGCCGCCCGGCGAGATCGCTGTAATCCGGACGGCCGAGCGTGCGGCTGAAGGCGGCGCGGACGCGCAGCCTGTCGGTCGCATTCCAGTCGAACTGCGCCGAGGGCAGCCAGTCATGATAATGCTGGCCCTGTTGCCCATAGTCGAGGCTGGTCGTCTTGCCCGCCGTCGTCAGGGCATAGGAGCCGGTCGACAGGTCTGTCGCCTCATAGCGGATACCGGCGGTCAGCCGCAGCGTGTCGAGCGCATAACGCCCCATCACATAGGCAGCCGTGATATTCTCGGTCAGCCTATAGTCGGATTGCAGGCCGGTGTACGCATCGGTCGGGTTGGCGGTGAACTTGTCCGGATTGGCGTTGAAGAAGCGGGAGACGGCGGCCGGATCGATGAAGATCATGCTCTGGCCGTGGCCGTTATAGGGCGTATAGCTTTGCGGCACGACGAAGGGCGCCAGGGTCGTGGCGCCCGATGCGGGCTTATAGTCGTTGACGTTGCGATCATAACGCCGGTCGAGGAACCGGGCGTAGAGGCCCGTAGCGACCCCGAAACCGCGATCGTCCGCACCGGTGTTGATCCGGAGGTTGGCGCGGCCGGTCAGCGCCTTTTCCTTCTGATCATCCGGGACCGCCTGATAATCGTAGATATTGTAGTTCGCCGGATTGAAGACATAGGCCGGTTTGGCGAAGTTGAACTGCGGGAACTGGCCCGGCGGGATCGTATAGTCATAGGCCAGGTTGGCGCCCGAGGGCGCGCGGAACACCGATGTCGTCGCATCCTGGTGATAGGTCGCGATGGCGTAGTTCAGGCCGAAATCGACGAGCATATGGCTGGCCGGGGCCAGTTCGCCGTGGAAGTCGGCATATTGGATGCCGCGCTTCTGGAAGTAGCGGGAATCATCGGCCTGCGCATAATTGCCGCTCGTCACCGTGCCGCCGTTCGCCGTGACGTTGGTGATGTTGGCGAACGTGTTGGTCGCCGCCGTCACCGTGGTGGTCGGCGTGACGCTGTTCGCCTGCCGGTCCTCGTCGTTGGTGTGATAGAATTTGGCGAAGGTCAGCGCGCCCTTGAACATCACATGGTCGTCGAACTCCAACTTGGCGAAGCCGCCATAACGCTGGCGCAGATTGTCGTAATGCAGCCAGCGGCGAACCGAGGGCACGACGAACGCGCTGCTGGCATCGGTCGTGGCGGGGTTCAACTTCTGACCGGTGGTCGGATCGACATAGAGCGGCGAGGTGCTGGCGGAGTCGAGCGAGGCGCTGACCCGGCGGAAATAGCTGCCTGCGACGACCACGCCGAATGTGTGATCGGGGCCGAAGGTGGTCGCGCCGACCATCTCCACCTGACCCGAAGGCATGTTGCCACCGCGCGTCCGCTGGAAATCCCAGCGGCCGATATCGAACCGGCCGCCCAGAAAGGGCTTGCCTCCATTGTCAAACGCGCTGCGGGTACGCAGGTTCGCGATGCCGCCGATCGCATTGCCGTTCATTGCTGCCGTCATCGACTTATAGACCTCGACCCGCGCGGCAAGCGACGAAGGGATGACGTCGAGCGAGACGTTGCGGCGGTTGATCTCGTTGGCGGGCAGCGGCACGCCGTCGATCTCGACCAGGTTGTAATCGGCGTTGAGCCCCCGGATCGACAGGAATTGCGCCTCGCCGCGTCCGTTGTTCTGGATCGTCGAGATGCCGGGGACGCGGGTCAGCGCCTCGCCCAGTCCGAAATCCGGCAGCGTGCCGATCTCGTCCGAACTGATGCTGTCGGAAATGACGTCGATGCTGCGCTTGGCAGCGATGTCCTTGACCGACTGAAGCCGCGCGCCGGTGACGACGATGTCGGGACTCGCCTGGTCCGGCAACGCGGTGGTCCGCGCCGTCTGGCCATGGGCCGGTGCAGCGAGTGCCGTCGAC
>DXIH01000199.1 GCA_019112965.1 Candidatus Sphingomonas excrementigallinarum | reverse complement strand
ATGGACCATGAAGACCCACCACAGGGTCTTGCGGTCGAGCGAGAAGACCCGCCGCGAAAAGATCAGGAAGGGCAGCGAGGTCGCCATGACGATCGCGATCGATCCCCAGACCAGCCGCAACTGCTCCGCCGTCAACAGCTCGCGCCCGACCGGCAGGGCGAGGCAGATCATCAGCAGGGTGATCGCATTGCCCGCGATGGCCGACAGGATGCCGACATCCTTCACCGCGCCGAAGGGGGCGGCGACCATCTTCGCATTGGCCCGCGCCCAGGCGTAGAAATAGGCCTCGCCCGAATAGCTGAACGCCACTTCGTTCGCGATCCGCTTGCGGATCAGCGCCGCCATGCCGCTGATCGGAATGCCCCACAGCCGCCGGAAGATGATGTAGTCGCCGATCGGCAGCGCCATGTAGAGGCCGAAGAAGACGACGTAGAACAGCGGGTTGGTCGGCACCGAATGGCTGAGACCGACCAGGCCGCGACCCAGCAGCTCATGCCCCAGCCCGACGATCATGGCCGCGGTCAGCAGCCCGCCGATGATGGCCGGCCAACGGTTCTTGACCGTCTTCAACGGCTCCAGCGCGGCCATATCGCGCGCCACCGGGCCATGGTCGCCGCCCGCTCCGGGCAACGGGCCGACAGGCAGGACCTGCTGCGGGGTCATGGGATCATCTCGTTCATTCTGCACGTTATGGAGATTCCTCGGCGGCGTTCGCCGGCGGCGCCCGCTAACCTCAACACTGCTTTCTCGCACCTGAATAAGAATTCATCCTCTGTCGCGCGATTGTGTCCACCTTAGGGCTGAACCTGACATAATTGCGCGACAACCGGCGATTAGCGCTCCCATATCGACACGCCTTTTCTGCCGGAGCCTATGCCCGCCGATCACATCCTGACCTATGCCCTGGCGATGCGCGGCGGTGTCGAGGCGGCGCTGGGGCGCATGTTGCCGGGGTGGCTCGACCGGGGACGGCGGGTCACGCTGATCCTGGGTGACGCGGGCGGGCAGTTCCAGGGCGGCGTGCCGCTGGGCGTCGAGACGGTGACGCTGGGGCATCAGCGCTATGGCGGGCTGTGCAGCGCCTTGCCCGCGATGATCGCCCGGGCGCGACCGGACATCGTCTTCTGTCCGGGCAATCATTATACCGCCATGGCAGCATGGACACGGGCGCGGCTGGCGGGATCCTGTCCGCCGATCGTGGCCAAGATGTCCAATGCCGTCGATCGCGGCGACCAGGCGCCTTTGATCGCATGGGGCCAACGGCAATGGCTGGCGGGGCACCGCCTGTTTCTGGATGCGCTGGTCGCGATGACGCCCGCGACCGCGCGCGAGGCGCAAGGCGCGACCGGCTTGTCGGTCGCGGTCATCCCCAATCCACCGACGCGGCTCGATCCCGCTACGGTGCCGCGCGCCACGACGCCGGGCCGCCGCATCCTGGGCGTCGGGCGGCTGGAGCCGCAGAAGCGCTGGGACCGGCTGATTACCGCGATGACCCATCTGCCCGAGGATATCGGCCTGACCATCCTGGGCGAGGGCAGTCTGCGCCCGGCGCTCACCGCGCAAATCGAGATACTGGGCCTGTCGCACCGGGTCTCCCTGCCCGGCCACAGCGCCGATGCCCCCGCCGCGATGGCGGCGGCGCGGGTGGTGGCGCTTCCCTCCGACTATGAGGGCGTACCCGGCGTGCTGCGCGAGGCGCTGGCGGTCGGCACGCCCGTCGTCGCCACGGATTCGAGCCCCGCGGTGCATGAGATCGTGTCCCATCGCGCGCTGGGCACGATCGTGCCGCGTGAGGATCTGGGCGCGCTGGTCGCGGCGCTGCGTCACTGGCTCGATCCCGTGGCGCTGCGGCCCGAGCCGGTGCCGCAACCGGGGCAGGATTCGGCCGACCGCTATCTGGCGCTGTTCGATTCGATCGTCGCGGCCCGCGCGCGTCGCGGGATCGGTACGACGGGACCTCTGGAACCCTCGCTGGTCTGGTAGGACGGGCGGGGCCTACGAGGCCTCCGACTCGGCGCGCACCGCATCGTCGTCCTGCTCCGCCTCACGCTCGGAGCGGCGTTGCAGCGCGGACTTGGCCATCGCGGTCATCGGATCGGCCAGCGCCAGCCCGAGGATGCCGAACAGCGCGCTCGCCATGATCTGGGTCGACAGGGTCAGTGCGGGCGGCAGGTCGACCGTCCGCTTGGCGACCATCGGCACCACGACATAGCCGTCGAAGGTCTGCACGATCAGATAGGTGCCGATCGCCCAGAAGCCCGCATCCTGCCCCGCCGAAAAGCCGACGGCGATCATCAACGTGCCGGTGATGATCGCACCGATATTGGGGATGAAGGCCAGGATACCGGCGATGATGCCCAGCAGCAGCGCCATCGGCACACCCCCGATCATCAGCGCGATGCCGGTCAGCACCCCCTCCACCGCCATGCCGAGCAGGCGTCCGGCGAGCAGGCGGCGCAACGTGAACATGACGCGGCCCTGCGTGATCGCAAACTCCGCGCGGGCGGCGCGCGGCACGAACCATTGCAGTCCGCGCGCATAACCTTCGGGGTCCATCGCCAGGAACAGGCCGATGATGAGGATCATGAACATCGTCGTCACCGCGCCCACCGCGGTCCCGACCCAGGAGGTCAGCTTGCCGATCGACCCAACCGACTGCTTCAACAGGCCGTTGATGTCCGACGTGCCGGGCATCAGCCCCTGCGACGACAGCCAGCCGGTAACCTTGCCCGCCTGGGTCTCCAGCGTGGAGCGAAGCTGGGTCACCTGCTGCGTCATCTCGACGCCGGTCAGGTAGAAGGTGCCGAGCAGGAAGGCGACCACCGCCAGCACAACGATCAGCAACCGCCAGCCGCGCCCGATCGGCAACACCCGGCCGAGCAGTCGCACCCCGCCGTCGAGCAGCGTGGCGAATACCAGCCCGGCGAAGATCACCAGCAGCGGCTGGACCAGCAGGACCGTGACCGCCATCGCCGCGATCAGCCCCAGCCAGATCGCCGCCCGGGTCAGCTCCCGCCGGACAAAGCCTTCGCGGAATTCGACAGGCGCTGGGCGGTCGGTCAGCGGGGCCGGATCGCTCATTGGCTCTTGCCGTCCGCTACCTTGACGGTGGTCGGGTGCAGCGACAGGCCCGCCCGGCCCGAACGCAGCGAGCTCCACCAGGTCAGCGGGTTGAGCGTCGTGTCGCCATCCAGGCTGAAGGTCACGAACTCGGCACGGCCGCCGATATTCTCATACGGCACCGGCCCGCCCAGCCCCAGCTCGGCCAGCGAGAAGCGGCTGTCGGCCGACCGATCGCGATTGTCGCCCATCAGGAAGACATGGTCGGCCGGAATCCTGATCGGCCCGTAATTGTCACCCGGGCTCCAGCCCAGTTCGACCGTATCGTAGCGGCGGCCATTGGGCAGCGTCTCGGTCACGATCGGCAGGTGGCAGACCCATTGGCCGCTGGCGGTGCGGACGCGCGCCTGGTCGCCATAGTCGGTGCACGGGCTGTTCGTGTCTATCGGGATGTCGATATAGTGGATCGGCCCGCGCTGCACCGGCTTGCCGTTCAGGATCACCACGCCGTCGCGCACCTGCAGCGTGTCGCCCGGCAGGCCGATCACGCGCTTGATATAGTCGTTATGCGTGCCCGGCGGCGTCACGATCACGACATCGCCGCGCTTGGGCAGCGAGCCGAACAACCGGCCATGGATGAAGGGCAGCTGGTAGCTCCAGCTCGCCTCGGGCTGACGCAGGACCACCGATTTGAAGATCGCGATCGGATTGGGAATGGTCGGCGAGACATAGGACCAGCCATAGGCGAACTTGCTCACGACCAGCCGATCGCCGACGCGCAGGCCCGGCAGCATCGATTCGGACGGGATGTAGAAGGGCTTGGCGATGAAGCTGTGGAAGCCCAGCACGATCAGCAACAGCCAGAACAGCCCCTTGACCTCGGACCACCAGTCGGTGCCCTTCTTCTTGGCCGGAGTCTGTGGTGGCGTCTGGGGCGGCGGCGGTGCGCTCACCCTCGGGTCGGCGGGTGAGCCTGGGTTCGTGTCCAACACCGCGTCCTTCATGCGGAAACTTCCGGTCGTGCCTCGATCACGACAAAGGCCTGCGCCCAGGGGTGATCGTCGGTCATGGTCAAGTGAATATGGGCGACGTGGCCCGCCGGGGTCATTGCGTCAAGCCGTTCGCGCGCGCCGCCGGTCAAAGACAGGGTCGGCGCACCGCCGGGCAGGTTCACCACGCCGATGTCGCGCATGAACACGCCTTGCGCAAAGCCGGTGCCGATCGCCTTGGAAAAGGCTTCCTTGGCGGCGAAGCGCTTGGCGTAGGTGCCCGCGCGGGTGAAGGGACGCCTGGCCGCCTTGGCCTGCTCGATATCGGTGAAACAGCGCGCCTCGAAGCGCCCGCCATGCCGGTCGAGCGCAGCCTGGATCCGCTCGATATTGCAGAGGTCCGAGCCGAGACCGATAATCACGAAATCCTCCCCTGCACGGGGAGGGGGACCAGCCGCAGGCTGGTGGAGGGGGAGTTCGCCAAAGGACACCCGTAGTGGAGAGCCCCCTCCACCACCGCTGCGCGGCGATCCCCCTCCCCGTGCCGGGGAGGATTCACCGCGCCAGGTCCATCGCGGCGCGCATCTTGCGCACCACTTCGGGCAGGCCGACAAACACCGCGTCCGCAATCAGGAAATGCCCGATGTTCAGCTCGCGCACCTGCGGGATCGCCGCGATCGGTGCGACATTGTCATAGGTCAGACCATGCCCGGCATGAACCTCGATCCCGTTCTTCGCCGCCAGCGCCGCGGCGTCCGACAGGCGGCGCAGTTCCACGCTGCGCGCCTCGCCGTCCAGTTCGGCATAACGCCCGGTGTGCAACTCCACGACCGGCACCCGCAGGTGCAGCGCCGCCTCGATCTGGCGGGGATCGGGCTCGATGAACAACGAGACGCGGATGCCCGCCTCGCCCAGCTTGGCGACCATGGGGCTGAGCCATTCGCGCTGTCCGGCGGCGTCGAGGCCGCCCTCGGTCGTGCGCTCCTCACGCTTTTCCGGCACGATGCACGCAGCGTGAGGGCGATGCTTCAGCGCGATGGCGAGCATCTCCTCGGTCGCGGCCATTTCCAAGTTGAGCGGCACGGTCAGCTCGGCCGACAGCCGCGCGATATCGTCGTCGGTGATATGCCGCCGATCCTCGCGCAGATGCGCGGTAATGCCGTCCGCGCCCGCCCCCGCCGCGATCAGCGCCGCCTTGACCGGATCGGGATAGCCCGCGCCGCGCGCATTCCGCACGGTCGCGACATGGTCGATATTGACGCCCAGGCGCAAATGCTCGGTCATGCCGCCGCGCGGCTCCCCGGCTTGATCGCGGGGATCGCCGCCAGTTCGGGCGGCAGATCGGCGGCGGCGTAGCTTGGCACGTCGAGTCGGATCAGCGGGAAGAAAGGCACGCCCAGATCGGCGGTGCCGTTCGAGCGATCGACCAGCGAGGCTGCCGCGATCGTCTCGCCACCCTCGCGCGCGATGGCGGCGATTGCCTCGCGGCTGGACAGGCCGGTCGTGACCACGTCTTCCATCATCAGCACCTTCTGCCCCTTCTCCAGGCGGAAGCCGCGGCGCAGGTGGAAGGTTCCCTCGGGCCGCTCCAGGAACATGCCGGGCACGCCCAGCGCACGGGCCATTTCATGGCCGACGATGACGCCGCCCATGGCGGGGGCGACGACGGCGCCGATCTGCGCCTTGATGTCGGCCGGAATTTTCGCCGCCACCGCCTCGCAGAGCCGCGCCGCGCGGGCCGGGTCCATCAGGACGCGCGCGCATTGCAGGTAACGCGGGCTGCGCAGGCCGGAGGAGAGGATGAAATGCCCTTCGAGCAGCGCCTCGGCGGCGCGGAACTCGGCGAGGACGTCTTCATCGGTCATGGGGCAACTCCGGCATCGATCAGATGACCCGGCCTCATAGGATCGCCCCGTCCCCCGCGCAATCTGGCATGTGACGCTCTAGGGTTGAGGGGGCGAAGTCCCGTGCTATAGTCCCCCTAACAAAAACGACATGACGCCCCGCCCGAGGACCGTCGGACGACCGACGGACAGGCGAGGGAGATGGGAGACGAGAGCGGGATGAGCGAGGTCAAGCGCGTGTCCGGACCCCGGAGGATGAGGATGCCCAAACGCATGAAGGCGATCGCGATCGCCGCCGGGATGGGATGCGTCGCGCTGTCGGGTGTCGCCTTCGCGACTCCGGCCGCGCCCCCCGCGACTCCGACCGCCGCTCCCGCGCCGCAGGCCGCCGCCGAGGGGGCGGGCGTCTCCAACACCGCGCCGACCAGCGCTGCGGCCCCCGCGACCGCCGCGCCGACCAGCCCGCTACTGGCGCAGGACGGCGCGCCCGCGACTACGATCGACCCCAATGTCGGCCTGCCGATCGACGGCCGCATCGGGCTCCAGCCGCAGGTGACGAAAAACGGCGAGTTCGCGCACTGGATGCACAATGACGTGCTGGTGCCGGTCATCACCGTGATCTGCGTGCTCGTCCTGCTGCTGCTCGCCTGGGTCGTGTTCCGCTATCGCCGCGCCGCCAACCCGGTGCCGTCCAAGACCAGCCACAACACGCTGGTCGAGGTGCTGTGGACGCTGGGTCCCGTCGTGGTCCTCGTCCTGATCGCCATCCCCTCGATCGGGCTGCTCCAGGCGCAGTTCAAACCCGCGCCCGCCGGAGCCGTCACGCTGAAGGCGATCGGCAACCAATGGTATTGGACCTATCAATATCCGGATCATGGCGGGATCGAGATCACCGCCAACATGCTGAAGGAAAAGGATCAGGTCGCGCCGGGTGAGCGGGCGCGCACCGATGCGGACGGGCCGCGCCTGCTGGCGGTGGACAATCGCATCGTCCTGCCCGTCGGCGTGCCGATCCGCCTCATCACCACGTCGAACGACGTCATCCACAGCTGGGCGATCCCGGCCTTCTGGATGAAGCTGGACGCGGTGCCCGGCCGGTTGAACGAGACGAGCTTCACCATCGAGAAGCCGGGCCTGTATTTCGGCCAGTGTTCGGAACTGTGCGGTGCGCGCCATGCCTTCATGCCGATCGCGGTGCAGGCGGTGCCCCCGGCACAGTTCGCCGCCTGGGTCGCGGCCAAGGGCGGCAAGATGCCGGGTTCGGCGGCGCCGTCCGCCGCGGTCATCCCGCAGCCGGGCGCGGTCGGCTCCGCCGTCATGCGCGAGGAGGCCAAGGACGCCCGGACGATCGTTGGCCCCGACAACAGCAACGAGCCCGCCCTGCGCCCGGTCACGGACGCGGATGCGAGCCTCCTCACGACGCAGGGCGCGACCGGCAATCCGGCCGGCGCTGGCAATGCGGGACAATAAGCCATGACCGACACCGCACTTCACCCCGGATCGGCATTCGTCGGTCATGAGGATCACCACCACGCGCACCATGACGCCGATCACAAGCCCGGCTTCTTCGCGCGCTGGTTCCTGTCGACCAACCATAAGGATATCGGCACCCTCTATCTGATCTTCGCGATCGTTGCCGGGATCATCGGCGGCGCGATCTCCGGCCTGATGCGCGCCGAACTGCGCGAGCCGGGCATCCAGTATCTGGGGATCTGGGCGGGTATGCTGCATGGCGGGGCGCAGAGCCTCGACCAGTCGCTCCATCTGTGGAACGTGCTCATCACCGCGCACGGCCTGATCATGGTGTTCTTCATGGTGATGCCCGCGATGATCGGCGGGTTCGGCAACTGGTTCGTGCCGATCATGATCGGCGCGCCCGACATGGCGTTCCCGCGCATGAACAACGTGTCCTTCTGGCTGCTGATCCCGGCCTTCACGTTGCTGCTCGCCTCGCCCTTTTTCGGGTCGGGCGCGGGCGTGGGCTGGACCGCCTATGCCCCGCTATCGACCTTTGGCGAGCCGGGTCCATCGGTCGACATGGCGATCCTGTCGCTCCATCTGGCGGGTGCCTCGTCGATCCTGGGGGCGATCAACTTCATCACCACCATCTTCAACATGCGCGCGCCGGGCATGACCCTGCACAAGATGCCGCTGTTCGTCTGGTCGGTGCTGGTCACCGCCTTCCTGCTGCTGCTGTCGCTGCCGGTGCTGGCGGCCGCGATCACCATGCTGCTGACCGATCGTAACTTCGGCACGACCTTTTTCGACCCGGCCGGGGGCGGCGACCCGATCCTGTACCAGCATCTGTTCTGGTTCTTCGGCCATCCCGAAGTGTACATCATGATCCTGCCGGGCTTCGGCATCGTCAGCCAGATCATCGCGACGTTCAGCCGCAAGCCCGTCTTCGGCTATCTCGGCATGGCATACGCCATGGTCGCGATCGGCGTGGTCGGCTTCGTCGTGTGGGCGCACCACATGTTCGCCACCGGCCTGTCCGTGAACACCAAGATGTATTTCACCGCCGCGACGATGATCATCGCAGTGCCGACCGGCATCAAGATCTTCTCGTGGATCGCGACCATGTGGGGCGGCTCGCTGTCGTTCAAGACGCCGATGGTCTGGGCGATCGGCTTCATCTTCATGTTCACCGTCGGCGGCGTGACCGGCGTGGTGCTCGCAAACGGCGGCATCGACGACTATATGCACGACACCTATTATGTCGTCGCGCACTTCCACTATGTCCTGTCGCTGGGCGCGGTGTTCGCGCTGTTCGCAGGCTTCTATTACTGGTTCCCGAAGATGTCGGGGAAGATGTACAACGAGTTCCTCGGCCAACTGCATTTCTGGGTGTTCTTCGCGGGCGTGAACCTGCTGTTCTTCCCGATGCACTTCCTGGGCCTGCAGGGCATGCCGCGTCGTTACCCGGACTATCCGGACGCGTTCGCGCTGTGGAACAAGGTCGCGACACATGGTTATGAGATCATGGCCGCTGGCATGGCGATCTTCTTCATCAACCTGATCTGGTCGCTGATCGCGGGCAAACCGGCGGGGAACAACCCGTGGGGCGAAGGGGCGACGACGCTGGAATGGACGCTGTCCAGCCCGCCGCCCTATCACCAGTTCGAGACGCTGCCGCGTATCGACTGAACGACCCATCCCACCATTTGACGAAGGCCTCGAAATGACAATTTCGGGGCCTTTTTCATTGCGCCAGCGTTACGATAGGACCACTTCGGCCGAATTGTTGTCTGGCCACGACGAACCGAGGGAACCTTTCATGTTTCGTTAGCCACGTTGGTTACATGCTGCCCCCATCGCCCGACAGGTGGCGGTTAGCGGGTGGAACATCCAATGATGGGGCGGGACATTCTGGCGGAGCCGGTGGCGGCGACTGCCGACGATGAAGCGGGTGCGCCCGCCGTCACGACACGATCGGCCGGTTCGGCCCTGGGGACCGGCGGCGCGATCCTTCCCCTGCTGGCCCTGGCCGCCTGCGGCGACGGCGGAGGCGGCGGCACGGCGAGCGCGGGAGGCAGCACCTCGGCGACACCGGCAGGCACGACCGCGCCGGTGGTCGTCGTCAACGCCGCCCCCACCCCCACCGAGGCCAGCCGTTTCCTGGCGCAGGCTACCATGGGCGCGACCCGCAGCACGATCGATGCGGTCGTCTCGCGCGGCTATGACGGCTGGCTGACCGACCAGTTCGCGATGCCGCGCGCGACCAGCCATTACGACTGGCTCTATGCCAATGGCTATGCGGGGGAGAGCAACCGCTTCGACATGAAGGGGCTGGATCCGACGCTGTGGCGACAGCTCATCGTCGAGCCGGACCAGTTGCGGCAGCGCGTCGGCATGGCGCTGCTCGACATCTTCGTCGTGGGCGTGGACGGCCTGATCTATTCGTGGCGCTCGTTCACGATGGCCTCCTATCTCGACATCCTGCTGGACAATGCCTTCGGCAATTATCGCCAGCTGATGGGCGCGGTGACGACCAGCTTCGCGATGAGCACCTTCCTCACCTATTTCCAGAATCGCAAGGCCAACCCGACGACGGGCACCCAGCCCGACGAAAATTACGCCCGCGAACTGATGCAGTTGTTCACCATCGGCCTGTACCAGCTGAACATGGACGGCTCGCTGAAGATGAGCGGGGGGCAGCCGATCGAAACCTATAGCCAGGCCGACGTCTCCGGGCTGGCGCGCGTGTTTACCGGCCTGGTCCAACCCAATTTCCCCGATGCCCCACCGCGCTATCTCAACCCGATGGTCATCAATGCCGGGATGAACGAGACGGGCCCGTCCAGCTTTCTCGGCACGACCGTCAGCGGTGGCGGCATGGCGGCGATCGATGCCGCGCTCGATACGATTTTCGCGCATCCCAACGTGCCGCCCTTCGTGTCGAAGCAGCTGATCCAGCGGCTGGTGACCAGCAACCCCTCCCCCGCCTATATCAACCGC
>DXIH01000198.1 GCA_019112965.1 Candidatus Sphingomonas excrementigallinarum | reverse complement strand
CGCTCCGGGGGCATGGAGCGAGGGCCGACCTAGCGTTCGTCACGCAGGCGGGATGAGGGTGCTCGTCCGAGCAACAGGGGGGAATCTCGAAGGCCCCTCAACCGCAACGCCTTGATAGGGCAGCGAACCTGTCGGGCAGATGAATGAAACGGCCCCCGATCGTTCAGTTACGCGCCGCCGTTCTCCGCGGGTCGTTGAATCGGAACGCCTTGTCGTCCACCGGCACCCCGAAACGCTGGTTGGACAGGCGAATCGTCGTCCGGTTGTTCTGGCTGTCGAGCGCGACCCAGCCCTGCATCATCAGCCCGCCCGGCGCCGAAGCATCGCGGGCGAAGACCAGGGTGATCTTGCCATATTCGGGATGCTTGGGATCATTGGCCTCGACCGAGAGCAGGCGCGGGTCGGCGCTGGGCACGACCTTGGCGTAGCGGCCGATGTCGCGGGTCGGGTCGAGCAGGACGCCCAGCGGCGAGTTCTTGATCGGCCAGCGCTGCACCTGCTTGACCGAATAATCGATGAAGGTCAGCGCGCCGCCGTCCGCGACGATCAGCAGCGGCACGCCCTTCTCATACTGAAAGCGGATCTTGCCCGGCTTCTTCATGGTCAGCGTGCCGGTCAGCACCTTGCCCGCCCGGTCGGTCTGGGTGAAGTCGGCGGTCATCGTCTGCACCGATTGCAGGTGACGCTGTACCGCCGCTAGGTCGCCACTGGCCTGCGCAAAGGCGGGCACGGGGGCGGCGATCATCGCCATGGCGGTCGGCGCCAGCAGGGCGGACGCCATCATCGAACGGATCATCAAATCACTCCTTTGGGCACGCCTGTCCTTGCGCGCCGCCTATTGAATGGGTCGTGAATTACCGGCGCTACAGGATGAAGGCGGCCTTCAGCCCCAATATGGTGACGTCCTCGGCTTGCGAATAGCCGCCGGGATGGTGGACGAACTGGACGTTGGGTCGCATCTCCAGCCATTCGGTAGGGTGGATGCTGTAATAGACTTCGGCGGCGTATTCCGAGCCCTGCACGGCGGGCCGGGTGGGGTCGAGCCGCTGGCCGTCCGCGACGCGTCCGTTCACATGGGTCCGCGCCACGCCGAAGCCCAGAACGTCGCCCGGCACGGCGGGGACCAGCCCCTTGTAGAACAGGCCCGCCGCGACCTGATTGTCGGTGACGCTGGTCGCGCGGTCGGCCTGGGTCGCGTTCAGGAAGACGCTGAGGCCGTTCTCCGCCTTGCCGTCCTTGGTCTCGCCGGTCAGTTGCTGCTGGATGTTGATATAGACGCCGTAGCGGCTGCTGCGCTCCAGCGGCGCCAGGCCGGTGATCGCGATCGGGCGGCGATTGACGTCGAGGAACACGTCCGGCGCATCCGCCGTGGCGATCCAGCCGCCCAGCTTGTACGACCCGATCCGCCCGGCGCTGGGGTTGTTGATCCAGCCCACTTCAGCGGGGACCAGTACGCCGGTCGCGCCCTTGAAGTGCGCGATGAAGAAGTCGTTGTCGAGATTGCGCGGGTTGATCTCGTAGACCGCGCCCTGGACATACAGGTCGTCGCGCGGTTCGTAGCGCAGCCGCGCGCCCCATTGGCTGACCGGCCAGTTCTGCCAATAATCGCCCACCAGATTGCCCGGCTGCGAACCGCAGAAGCTCAGGTTCATGAAGTGGCAGGAGAAGATCGCGAAATCCTCGCCCGGATTGGTGCGGCCGAGCTTCAGCTCGAAGCGCTCGCCGATTCGCTGTTCGTACCAGAACTGGGTCAGGCGCAGCGTCTGGCCGCGGCCGTAAACCTCCTGCACCTGTTGCAGCGTGCCCAGATTGGCGTCGTCGCTGAGGTTGCGACCACGACGATAGGTGAGGGTGGCCTGGAACGCGCCGCCCTTCAGCCCCATCACCTTTTCCAGATCGAACAGCGCGCCCGCGTCGAACTGTCCCGTCTCGCGGAACAGCGTCTTGCGCCCGCCGGTGACATTGGCCGCACTTTCGGAGGCATAGCGCGCGGTGACGGTGATGCCGCGCTCGTTCAGGCGGGTGCGGATGTCATGCCAGTCGCCGATGATCCCCGGCGGCGGCGCGCGGCGGGTATCGGCGGTGATCGCCGAGGGTGCGCTGTCCGACACGCGAACCGGACGGCGGCGGGTGGGCGTCCGCTGCGTATCGCCGGTCGCGGCATCGGGGGTGACGCGCGCGGCGGTTGGGACGGGGTCGGTCGTCTGCTGGGGCGCAAGTGGAGCCGCCATCAATAGCGGCGTCCAGATCATCGTCGTCAACATTGCCCCTTTTCCCCGACCCTTATCGTTGCGCGAGCCAAACGATCGGACGAGGAAAAGGTGCCGTAAACGTTATGGGAATTCCTCCCCTGCAAGGGGAGGGGGACCGCCGCGAAGCGGTGGTGGAGGGGGTGTGCCGTCAAGCGATTCGCTTGAGGAAGCCCCCCTCCGTCAGGGCTGCGCCCTGCCACCTCCCCGTGCCGGGGAGGATTGGTTAGCCCTGTTCGGCCGCGCGGACCTGATCCACGTAATCGCCGTAACCTTCCGCCTCCATATCCCCCAGCGGCACGAAGCGCAGCGAGGCGGAGTTGATGCAGTAGCGCAGGCCGCCCCGATCGCGCGGGCCGTCGGGGAAGACATGGCCCAGATGGCTGTCGCCATGCGCCGAGCGGACTTCGGTGCGGATCATGCCGTGGGTGGTGTCGCGCAACTCGTTGACATGCGCGGGCTCGATCGGCCGGGTGAAGCTGGGCCAGCCGCAATGCGAATCGAATTTGTCGGCCGAGGCGAAGAGCGGTTCGCCCGAGACGATATCGACATAGAGGCCCGGCTCGCGGGTGTGGAGATATTCGCCGGTGCCCGGGCGCTCGGTGCCGCTCTCCTGCGTCACATAATATTGCTCGGGGGTCAGCTTCGCGAGGGCTTCCTCGGTCTTGGCATAACGGGTGTCGGGGCGGGTGTCGGCCATGGGGGTGTCCTCTCCGTAAAATCAGGCGTCAGCAGGTTCGGCGGCGATCTGGCGCAGCGCCTGCTCGAAGGATTCGGGCGGCTGTCCGCCCGAGATGAGATAGCGGTTGTCGATCACGATGGCGGGCACCGACTGGATGCCGCGCCCCTGCCACAGCCGTTCCGCCTCGCGCACCTCGGCGGCATAGCGGTCGGACGACAGGATCGCGCGGGCTTCATCCGCGTCCAGCCCGGCGCGGGCGACGGCGGCAATCAGCACGTCATGGTTCGAGATATCCTCGCCACGCGTGAAATAGCTGTCGAACAGCGCATGTTTCAGCGCCGCCTGCCGCCCCTCGATCTCCGCCCAGTGGAGCAGCCGGTGCGCGTCGAAGCTGTTATAGATGCGCGCATCATCGGCCATCGCCATGGTGAAGCCGACCGAGGCCGCTCGCTCGCGGATATTGGCGCGGTTGGCGGCGGACTGTTCGGGCGTCGCGCCATATTTGCGGCCGATATGCTCGACGATATTCTCGCCCTCGGGCGCCATGGCGGGGTTCAGCTCGAAGGGCTGGAAGTGGATGTCCGCCTCGACCGTCTCGCCCAACCGCTCCAGCGCGATCTCCAGACCGCGCAGCCCGATGATGCACCAGGGGCAGGAAATGTCGGAGATGAAGTCGATACGAAGGCGGCGGGGCATGGGACGTCCTGGCTGATGCGACCTCAAGGCGGCCGCCCCGCTTATGTGGGAGGGCGATCCGGCCCCCGCAACCGTGGGGGCTACCAGCGGACCCGGACCCAGCCTCCCACCATGTCGTCGCCAGGCGCGGGGCAGGGATAGACCGTGCGGACGGTCGCGGGATCGTCCGGCGCGGCGGGCGGCATAGTCAGGGCCGGGCGGAAATCGCACCACCCGCCCTGCGCACGCGGAAAGGGACCGCGCCTACGGTCACCGGCGATTCGTCGCGGCTGGCCCGGCGGATGATCCATGCCAATCTCTCCCGGCGCCCATCCTGGCGCCGTTCGGCGCGCCCGGCCATCCGGGAAAAGCCCTGTATTCCGTGCACTTGGATGAAAGCCGGGAACAGAGGCCCATGTTGCGGCCTTCTGCACCGCGCACGCTTTGCCATGTCCGGTTCCGCCGGATACCAGCATCGATCCGCGTTGATGAGGAGATGGACGGATGACGAAGACAGTTCTGGTGACGGGCGCGACCGCCGGGATCGGGGCGGGCACCGCGCGGGCCTTTGTCGCGGCGGGATGGCGGGTGATCGGCACGGGGCGCCGCGCCGACCGGCTCCAGGCTCTGGCCGACGAACTGGGGGCGGCCTTTCATCCGCTGGCTTTCGACATCACCGATGAGGATGCGCTCGATGCCGCGCTGAACGGCCTGCCACCCGAATTTGCCGAGATCGACTGGCTCATCAACAATGCCGGCCTCGCGCTCGGCACCAAGCCCGCACAGGACAGCGACCTGGCCCAGTGGCGCACGATGATCGCGACCAATATCGATGCGCTCATCACCATCACCCACCGGCTGCTGCCCCGCCTGATCGCGCGGCGCGGGGGGATCATCAACCTGTCCTCGGTGGCGGCGAATTATCCCTATACCGGCGGCAACGTCTATGGCGGGACCAAGGCGTTCGTGAAGCAATTCTCGCTGAACCTGCGCGCCGACCTGCATGGCAAGGGGGTGCGCGTGACCTCGATCGAGCCGGGCATGGTCGAGACCGAGTTCACCACCATCCGCACCGGCGGCGACCAGGCGGCCTCGGACGCGCTTTACGCGGGCTCCGATCCGATGACGGCGGACGATATCGCCGCCACGCTGCTCTGGGTCGCCCAGCTGCCGCCGCATCTGAACATCAACCGACTGGAGCTAATGCCGGTCAGTCAGTCCTTTGCGGGCTTCCAGGTCGCACGCACGGCGTAGGTCCTATAGCGGTCGGTGCATCACCAGGGCATCGACCGGCCCCAGATGCGGGTGCCGGAACGCCCCCGGCACCCGCCCGACCGTGGCGAAGCCCAGCGCCGTCCACAGATGCACGGCCGCCTCGTTGCTGGCGACCACGAAGTTGAACTGCATCGCGGCAAAGCCCCGCGCACGGGCTTCGTCGAAGGAATGCGACGCCATCGCCCGCGCCACCCCCCGCCCACGCGCGGCAGGGCCGGTCATATAGCCCGCATTGGCGACGTGATTCCCGCCGCCCGCCTGATTGGCGCGGAGGTAATAGGTGCCGAGGACGATGCCCTCTTCCTCGAAGACGAAGACCGCCTTGTCGGTGCCGAACCAATAGGCGAGGGCCTCCTCCTCCGACATCGCGCGGTCGAGCGCATAGGTTTCGCCCGCCCCGATCACCGGCAGGATGATCGCGGCGATGGCGGTGGCGTCTTGGGGAAGGGCGGGGCGGATGAACCGCTTCGTTTCCGATGGTGATGGCAATCCTGAATCTTCCCGGATGTTCGATGCTTCGGCCCCCCTCCTAACGCCTGGGACGGGAGGAACGACATGCCATTTCCACACGATATTCGCCGGATGTTGCTGGCCAGAGCGGAAGAGGATGTCCGCCGCTGGTGTTGCCCGAGGGAGGAGCGGGTTGATCGTGGCCGCCATCCCGACACGCATTGGCTGGCGGTTTTTTCAGGACAGGTGGAAGCGAATGACGCTCGCCTCTTCCTGTCGACGTTCCAACTGACCCAGTTCGTCGCCTGGGACCGCGCGGGGGTGGCGGAGGCAATCATGGCGATCCATGCTGCGGATGCGTTCGACCCGTGCATCAACATTCCTCAGCGGGCGGACACCCTGCCGATTTCGAGGGGGCAGCGGCGCCAATATAGCTCGGCGGCCAGCAAGATCGCAACCTTTGCCCGCCCAGGCGACGAAATCTATATCTGGGATCGATTGGCCAGCAAGGCGGCGCGCCATCGCGATTGGGTTCGCAATGGGGGCGTAGGAGCAAAATATCTCGGGCGGCTTTACGATGCCGATGGCCGCCACGATTACCCCGCCTTCTGGCGCGCCTGCGATCAGGCGCGGCAGGAGGAACGAGGAAAAACCGACTTTCAGCAGGTACGGGATCGATTGATCGCCGATTTTCGCCATGGGGCGGGTGGGGACGTCATGGCCGACCCGGTCGGTGTCCCCGATTCCTTTATCGAACGTCGCCTGCTGGACAAGCTGATGTTCTGGGAAGGCACATTGTTGGAAAGCCGACCCATCTGAAGATCGGGCAAAGACCTCGGTAAAAAAACCGGGGTCTTTCGACGCATGAAGTTTCATGCGAGGAAAATTTTCTGGCAGATGGTAGATAGGTCGCTCGCTCGGCGACAAAGGCGATTCCATCTAGGGAATCGCTGGAGCGGGCGAAGGGATTCGAACCCTCGACCCCAACCTTGGCAAGGTTGTGCTCTACCCCTGAGCTACGCCCGCTCTGGCGTTCCGAACCGGCTGACCGGCTGGGGTGAGGCGGGCTATTAGATGTGGGTTTCGAATCCGGCAAGCACTTTTTTCAGTTTTTTTACGGCTGGCGACTCCAGGCAGGGAACATTACAAGAACATATATGGAGGAGCCCTTCGCCCTGATCGACCGTCTGCGCCGCGCCGCCGCTCTGGTGGCGGACAGGCATGACGATGGAGAAAAGGCGGGCGGTGGCTTCGAGGTTCGGCTGGCCGCCGGGCAACTGCATGAAATCCATGCGCTTTCGTCGGAAGAATCGGCAAGCGGGGCGGGATTTGCCCTGGGGTGCGCGCTGGCGGTGGGGGCACGGCCGATCCTGTGGCTGCGTACCGAGGCGGCCGAGCGGCAGGGCGGGCGACTCCATGGGCCGGGGCTGGTGGCGATGGGGCTCGACCCCGCCGATCTGGTCGTGGTGGTGGTCGCCGACGATGCCGCGCTGCTGCGCGCCGCCGCCGATGGCGCGAGCTGTCCGGGGCTGGGCACGGTGATCGCGGAGGGCTGGGGCGCGATGCGCGGGCTGGACCTGACCGCGTCGCGGCGGCTGATGCTGGCGGCCGAAGCCTCGGGCGTGTTGATGCTGGTGCTGCGCGTCGGGGGGCAGGTGGTGCCCAGCGCGGCGACCACCCGCTGGTCGGTGGCCTCGGCGCCGTCGCGGGCGCTGGCGGCGGAGGCGCCGGGAGCACCGGCCTATGATCTGGAATTGCTGCGCCGAAGGGGAGGGCCCGCGGGCGCCCGGTGGCGCGTGGAGTGGAACCGTGACACGCAAAGCTTCGACCCCGCGCCGCTATCTGGCGCTCGTCTTCCCCTGGTTGCCGATCGAGCGGTTGCGGGCCCGGCGCCCGCACCTGTTCGTGGCGCGGGATGAGGCGCCGATCGCCTTTGCCGAGTCGGTCGGCGGCGCAATTCGCCTGGCGGCGCTCAATGGTCAGGCGGTGGCGGCGGGGCTGTCGGTCGGGCTGACGCTGGCCGATGCGCGTGCGCGGGTGCCCGAGGTCGAGATATTCCCGCACGATCCCGCCGCCGATGCCGACTGGCTGGAGCGGCTGGCCGAGGGCACGCGGCGCTACAGCCCGGCGGTGGCGCTCGATCCGCCGCAGGGGCTGGTGCTCGATTCGGGCGGCGCGGATCATCTGTTCGGCGGCGAGCGGGGGCTGGCCGAGGATATCGAGACGCGGATGGCCAGGCGCGGGATCACCGTGCGGCTGGCGTACGGCGACACGCCCGAGGCGGCGCGGGCGCTGGCGCGACATGCCGGGGCTCCGGCGCCCGACGAGATGGGCGCGATCCGCCGCCTGCCCGTCGCCGCGCTGGAACTGGACGAGGATGCCTGCGCGGCGCTGATCGCGGCGGGGCTGAAGTCGGTCGGCGACGTGCTGGCGCGGCCGATGGCGACGATCGCGGCGCGATTCGGGCGCGAGGCGGCGACCGCGCTCCGGCGGCTGACCGGCGAGGAGGACAGCCCGCTGACCCCGCGTGTCGTCGCGGCGCCGATCGGGGTGGAGCGGCGCTTTGCCGAGCCGGTGGCGCGTACCGAGCACATGCTGGGCGTGCTGGAGGAATTGGCGACCGAGGCGGCGCGCACGCTCGATGAGCGGCATGAGGGCGGGCGGCGCTGGGACGCGCGGCTGTTCCGCTGCGATGGCGAGGTGCAGGCCTTGCGGGTCGAGACGGGGCAGCCGACCCGCGACCCCGCCGTGCTGCTCCGCCTGTTCCGCGAGCGGATCGAGGCGCTGGCCGATCCGCTCGACCCCGGTTTCGGATATGACCTGATCCGGCTGGATGTCGGGCTGGCCGAGAAGCTGGACGCGGTGCAGCTGCGGCTGGAGGGCGGTGAGGCGAAGGCGGAGGCGGTCGCCGCGCTGATCGACCGGCTGGGCACGCGGCTGGGGCGCGAGCGGGTGCGGCGAATCCATCCGCGTGACAGCCACATGCCCGAACAGGCCGAATTGCTGCTGCCTGCGACCGATCCTGCGCCCAGGGCGGAGTGGACCCGGCCCGAACCGGGCGACCCGCCCCTGCGCCCGATTCATCTGTTCGATCCGCCCCAGCCGATCGAATCGCTTGCTGCCGAAACTCCGGATGGCCCTCCGGCGCGGTTCCGCTGGCGACGGAAAATGCATGACGTGGCGCGCGCGGAAGGGCCGGAGCGGATTGCGGGCGAATGGTGGCGCCGCGCCGACATGGCGCCGCCGACCCGCGACTATTACCGGGTCGAGGATGTGCGCGGGCGGCGTTTCTGGATCTTTCGCCACGGGCTCTACACCGAGACCGAGCGGCCGCGCTGGTATGTGCACGGGCTGTTCGCGTGAGGGGGCGGGTCGCTATTCCTCCCCTGCAAGGGGAGGTGGCAGCGCGGAGCGCTGACGGAGGGGTGTCGCCGCCGGTGAGGATGGACGCCTTCGCAATCGGTGACACCCCTCCACCATGCTGCGCATGGTCCCCCTCCCCTTGCAGGGGAGGAAAAGGGTAGGTGCCCGAGTTCGCCGAACTGGTCGCGGCGACGCATTATTCCTTCCTCGACGGGGCGAGTGCGGCCGAGGACGTGGTGGCTCGCGCCCATGAACTGGGCCTCAAGGGCATCGGCATTGCCGATCGCAATACCGTGGCGGGGGTGGTGCGGGCGCTCAGGGCCTGGCGAAAGGCTTGCGCCCTGGCCGAAGAGATCGGGGCTCCGCCACCGCCGACATTGGTCGTCGGCGCGCGCCTGGTCTTTGCCGATGGCACACCCGACATCGTCGCCTATCCGGTCGACCGGAGGGGCTGGGGGCGGCTGACCCGGTTGCTCACGCTGGGCAACAAGCGGGCGCGCAAGGGCGGCTGTATCCTGGGGCTGGGTGACCTGATCCGCCATGCCGAGGATCTGCTGCTGATCGCACTACCGACATCGAACGCGCGGCCCTGCGAGCCGATGGTCGACGCTATGCTGCCCCCGCAGCGCGCCGAACCGGGACTGGCGGCGACGCTCGACCGGCTGGTGGCGGTGGCGCCGGGGCGGGTGTGGCTGGGGGTGACCATGCCGCGATCGGGCGCGGATCGGCGGCGGCTGATGGCGCATGCCGCACTGGCCGAGGCGCGGGGGGTGCCGTTGCTCGCCACCACCGATACGCTGTTCGCGAGCCCCGCAGACCGTTCGGTACAGGATATACTGACCTGTATTCGCGAAGGGCTGACCATCCGTACCGGCGGACGGCGGCTGGCGGCCAATGCCGAGCGACACCTGAAGCCTGCGCACGAGATGGCGCGCCTGTTCGCCGACCGTCCGGGCGCGGTGGCGGAGAGCATGGCGATCCTCGACCGGATCCTATTCCGGCTGGACCATCTGTCCTACGACTATCCGCATGAGCCGGTGCCCGAGGGGTGGGCGGCGCAGGACTGGCTGGAGGAGCTGGTGCGGCGGGGGGCGGCCGAGCGTTTCCCGGATGGGGTGCCCGCCAAGCTGCAAGCCACGCTGGCCGAGGAACTGACGCTTATCCGCGATTGCGGCTACGCCCATTATTTCCTGACCGTGCATGATGTGGTGCGTTTCGCGCGCAGTCAGCCGCAGCCCATTCTCTGCCAGGGGCGGGGCTCGGCGGCCAATTCGGCGGTGTGCTGGATCCTGGGCGTCACCTCGGTCGATCCGACCAAGCATGACCTGCTCTTCTCCCGTTTCGTGTCGACCGAGCGCAAGGAGCCGCCCGATATCGACATCGATTTCGAGCATGAGCGGCGCGAGGAGGTGATCCAGTATATCTATGGCCGCTATGGCCGCCACCGCGCCGCAATCGCCGCGACCGTCATCCATTACCGTCCGCGCAGCACGGTGCGCGAGGTCGGCCGTGCGCTGGGGCTGAGCGAGGATGTGACGCAAAGGCTGACCAGCACCGTCTGGGGCAGCTTTTCCAAACAGTTCGAGGAAAAGCGCTTCCACGAGACCGGCTTCTCGCCCGACAATCCCGAGATCGCACGGCTGCGCACGCTGGTCGACCGGCTCCTCGGCGCACCGCGCCATCTGTCGCAGCATGTCGGCGGCTTCGTGCTGACCCAAGGACGGCTCGACGAGACGGTGCCGATCCATAACGGCGCGATGGAGGGGCGGACCTTCATCGAATGGGACAAGGACGATATCGACGAGCTGAAGATCATGAAGGTCGACATATTGGCGCTCGGCATGCTGACCTGCATCCGCAAGGCGTTCGACCTGATGGAGGCCAACGGGCTGCCGCGTCCAACCCTCGACGATCTGGCGCAGGACGAAGACGAGCGGGTCTACAAGATGCTACAAAAGGGTGACAGCATCGGCGTGTTCCAGGTGGAGAGCCGTGCGCAGATCAACATGCTGCCGCGTCTGAAGCCCCAGGAGTTTTACGACCTGGTCGTGCAGGTCGCGATCGTCCGGCCGGGGCCGATCGAGGGCGATATGGTTCATCCCTATCTGCGGCGGCGGGCGGAGAAGGAGGCCGTCACCTATCCCTCGCCACATCCCGATCATGGCCCGGCGGACGAGCTACGCACCCTGCTCGGCAAGACATACGGCGTGCCGCTGTTCCAGGAACAGGCAATGAAGCTGGCCATCGTCGCGGCCAGGTTCACCCCCGACGAGGCCAATGGCCTGCGCCGCGCGATGGCGACCTTCCGCAATGTCGGGACGATCAAGGGTTTCCGCGACAAGATGATCGGCGGCATGGTCGCGCGGGGATATGATCCCGAATTCGCCGAACGCTGCTTCAAGCAGATCGAGGGGTTCGGTTCCTATGGTTTCCCCGAAAGCCATGCGCTGTCCTTTGCACGGCTGGTCTATGTCTCGGCCTGGCTGAAATGCCACCAGCCCGCGATCTTCACCTGTGCGCTGCTGAATGCGCAGCCCATGGGATTCTATGCGCCCGCGCAGCTGGTCCGCGACGCGCGCGAAAATGGCGGGGTCGAGGTGCGGCCGGTCGATGTGAATGCCAGCGGCTGGGACAATCGGCTGGAGCGGCGCGCGGACGGGGCGTTCGCGTTGCGGCTGGGCTTTCGGCAGGTCGATGGTTTTCGGGAGGCCTGGGGCACAGGGATCGCCACCCATGCTCCTTATGACACCATCGAGTCGGTCGCGATCCGCGCGCACCTGCCCCGCCGTGCACTCGATCTGCTGGCGCAGGCCGACGCCTATCGCTCATTGGGGCGCGGGCGGCGCGAGGGGCAGTGGGAGGCGCGGCGGATGAAGTCGGCGCAGCTGCCGCTGTTCGCCGCGATGGAGGCGCCCGAAATGGCGGCCGAACCCGATGTCACGCTGCCGCCCATGCCGCTGTCCGAACAGGTCAGCGCCGATTACCGGGCGACGCGACTGTCGCTGAAGGGCCATCCCATGGCGTTCCTGCGTCATGAGCTGGCGGGGGAGGGTATCCTGTCGGCCGCCGATCTGAATCGTCTGGCCGATGGGCGGCGCGCCAAGGTGGCGGGCGTGATGCTGGTCCGCCAGCGACCGGGCAAGGGCAATGCGATCTTCATCACGATCGAGGACGAGACGGGCATCGTCAACGCGCTGCTCTGGGCGCGCGATTTCGAGGCGAACCGGCGGGCCGTAATGGCCTCGCGGCTGATGCTGATCCACGGCGTCGTCCAGCGCAGCGAGGAGGGCGTCGTCCATCTGATGACGGCGGGCGTCGAGGATCGCAGTATGATGCTCTCGCAGCTGGAGGATGTGCCGGTCGCCCCCACCCGCTCGCACGACCCGCGCGGAACCCCGGCGCAGCGCGGCGTGCATCCCCGCGATGTCCGCCTGCTGCCCCGCTCGCGCGATTTCCATTAGCGGTGATCGTCATTCACCCTATTCCTCCCCTGGCAGGGGAGGTGGCAGGCCGCAGGCCTGACGGAGGGGTGTCCCGGTGGGAGAAGCTGGTCGACGCTCGCCACCGTGGACACCCCTCCACCATGCTCCGCATGGTCCCCCTCCCCTGCGAGGGGAGGAATGAGGGAAGGACCGTCCTTAATATCAATCCGCCTTGGCCCGAACGTTCCGATTTATACGTTCGACCCTGTCCCCAAGGGCTTGTGCGCACCCCCCGCCATGCCATATTTTACCGTCATGGCCCAGAACAGCGACACTCTCACCCATCCTCTGGGAATGGCGGGCGATGGCCCGGGGCATGGTCCCGATCATGGCGATGACGAGGGCACGGGGCTGGGCGTCGCGACGCGCACCCGGACACGTACCAAGCAGCCGACGCCGTACCGGGTCCTGATGCTCAACGACGACTATACGCCGATGGAATTCGTCGTGCTGTGCCTGCAGCGTTTCTTCCGCATGAGCATGGACGATGCGACCCGCGTCATGCTGCATGTCCACCAGCGCGGTGTCGGCGTGTGCGGCGTCTTCTCCTACGAAGTCGCCGAGACCAAGGTGGCGCAGGTGATCGACTTCGCCCGCGCCAACCAGCATCCGCTCCAGTGTACGCTGGAAAAGGCGTAACCCAGAGCCGACCCTCCTCCCTATAGGGGAAGATCATCCGATCAGCGTGTCCGCCGCCTGACGGCCCGACAGCCAGGCGCTTTCCACCCGCGGTGCGATCAGCCAGTCCCCGCAGGCCGCCAATGCGATGTCGGGGCGGTGATAGGCGCCGATCCCCGCCTTCCCCGACCGGGCATAGCGCCAGCGATGCGCCGTCGCATGGACCGGCACGGGCAGCGTGCCCACCTGTTCCTCCAGCGCGCGCAGCAGCGAGGCCGTCACCGAGGTCCGGTCGCTTTCGACATGACGCCGCGACCAGTCGGGCGTGGCATGGATCGTCCAGGCCTCGCCGCCTTCGCGGCCGGGCTTGGCACCGTTGCGCGCGGCCCAGGCGATCGGATCGGCGGCGGACAGGATATCCGGGGCGGACAGGCGCGTTTCGAAACCGAGCAGCACCGTCCAGCACGGCTCCGATGGATGCGCCTCGGCCAGTTCGACCAGCGCCGGGTCATGCTCCGCCGCCAGCGCCGGAACCTGGTCCGCGGGTAGCGCCAGCACCAGGATATCGAACGGCCCCTCGGTGCGCTCGTCATGGCTGAGCCACCATCCGTCATGGTCCCGTCGGATGGCTCGAATATGGGTCGACCAAGCCACGCCCAGCGGTTCGGCGATATGCGTGACGAGCGTATTCATGCCGGGCATCCCGACCCAGCCATCCTCGCCCGCCGCTGGCCAGCGCGCCGCGACGCCCTGCCGCTCCCAGTCCCGAACCTGCGCGACGAAGGCGGGATCGCGCGCAGTCAGATATTGCGCGCCATAGTCGAAGGCGAAGCACAGCCCTTGCGCCGTCACGACCTTGCTCGCCATACGACCGCCCGGCCCGCGTCCCTTGTCGAACAGCGCAACCCGCCATCCCGCCTCCGCCAGCCGCGTGGCGCAGGACAGACCCGCCATCCCTGCGCCGACGATCGCCGCCGATCCGGCCATATCCCGTTCCCTCGTCATTCGCCCCTATCGGGCCAATCGACCGTTACGCCCGGTGCCGCCGAACGATCCGTCTCATCGGTGAGCCGCCCCGGGCATCGGCCCAAGTAACCGGACTGATCCAGGCTAGAATTTTTGGATGCCCGGCGATGTCGGCAAGGATCGACCGGGCGAGCCCGACGTTGTGATGGCGGCGAGCGGTGGTTTCCATCGCTTGAGGGAAGACCATGCGCGGCCTATGTTCATGACAAAGCTGACATAATCGCGCCCATCGGGCGTACCGGCGAGCTTGTCGCTCGTCGTTTCTTCGTGCGCCCGGAGTTTTTACAGGACGAACCCGGAGAGCTTGCGGCATGGAAGACTATAAGACGGTACTCGAAGGCAAGTGCCCCTTTGGCGGTGACCGGATCGGTGGTGCCTTCACCACGCCGCCGACGCTGGCCGAATGGTATCCCAACCGCCTTCGGGTCGAGCAGCTGCACCGCCATGGCCCCCGCGCCAATCCGCTGGGGGAGGATTTCGATTATCGCGCCGCATTCGCCAAGATCGACCTCGATACGCTGAAGGCCGAGATCAAGCGCTTCCTGACCAGCTCGGTGGCGTGGTGGCCGTCCGACTATGGCAATTACGGGCCGCAGATGATCCGTATGTCGTGGCACTCGGCGGGCAGCTATCGCATCGCTGACGGGCGCGGCGGTGCGGGCGAGGCGATGCAGCGTTTCGCGCCGATCAACAGCTGGTGGGACAATGGCAATGTCGACAAGTCGCGTCGCCTGCTCTGGCCGATCAAGCAGAAATACGGCGCCGCGCTCTCCTGGGCCGACCTGATCGTCCTGACCGGCAATTGCTCGCTCGAGATCATGGGGCTGCCGACCTATGGTTTCGGCGGCGGGCGCGAGGATGCGTGGGAAGCCGATGACGCGACCTATTGGGGTCCCGAAGTCTTCGACATGACCAAGGTCGACAGCTTCGACGAGATGGTCAATCGCGACAAGCGCTGGCGCGGGCAGAATGGCGACGCCGACTATGATCTGGAGCAGCCGCTGGCCGCCTCGCACCAGTCGCTCATTTATGTGAACCCCGAAGGCCCCTATGCCAGCGGCGATCCGATGGCGTCGGCGCGCGACATCCGCATCACCTTCACCCGCATGGCGATGAACGACGAGGAGACGGTGGCGCTGATCGCGGGCGGCCATGCCTTCGGCAAGAGCCATGGCATGGTGAAGGCCGACCGCATCGGCGCACCGCCCGAGATCGCCCCGATCGAGGAGATGGGGCTCGGCTGGCACAATCCCGAAGGCACCGGCAATGCCGAGTTCACCATGACCAACGGCATCGAGGGCAGCTGGACGCAGAACCCGACTCAATGGGACAACAGCTATCTCGAAAACCTGCTCGGCCTGGAATGGGAACAGACGCGCAGTCCTGCGGGCGCGCTGCAATGGACGCCGGTCAGCGGTGACGCGCCGCGCACGCCCGACGCGCATATCGAGGGCAAGTCCCATGCGTTGATGATGATGACCAGCGATATCGCGCTGAAGGTCGACCCCGTCTATCGGCCGATCTGCGAGCGGTTTCTGAACGACTTCGACTATTTCACCGAGCAGTTCTCCAAGGCGTGGTACAAGCTGACCCACCGCGACATGGGGCCGCGCGAACGCTATGTCGGGCCCGAGGTCACGATCGAACCCGACCTGCTCTGGCAGGATCCGATTCCCGCACGCGATTACGAGCTGATCGACGCCGCCGACATAGCGACCCTGAAGCAGCAGATCCTCGACAGCGGCGTGTCGGTGTCGGACCTGGCCTTCACCGCCTTCTCCGCCGCCGTCACCTATCGTGACAGCGACAAGCGCGGTGGCGCGAACGGTGCGCGCCTCGCGCTCGCCCCGCAAAAGGACTGGGCGGTCAATCGTCGTACCGTGCCCGTCATCGCGAAGCTCCGCGAGATCATGGGCGCGTTCAACGACGGCGCGACCGGCGGCAAGCGCGTCTCGCTGGCCGACCTGATCGTGCTGGGCGGCACGGCGGCGGTCGAGAAGGCGGCGGCGGATGCGGGCGTGGCGGAAGCGGTGGCCTTCACCGCCGGGCGTCGCGACACCACCGACGACCTGACCGACGCCGACAGCTTCGAATGGCTGAAGCCGGTGGTCGACGGCTTCCGCAACTATGTCGACGATCAGTTCGACACCATCACCCAGGGCCGCGTCGCGCCGGAGGAGCTGTTCCTCGACAAGGCGGCGCTGCTGAAGCTGAGTGCCCCCGAATGGGTGGTGCTGACCGGCGGCCTGCGCGCGCTGGGCGCGAACTGGGACGAAAGCGAGGCGGGCGTGTTCACCGACCGGGTGGGCGTGCTGAGCAACGACTTCTTCCGCGTGCTGACCAGCATGGACTATGTCTGGACCAAGACGGACGAGAAGGGCCTGCGCTTTACCCTGGACGACCGCGATAGCGGTGAGACGCGCTACACCGCGACGCGCAACGACCTGATCTTCGGGGCCAATTCGCAGCTGCGCAACATCGCCGAATTCTATGCCGCCGAGGACGGCCATCCCCGCATGGTCCGTGACTTCGTGAAGGTCTGGAACAAGGTGATGACCGCCGATCTTTTCTGATGGTGGAGGCGGCCCGATCGTGATCGGGCCGCCCTTGCCGGAGAAGAGCATGACGACTGTCACCGTCTGGTATGATGCCGCCTGTCCGCTGTGTCGGCGCGAGATCGCACTGATGCGGCGGCTGGATGTGCGCGGGCGGATCGATTTTGTCCAGATCGGCGGCGAGGGGCCCGACCAGTGCCCGATCGATCGCGACACGCTGCTCTCGCGTTTCCATGCACGCGAGGACGGGCGGATGCTGTCGGGCGCGGCGGCCTTTGCCGCGATGTGGCGGGCGATCCCGCTGCTCCGCCCGCTGGGCCTGGCGGCCCGCTCGCCCCGCATCCTGGCGTTGCTCGAGCGCGGCTATCGGCGTTTCCTCAAGGTCCGGCCGCGTCTGCAACGTTGGGCGGGCGCCTGAACATTCCTACCCCTGCAAGGGAAGGAACAGATATGCCTACCGCCCCGGCGGCAGCCAGCTGAGGTCCAGTCCCTCGAACCGATCGATATAGCCCGCCTCGCGCACCAGTCGCGCTTCGTCGAGCAGATAGACTCGGCCGCCCTCCCGCTTGATGAGGGCATCGTCCTCCAGCTGGCGAAGCATTCGGTTGACGTGGACGGCGGTCAGGCCGATCGCGTCGCCCATCTCCTCCTGGGTCAGGCCGAGGGCAAAGGAGGTGTCGACCGCCAGCCCCGCATGGCGCATCTGGCCACGCAGCGACAGCAGCAGCGTCGCGACCCGCACCCGCGCCGAGGTGCGGCCGAGTCCCGCCAGACGGTCGGTGGTGATGACCCTCTCGATCTGGTTGAGCACGAGGACCAGGCTGGACAGACGGGGATGCTCGGTCGCTAGGATCGCGAAATGGCTGCGGTCGAACGGACAGACGATTGCGTTGGAAACGGCGACCACCGTGTCGGGCGAGCGGCCATAGACCAGCGCCGACAACGCGAACAGATCACCGGGGAACAGGAAGCGCACGACCTGTCGGCTGCCATCGTCGAGCAGGATATAGCACATCAGCATGCCCTGCTGCACGACGAACAGCTCATCGCTGCGCGCCTGTTCCTCCATCAGCACCGCGCCGCGCCGGATCGCCCTTGGCCGCTCCTCCAGCCGTGCCAGGGCATCGCGTTCGGCCGGGGTCAGCGCAACCCATCTGTTCAGCCGATCGGCAAGCCCGCAATTTGACACTGACACCTCATCCCCCGAGCGGAGGAAAGCCTTAGACACCAAGGGTGTGGTCACGCATTGATATCGATCAACCGACCCTTTTCTTGGCTTTTCGACCGCCTTTCGAGCGGACGGACGGGGTGCGACCCTTGGCGATGCCCCAGAGGTCCGCTAGGAGGGCGGGTCTATGGACCGTATCCTTATTCGCGGCGGCAACCGGCTGTCGGGCCGCCTGAAGATCTCGGGCGCGAAGAACGCCGCGCTCACCCTGATGCCCTGCGCGATCCTGACCGACGAGCCGGTCACGCTGCGCAACCTGCCGCGCCTCGCCGATGTCGACGGCTTCGGCCATCTGCTGAACCAGATCGGCGCGTCGACGCGGGTCGAGGGGACGCGACCGGAGGATTTCGGCCGGGTCATGACGATCCGGGCGGGCCAGCTTTTCTCGACCGAGGCGCCCTATGACATCGTGCGCAAGATGCGCGCGTCGATCCTAGTGCTCGGCCCCATCCTGGCGCGCATGGGCGAGGCGCGGGTATCGCTGCCCGGCGGCTGCGCGATCGGCAATCGTCCGATCGACCTGCACCTTAAGGCGCTGGAAGCGCTGGGCGCCGAGATCGAGCTGACCGCCGGTTACGTGAAGGCCAGCGCGCCGGGCGGACGCCTGTCGGGCGGGCGCTACACCTTCCCGGTGGTGTCGGTCGGCGCGACTGAGAATGCGCTGATGGCCGCGGTGACGGCCAAGGGCACGTCGGTGCTGGGCAATGCCGCGCGCGAGCCCGAGATCGTCGATTTGTGCCGCCTGCTGATCGCCATGGGCGCGCGGATCGACGGCGTCGGTACCGAGACGCTGACCATCGAGGGTGTCGACCGGCTGCACGGTGCGACCTATTCGGTGATGCCCGACCGGATCGAGGCGGGTTCCTATGCCTGTGCCGCCGCGATCACCGGCGGCGACCTGGAACTGGTCGGCGCCTGTGCCGAGGATATGCGCGCGACCCTTTCGGCGCTGACCGAGGCGGGCGTGACCGTCGAGGAAAGCCGCGATTCGATCCGCGTGAAGGCGGATGGCCCGCTCCAGCCGCTGACCCTGTCGACCGCGCCCTATCCGGGCTTCGCCACCGACATGCAGGCGCAGTTCATGGCGATGCTGTGTAAGGCCGGCGGCACCAGCACCCTGACCGAGACGATCTTCGAAAACCGCTACATGCACGTGCCCGAGCTGGCGCGGATGAGTGCGGACATCCAGGTCCATGGCCGCACCGCGATGGTGAAGGGCGTCGAGAAGCTGACCGGCGCGCCGGTGATGGCCACCGACCTGCGCGCCTCGATGAGCCTGATCCTGGCGGGTCTGGCCGCCGAGGGCGAGACCGCGGTCAGCCGCGTCTATCACCTGGATCGCGGGTACGAGCGTCTGGAAGAGAAGCTGTCGGCGGTCGGCGCGGACATCGAGCGCGTCGGTGACTGATCAAAATCCTCCCCAAGCTGTGCTTGGGGAGGGGGACCGCCCGGCGGAGCCGGGTGGTGGAGGGGCCAGATCGCCAGCCGTGACACCCCTCCGTCAGGGCTTCGCCCTGCCACCTCCCCTGCCAGGGGAGGAATGAGATGCCTTACGTCACCAGCCGCTTCAACGTCTCCACCCGATCCGCTTCCTCGGCGGGCTTGTCGGTGCGGATGCGGGCGATTCGGGGGAAGCGCATCGCGACGCCCGATTTGTGCCGTTTCGACTCGTGGATCGAATCGAACGCGATCTCCAGCACCAGCGTCTTTTCCACCTCTCGGACGGGGCCAAAGCGCTGGACGGTATGCGCGCGGACGAAGCGGTCTAATGCACGCAGCTCCTCGTCGGTGATCCCCGAATAGGCCTTGCCGACCGGCAGCAGCTCGCCCTCCTCGGTCCAGCACCCGAAGGTATAATCGCTATAATAGCTCGACCGCCGGCCATTGCCGCGCTGTGCGTACATCATCACGCAATCGGCGGTCAGCGGGTCGCGCTTCCATTTGTACCACAGGCCGACGCGCCGCCCGCCGCTATAGGGGGAATCGCGGCGCTTGAGCATCACCCCCTCGATCGCGGCATCGCGGGCGGTGGCGCGCAAGGCCTCCAGCGCGGTGAAATCCTCCGCCTCGATCACTGCGCTGACATCGAAGCGATCGGGGTCGAGCTTCGCCGCGAACGCCTCCAGCCGCTGGCGCCGCTCGGTCCAGGGGAGGGCGCGGACATCCTCGGTCCCGTCCACCAATATATCGTAGAGCCGGACGAAGGCGGGGTAGTCCGCCAGCATCTTCGTCGACACCGTCTTGCGCCCCAGCCTTTGTTGCAGCGCGTTGAAGCTGGCGGCCCCCCCGCCATCCTCCAGCGTGCCGCCCTGATGCTCGCCCTTGACCAGCAACTCGCCATCGACCGCCCCCACGGCGTCGAACGCCTGCGCGACATCGGGAAAGGCGTGGGTCACATCGTCGCCGGTGCGGCTGTAGAGGCGCGTCTGCCCGGCGACATGGACGATCTGCACCCGGATGCCGTCCCATTTCCATTCGGCGGCATAGTCGGTCAGGTCGACCCGCAGATCCTCCAGCGGATGGGCCAGCATGAAGGGGCGGAAGACCGGCACATCGGCGGGCGTCGGCTGCGCGCCGGTGCCCTCGCCCCAGGCGAACAACTCGGCATAGGGCGGGGACAGGCCGTGCCAGACCTCCTCGACCGCCTCGACATCCAAGCCGTAAGCCTCCGCAAAGGCGGTCTTGGCGAGCCGCGCGGACAGGCCGATGCGCAGGCCCCCGGTCGCCATCTTGAGGAGCGCGAACCGCTCCTCGGCGGTAAGCCGGTCAAGCATATCGGCCAGCACGGCGGGCGCGTCGGAACGGGATAGGTGGCGCAGCCGCTCGACCACCGCGCTGACTGACAGCGGTTCGGGATCGAGGGGGCGCTCGGGGGCGGGCCAGAGCAGTGCGACCGTCTCGGCCGTGTCGCCGACATAGTCGCGGCTCATGCGGAAGAGGACGGGGTCGACCCGCTGTTCGATCAGCGCGCGGATCAGCGCGGGCTTGACGCCGGGCAGGTCGAGGTCGCCCGTCAACGCCGCCATCGCCCAACCCCGGTCGGGATCGGGCGTGGCGGCGAGGTAATCCGCGACCAGCTTCAGCTTGGCGTTGCGCGAGCGCGTATAGATCAGCGCATCGAGCAGCTCCGCGAATTCGCGCATGAACGCGTCAGTCGATCGCGTTCTTCACCGACTTGCCCGCGACCAGCCCGAGCACCAGGAAGATGACGAACAGTGCGATCGCGATGAAGAACAGGATCTTGGCGATACCGACGAACGCGCCGCCGATGCCGCCGAAACCGAGCGCACCGAGGATCAATCCGACGACGAGGAACGTGATGGCGAGCTTGAGCATGGGGCAATCCTCCTGACCTGATAAGGGCTTAACTGGCGGGGAGGGTTGGTGTTCCGGTTACGGATAGGGGGGCGCGCGAAAGACGGGTTTCGCCCATTTGCGGACAATCGTCAGTCCTGCCATTGTCCTTGGATGTTCATCCGCCTGGCCCATCTCGCCCTCGTCGTTGCGCTGTCCGTTCAGGCCGTCGCCATGCCAGCCGTCGCACAGGAATTGCCGCCAGTTCCTGCCACGCTGTTAAACGCCTCGGGTGCTGTGTGTATAAATGTATCGAAGAAGGGCGGTGTGAACGGTGCCTATATTCTCGCGAGCACGCGGGACGCGCAGGCCGACAGAGACATGCTGGCATGGGTTCATCGGCTAAGATGGCCAATCGCCACGCCCGGCGAAAAGCTGCGGGACACGTGGTTTCCAATGCCGATCGGCTTTGGCGGGAAGCAGCCCCCGAAGATTGCTTCAACCTGTTCTGCACCATCTACGTCGAACGTCCGCTAGCCCCAGACATTGCCGTTCAGGGTTTCCTCACGTTCCCCTAAGCGGTCGACGGAGAGCGCGTTATTTACATGGACCTGATCGCGTCGCCCTCATGACGGAACGAACGTGGGTCCCGCCTTCCCAGTCAAGATCGATGTCCACCACCCCGATGAGGTGGTTACCATCGACCGCTCCGACGATCGTTTCTGTTCCGTGGCCTGGAATAGCGAACCCTCCGGAATAGCGGTTGGTCGATCTGAATCCGCCATATTCATCAAAGCTCACGCCGGGCTTTGATTTCGTGTCCCATGGATAAGCCGA
>DXIH01000197.1 GCA_019112965.1 Candidatus Sphingomonas excrementigallinarum | reverse complement strand
GTTGCCCGCCCGCGGATCCGCCACCGCCCCGAAATACTCGACCACACGATCCATTCTTTACCTCCCGAACCATGCCGGGAATCTTCAGAATCGGTATCAAGCCATGCCGCAACCCATATGCGATCCCCCTGCCTTCCAGGGGAGGAAAAAATTACCAATCAATCTTCGATCGGCGTCGCCTGATCGATCCGGAAGGACGCGCTGCGCGCCGGCACGCCGGTTTCCGGCTGCCCCGATCCGACCGACACGCGATAGTCGCCTTTCATCACCAGCCGCTGACCATCGGCATCCACTGCGCTCAGGTCGCGCGGGCTGAGCATGAAGGTCAGACTCTTTCGCTCGCCGGGGGCCAGATGCAATCGCCGGAAGCCGCGTAGCGCGACGCGCGGCGTGCCCTCCACCTTGGGAAAGTTGAGGTAGAGTTGCGCCACTTCGTCGCCCTCGCGACGGCCGGTATTCCGCACCTCGGTCGTGACGGTCATGCTGCCGTTCGCCCCCGGCTTTACCGACACCGGCGCATAGGCGAAGCTGGTGTAGCTGAGCCCATAGCCGAACGGATACACGGGCGTGCCGGTGAAGTAGCGATAGGTCCGCCCCTTCATCGCATAGTCGCCGAACGGCGGCAGATCCTCGACCGAACGATAGAAGGTCAGCGGCAGGCGCCCGGCCGGGTTGGTCTGGCCGGACAGGACGTTCCCGACCGCGAGCCCACCCGCCTGCCCCGGATACCAGGCCTCGACAATGGCGTCCGCATTCGCCTTGGCCCAGGCCAGGTTCACCGGGCTGCCGTTCATCAGTACGACGATCAGCGGGCGGCCGGTCGCCTTGGCCTGTTCGAGCAGTGCCTGCTGGTCGACGGGCAGGTCGAGCGTCGTCTTGTCGCCGCCCTTAAACCCCGGAACCGCAATCGGCGCTTCCTCGGCCTCCAGGTCGGAGGTCAGGCCAACGACCGCGACCAACGCGTCACTCCTCTTCGCCGCCGCCTTGAGTTCGGCCGAAGGATCGTCGGACACGCGCTTCCAGACCAGATTGATCCCGGTCAGGATACGTGCCTCGGTCGTGACGGTGATCGGGTAGCGACGCCCTTTTTCCAGTGTGACGGTGCGCATCGTGGGCAGGCTGTTCCACGATGCCTTGGTGAGGTCGACGAAGGGCTGTTCGTCAAAGGTCATCGCGCCGTTGAAACCCGCGATGCCGAGTCGGTAACGCCCGGTCTCCGGGGGCACGAGATAGCCGGTCCATACCGCCCGGTGCACGTCACGGACGGACGACAAGTCCAGGCTGCGCGAGGCGGCATTGGCCTCGACACGGGTGACGACGGGCCGATCCTCGAACCTAGCCGTTTTCAACCAGTCGTTCAGCGCGCCGGGGGCGAAACGGTCGGGAATGCTCCCGGCGACATTGTAATAGCGCGCGGTCAATCCCGGCTTGCCGTCCTCGGCCTGGAGCGCGGTCGTCGGGATCGGATCGCCATCGGTATAGGTCTCGGCGAACGGCACATAGCGCACCTGCGCGCCCGGCATGGCCTGCCGCAGCCCCTCGACCACCGATACCTGCGGGCCCGACAGCGAGGAGGAGTAGTTGCCGCGCAACACCCGCGTTGCGTCGCCCAGTGGGCCGATCACCGCGATCCGGGCATGGGGCTTCAGTGGCAGGATGCCCGTGTTCTTCAGCAGGACCAGGCTCTTTTCCGCGACCTCCAGCGCCAGCGCGCGGTGGGCGGGCGTGTCGATGTCGCGAGGCGAGCTGGTCTGGCTCGATAGCGGGCGCAGGTCCGGCAGATCGCCGGTTCGATAGCGCGCGGCGAACAGCCGGGTCAGCGAACGGTCGATATCCGCGACCGAGATCAACCCGCGCGACAGCGCCTCGCGATACGGATTGGTCAGCCCGTCCGTGTCGGTCAGCGTGGCGTTGTTGCACTCGTTATCGACGCCTGCCCGCATCGCCGCCGCCACCGCGCTCGCCGCGTCAGGGGCATAATGATGGTTGGCGGCGATGTCCTTCACCGCGTCGCAGTCGGACACGACATAGCCGCGAAAACCCCAGCGTCCGCGCAGATGATCCTTCAGCAGCAGGTCGCTGGCGCAGGCGGGCTGGCCGTCGATCCGGTTATAGGCGCACATGATCGATCCGGCCCCGCCCTCGACGATCGCGGCACGAAAGGCGGGCAGATAGGTATCGACCAGATCATGCTGCGAAACGTAGATATTGGCTTCGTGCCGGGTCGATTCCGGGCCACTGTGCACCGCATAATGTTTGGGTGTGGCGACGACATCGATCCGGGTCGGATCGTCGCCCTGTATCCCGCGCACGAACGCGACGCCCATCCTGGCGGTCAGGAACGGATCCTCGCCATAGGTCTCCTGCCCCCGCCCCCAACGCGGGTCGCGGAAGATGTTGATATTGGGCGACCAGGTGTCGAGCCCGGTGCCGATCCGCCCCAGCCGCCCGGTCGTCCGCGCCAGCGCATGGAGCCCGCGCACCTCGGCGCTGATCGCCTGCGCCGCGCGCCCGACCAGCGCATCGTCGAAGGTCGCCGCCAGCCCGACCGGCTCGGGGAAGTTGGTCGTCGGCACCGGGCCCAGCGCGCCATGCAGCGATTCCGTCCACCAGTTATAGGCGGGCACCGCCAGCCGGGGGATGGCGGGCGCGGTGTTGAGCAATTGGCCGAGCTTTTCGTCGGTGGTCATCCGCCCGACCAGCCGAGCCGCCAGTGCCTCGGCCTGTTCGGGACCGGCCGCCGCCTGCTGCTGCGCCAGGACCATGCCGGAGGTCGATAGCGCAAGAGCCGAAAGGATCGCCGCGCGCCATGCCTTCATGCCAACTCTCTCCCCTGAAACCTTATTTTTGGTAACGGTATCACGAAAGCCGACTTCGTCCAGCATTCGATTTTCATGGGTCTTTTCAACGCTCCGTCGGTGGACAGCGCCTGTTTAGTCGGACAAGATCATGCAAACACCATCACGGGGAGGATCATCATGCGGCCCATCATCGCCAGGGTTTTCGCGAGCGCTATCTCTATCGCCTGGATGTCCTCCAGCCCGGCCTCCGCAGCGGACAAGGCCGACCCGCTGGCGCCGACAGGGCGATGGAGCGCCAATCAGGACGGCCAAGCCGCTTTGCCGCCGATGGGCTGGAACAGCTGGAACGCGTTCAACAGCGATGTCGACGAGGAAAAGGTCATGGCCTCGGCCCAGCTGATCGTCGACAAGGGGCTGCGCGAGGCGGGCTATCGCTATATCAACATCGATGACGGCTGGTGGCTACGCCGCCGCCAGCCCGATGGCCGCATGGTCATCCGCGCCGACAAATTTCCCTCGGCCGCCGCTGGTCCCAACCAGCAGACCAGCTTTCGGCCGCTGACCGACCGACTTCACGCCATGGGGTTCAAGGCGGGGATCTATTCGGACATCGGCCGCAACAGTTGCGGCCAGGTCTACACCCCCAATTTCGCCAACCAGCCCGAAGGCACGATCGCCGAGCGCGAGGTCGGGCTGTACGGCCATATCGATCAGGATATCGCGCTGTATTTCCGCGAATGGGGCTTCGATTATATCAAGGTCGACGGCTGCGGCATTCGCGGGCTGGGCAAGGACAGCGACCATGTCCGCAAGGGCGATTATCGCGAGCTGACACCGCTGATCGACATGAACTCGCTCGCGCGCACGAACATTCCGGCGGTGCGCACGCTTTACGATCAGGTGGCGACCGCCTTGAAGCGCGAGAATCCCGATGGCGACTATCTCTTTTCGCTGTGCCTATGGGGTTCGGCGGATGTGCGAAGCTGGGGCAAGCAGATCGGCAATGTCTCGCGGACCAGCGACGACATCACTGCCCACTGGTCACGGATGCTGACCAACCTCGATACCAGCGCCAGCCGTGCGCTCTATGCGCATCCGCATACGTGGAACGACCCCGACATGCTGTTCGTCGGCTCGGGTGAGTTCGACGCGAACCACATGACCGAGGCGCGCTCGCACTTCGCGATGTGGGCGATGATGAACGCGCCGCTGCTGATCGGGTTCGACCTGCGCAAGGCCAATGCGGAGCAACTGGCCCTGCTGGGCAACCGGGCGATTATCGCGCTCAATCAGGATCCGGGCGCCAACCAGGCGGTCCCCGCCTATCTGTCCGACGATGTGCAGATTTTCGTGAAGAGCCTCGCAAACGGCGACAAGGCGGTGGCGATCCTGAACCGCACTGCCGCACCGGTGCAGCCGGTGCTGACTGCCGACCACCTGAAGCTGCGCGGCGATGTCGCGATGACTGATCTGTGGACCGGGGCGAAGAGCAGCTTCTCGGGCGAAACCAAGCTGACCCTCGCCCCGCACCAGACGCTGATCTACCGCGTGACCGGCGCGCATCGTCTGGCAGATGGCCATTATCTGTCCGAGGCCCCCAGCGATGTGAACCCCGCCGAGGACGGCATCGCCACGCCGGAGGGCGATCCGACCATCCATCACGAACTCAGCCCCTGGGGCGGTAGCAAGGGGCCGGGCGACTTCCCGCAATATGCCGGTTGGGGCGGCGCGCAGGCCGATCGCACGCCCTTCGGCCGACCGCTAAGGCTGAGCGGCAAGGTGTACGACACCGGCATCGGCGTGCTCGCCAATTCGCGCCTGGAGGTACGCAATCCCGGTCAGGCGCGCTTCAACGCCCTGGTCGGCATCGACGACTCCGCGACGGCACGCGGACGGCGGGTGGTGTTCGAGGTCTATGGCGACGGCAAGCTCCTCACCCGCTCGCCTGCCGTCGCGCTCAATGAGGCTCCGGTTGCCGTCGAGGCGGATGTGCGGGGCCGCAAGCTGATCGAGCTGGTCGCCCGCGCCGATAGCGCTCCCGACGCCGCCCTGCCCGTCGTTTGGGTCGATGCTCGCCTGACGGGGTGACGGACTTCCCCCCGACTTTCATGGCCTTGCCGTTTGACGCGGGTCATGCAAAGTTCGGGTAAAGGACAAGGGAGAGGGTGATGAAACCCAATTGGCAGGGGCCAATGCTGACACGGCGTCAGCAATTGGCCGGGATCGCAGGTGGGCTCGCGATGGGAGCGCTACCTGCGTCGTTACGGGCACAGGGCGCACCATCGCTGCGTGATCTGGCGGCGCAGAAGGGCATCCTGTTCGGCACCGCGATCAATGCGGGCCGGGGTTCGCCGATCAACGATCCGGGTTACGGCGCGATCGTCGCCCGCGAATGCGACGTGCTGGTCCCCGAAAACGAGATGAAGGTCTATGTGCTAGGCAACGACCCGGCCCACCTGAACTTCGCTCCCGCCGACCGGATCGCCGGGTTCGCCCGCGACAACCGCATGAAGCTGCGCGGGCATACGCTTTTGTGGAATTACGAGAAATATATCTCGCCCGCATTGGCCGAGACGGTGACGAAGACCGGCGCGGAGACATGGCTGCGCCGCTATATCGCGGCCGTCGCGGGGCATTTCGGCGACCAGATTTACAGCTGGGACGTGGTCAACGAGACGATCGACCCCAAGACCGGCGAGGTCCGGGGCACGGTGTTCGACAAGGCATTGGGCTTCGACGTGTTCAAGATCGCCTATGAGGCCGCCCGCGAACACGCGCCGCACGCCCAGCGCGTCTATAACGACTATATGTCGTGGGAGGTCGGCAACGAGACGCACCGCGCGGGCGTGCTTCGCCTGCTCGAGCGGTTCCGCAAGGAGAATGTCCCCGTCGACGCGCTCGGCATCCAGAGCCATCTGGGCAATGACGGCAGCCATTCGAAGGTCCAGCGTGCCGAGTGGAAGCACTTTCTGGATGAGGTCACGGCGATGGGTTATCGCCTGCTCATCACCGAGTTCGACATCAACGACCGCGAAATGCCCAAGGACATCGCCCAGCGCGATGCGCAGGTCGCCTCGGTCGCCAAGAGCTATCTCGAAATGATGCTGGCCTATCCGCAACTTGACCAGCTGCTGTGCTGGGGCCTGTGGGACAAGCATAGCTGGCTCAACGGCTTCGCCCCGCGCGCAGACGGCCTGCCGCAGCGTCCCCTGCCCTATGACGAGGCGCTCAAGCCCAAGCCGATGCGTGCCGCCATCGCCGCCGCGCTCAGCGCCGCCCCCGTTCGAAAGTCGATCGCATGATCCGCCTGCCCTTCGCTGCCCTTGCCCTGTCGTTCGTCATGGCGGGCGGGGCGTCCGCCCAGACCGCGACGTTCGACCGCTTCACCTATCAGGGCCGCTCGATCGAGGAGGTAAAGCCCAAGGCGGGCGAGTATCTGAACCCGATCATATCGGGCTATTATCCCGATCCGTCGGTGACGCGAGTGGGCAAGGACTATTATCTCGTCAATTCGTCCTTCGCGCATTTCCCCGGACTGCCGATCTTCCACTCGACCGACCTCGTTCACTGGACGCAGATCGGCAATGCGATCGACCGGCCGGGCCAGCTGGACTTCACCGGCCGTTCGGTGTCGGAGGCGGTGTTCGCGCCCGACATCAGCTATCACGATGGCATTTTCTACATCGTCAACACCTGCGTCCAGTGCCGGGGCAATTTCGTCATTACCGCGAAGAAGCCCGAGGGACCCTGGTCCGACCCGATCTGGTTGCCCTTCGAGGGCATCGATCCTTCGATCTACTGGGAAGGCGACCGCGCCTATATCGTCAACAACCGCGCCCCCGATGAAACGCCGCGCTATGACGGCCACCGCGCCATCTGGATCCAGGAATATGACTGGCGGGCGGGCAAGATGGTTGGCGAGAGTACGCAGCTGGTCAATGGCGGCGTCGACCTGTCGAAAAAGCCCGTCTGGATCGAGGGGCCGCATATCTTCAAGAAGGACGGCTGGTATTACCTGACCGCCGCCGAAGGGGGAACGAGCGTCAACCATTCGCAGGTCGTGTTGCGCTCGAAAGAGCTTCGCGGCCCCTATGTGCCCTTTGCCAACAATCCGATCCTGACCCAACGCGATCTCGATCCGAAGCGCCCGCATCCGATCAGCGCGGCGGGTCATGCCGAGCTGGTCCAGACGCAGAATGGCGACTGGTGGGCCACTTTCCTGGCGACACGGCCCTATGCCGACGACTTCTATAATATCGGGCGCGAGACCTTCCTGCTGCCCGTGACGTGGAAGGACGGCTGGCCGATCATTCTCGAGCACGGCAAGACCGTGCCCTGGACCCACAAGGTCCCGAACCTTCCCGCCTCGCCCGCACCCAAGCTGCCGACGAGCGGCAATTTCGACTATACCGACGAGTTCGACGGCAACCGGCTGGCGATGCAATGGATCGGCGTGCGGACGCCGAAGACGCCCTTCTATTCGGTCGCGAATGGCGCGCTCACGATGAAGGGTGGCGATCCGCTGGGCGACCGGCAGGGCGTGCCGGGCTTTGTTGGACGGCGGCAGCAGCATGCGATCGCCGATGTCTCGACCACGCTGCGCTTCACTCCGACCAGGGACGGTGCCCGCGCCGGTCTGGTCGCGATGCAGAACGACTATGCCTATCTGTTCTTCGGCCTGACCCGCATCGACGGCCAGCCCCGCATCGCGCTCTACAAGCGCGAGGGCAAGAACACGCGCGACGAGACGGCGCCCGAGACGCTGATCGCCTCTGCGCCCTTCACGCCCGAGGGGCCGGTGACGCTGACCCTCCATGCCAAGGGCGGGACGATGGGTTTCGACTATGAGAGCGGCGGCAAGCGAGCGACACTGACAAGCGATCTCGACACCCGCTTCCTGAGCACCGCGCGGGCAGGCGGGTTCGTCGGCACGGTGGTCGGCCCCTATGTGTACAACCCAAAATGAGGTGGCTTCCCCTCGCGCTGCTGGCCGCCTTGCCCGCTTTGGCCGGCGCGCAGGTCTGGCAGGCGGATCGCGGTGACGGCACCTACGCCAATCCGCCGCTCTATGCCGATTATCCCGATCCCGACATCATCCGGGTCGGTCGCGACTTCTACTTCATCACCACGACCTTCGCGAACGTCCCCGGCCTGACCATCATGACCTCGCGCGATCTGGTGAACTGGCGCTTCGTCGGCCATGTCATCGACCGGCTGGAGGGGCTACCGCAATATGACCTGAAGGACGGCGGCGCGTATCGTAAGGGCATCTTCGCGCCCAGCCTGCGTTACCGCGACGGCGTCTTCTATATCGCGGTGACGCCGGTGGGCGAGAAGACGCGCATCTATCGCTCGAAGGACATTCGCGGTCCCTGGGAAATGAACCGGATCAGCGAAGCCGCCTTCGATCCGGGCCTGTTCTTCGACACCGACGGCCGCGCCTATATCATGACCTCGGTCGGGTCGGACGGCACCAACACGCTGCTCAGCCTGGACCGCGATCTGCGCACCGTGACCGACAAGCGCGTCGTCTATTATAACAAGGGCGCGGAGGGCTCGAAGCTCGTCAAGCGCGGCGAATATTATTACATGTTCAATGCCATTCCCCGGCGGCTGGGCATGACCGTGTCGCGCGCGAAAAGCCTGTTCGGGCCGTGGGAAACGCACGACCAGATCGACGACAAGACCGGCGGCCACCAGGGCGCGATCGTCGATCTGCCCGACGGTACCGATTACGGCTTCGTCATGGTCGATGCAGGTGCAATCGGCCGGATGACCAATATCAGCCCCGTGTTCTGGAAGGACGGCTGGCCGGTCTGGGGCACGCCCGATGCCCCCGGGCGCGTGCCCGCCACCGCGACCAAGCCGATCCAGGGGCAGCCGGTCAGCGTCCTTCCCGCCTCGGATGATTTTTCGGGGCGCAGGCTGGGGCTGCAATGGCAATGGAACCATAATCCCGTCGCCAGCGACTGGTCGCTGACCGAGCGGCCGGGCTGGATGCGATTGCGCGCTGGTCGGGCTCCGGCCTTGTGGAGCGCGCGCAACACGCTTCTGCAAAAGGGGCAAGGGCCGTTCAGCCGGGGCACGGTGGCGATCGATACGACGCATATCCGCAGCGGCGACCAGTGCGGCTTCGGCACCTTCGGCAAATATAGCGGCCATATCGCGGTCGGTCGGGATGACGGCGGACGGCTGACCCTGACCATGCGGGTGATCGAGGATGTCGCGGCGGACAAGGGAACGACGCAAAAGACCGACGTTCGCGTCGATGCCAAGCCGGTGTCAGCGAACCGGCTGTTCCTGCGCACGGACATGGACTTCAAGACCGACCGGGCCAGCGTCGCCTATAGTGTGGACGGGCGGCACTGGCAGGCATTGGGCGGCGATTTTCCGCTCGCCTTCGACTGGCAGACGGGCACGTTCCAGGGGCAGCAATATGCGCTGTTCTGCTACAATCCGGGCACGAAAGGCGGGTGGATGGACGTGGACAGCTTCACATTGTCGGGGCGGTAATCCCTTGGCCTTCGACTTCGCTCAGGCTGAACGGATGTTGGAACGGGTAGCCTTCACTCTTCGCTCCGTTCAGCCTGAGCGAAGTCGAAGGCCACGCCCCGCCCCTCAAATCGCAGGCAACCCCCGCTCGACGATCCTGCGGATCAGATCCCGGTGCTTCGGCAACCCTGACAGCAACCGCCCGGTCTGCACGTCATTCTCCCGCCGCGCCCGTTCGGCCGCGACCGTCTCGGCGATCAGGCTCCCCGGCGCAATGGCGGTGCGCTGGCCCATGCCGTAGAGCACATATTGATAGCTGGCGGAGGGAAAGACCTCCTCCACCCGGTCAAATTCGTCATGCATCCACGGCGCTTGATAGCGCCACAATTCCATCAGCTCCTGCAATCGATCCGGCATCGTCTCCGGTCGGCAATTGTCCCGCCAGAAGTCGCTGTCGGTTCGTTTGGTCAGGGAATAGTGCAGCTTCAGGAAGTCGACAATCCGCCCCCAGCGGTACAAGGTCGTCTCATTGAACCGCTTGGCGACGGTATCCATCACCTCGCGACAGGCAGGCATCTGCTCGGCGATCAGCTTGGCCGACAGCTCGATCAGCACGATGGCCGAGGCCTCCAGCGGCTCGAGGAACCCCGCCGCCAGCCCCACGCCGACGCAGTTGCGCTCCCAGAAACGGGCGCGATGCCCCGCGCGGATCTTCAATTCGCGCACCGGCAAATCCTGCCCCGCCTCGCCCAGATAGGCGCGCAGCTCACGCTCGGCCTCGTCGCGGTCGATATGGCTGCTCGAAAAGACATGCCCCACGCCACGCCGGGTCGGCAGGCCGATGTCCCAGATCCAGCCCGACGACTGTGCCGTGGAAATGGTATGCGAGGCGATCGGCGCCTCGGGATCGTCATAGGGCACTTGGATGGCGAGCGCAGTGTCGCAGAACAGCACGTCGTTCATCGGCTTGAACGGCACCCCCATCGCCTCGCCGAGCAGCAGCGAGCGAAAGCCGGTGCAGTCGATGAACAGGTCGCCCGCCACTTCGCCCGCCTGCGCCGTCCGAACGCTGCGAATGTCGCCATTCTCAGTCAGCAGGACCTCTTCGACATCGGCCAGCACATGCCGGACGCCCAGCTGCTCGCAACAATGGCGGCGGAGGAAATCGGCGAATTTGCCCGCGTCGAGGTGATAGGCGTAATTGGCGATCGCCTCATATTCGGGCGTCGCGATCGTCTTGGGCGCCAGCCCCGCGTCACAGATCCGCCCCTGCGGCGTGACCGCGTCACAGAAGCTGACCTCGTCACCTTCCGCCGTCAGCCAGTGCGGGGCAAGGTTCACCTGTGCGAAGCTCTGCGGCAGCATCAGCGGATGGTAATAGCCGTCATCGGCCGCGCCCGTCGTCCAGCGATTGAACCGGGCACCCTGTTTGAACGAGGCATCGCATTCGCGGAAGAACGCCGTCTCCGACACGCCCATGCGCTTGAGCGTCGTGCGCAGCGTCGGCCAGGTCCCTTCCCCGACGCCGATGATGGGGACGTTGGGCGACTCGACCAGGGTAACCGCAAAGCCGTGCGGCCGCCGCCCCTGGTGCCGCGCGGCAATAACGCCAGCCGTCAGCCAGCCAGCCGTACCACCGCCGACGATCACGATATTCTGAACAGGCTGAACCATAAGCGAAAGAAGGTCCGATAAGGGACGGGGATGTCAAGCCGAAGCCCGCCATCCCCGCCGTCACGCCATCATCAGAAGCGGTAGCGCGCGCCGACCGTCACCCGGCGGCCATAGTCGAACACGTCGAGCAGCTGGTTCTTGAACCGGCCATGCGTGCTCTGCTTGTTGTTGTTGAGGTTCAGCACCTCGCCGAAGACCGAGAAGTTCTTCGTGACGTCATAGCTGCTGGTCAAGTCGACTTGGAAGCTCTGGTTCACGAAGGTCGGCTCGGCACCGTAGGAACCCGTATTCTGGTTCTGGCTGAACGCCAGCAGATACGCATCGCGCCAGTTGAGCGCCGTACGGAACTGGAAGCCGTTCTTGTCATAGAAGCCGACGAAGTTCGCCGAGTTCGCCAGGCCGGTGACCGCGAAGCCGCTCTGCGAGACGTCCTGCGCGTTATACGGCTTGTTGGTATCGACCAGTGTCGCATTGGCCTGGAAGCCGAAGCCGCTGTCGCCGAATACCTGCTGCCAGGCGATTTCGACCCCGCGCACCGTCGCGTCCGGGCCGTTGATCGACTGCGAGATCGAGAAGATGGCAGGCTGGCCGGTGGTCGGGTCGACCACGCCGTTCACCGTTTGGCGGGTCACGCCGTTGACGATGAAGTTGCTGACATTCTTCAGGAAGAAGTCGACCGAAAGATATGAGTTACGCTGATAATACCATTCGGCGGCCAGATCGTAATTGTCCGCCAGATAGGGCTTCAGCTGCGGATTGCCGCCGCTGCCCGACAGCGCGCCGACGCGCTGGCCGTTGCCGATGCTCAGCACCGGGCTGAGCAGGGTGAGGCCCGGACGGGTCAGCGTGCGCGAGGCGTCGAAGCGCAACTGCAGCTTGTCCGTCACTTCCAGACGCAGGTCGAGCGTCGGGAGCATGTAGGAATAGTTGTTCTTGCCGATCACCTGCTGGGTGTCGACGGGAAACAGGATCGACAACAGGGTCGGGTCCGCTGCGCTTTGGGCAATGCTAATGGGCTGACGGCCCTGCCCGGCCGAAGTCAGGTGCGTATTCTCGTTCCGCAGGCCGACCGCGATATGCAGCGGCATATTGGCGACCTGCGCCTCGATCTGCGCACTGAAGAACAGCGACCAGGTCTTTTCCTGGATGGTACGAACCGAGTTCGGGTCGATCGCCTGATCGAAGGCGCCGGTGAAGCCGTTGACCCCGCCGCCATAGTTGAAGCCCGGCACATTCTGCGCCTGCGGATTGCCCAGGCCCGTCAGGTAATTCTGATAGGCTTGCGGGCTGTAGATCAGGACCGATGGCGGCAGGCTGCCCTGGAAACCGGGAATGAAGTTGTTGAGGCTGATCGCCCCCTGATACAGGTTCGACGGCAGCGGCGCGATGCCGGTGTTGCGACCCGACGGCGAACCATAACCGGCATAGGCCTGCCAGTAATTGTTGGTGAAGGTGCTGGCATTCTGCTGGTAGAATTTGTCGTCGACATACTGACCGCCCGCCTTCAGCGTCAGATTGTCTTCCTTCCAGGTCGCCACCGCACGGAATTGCTTCAGGTCGTCGGTATTCTTCTGGGTCTGGAGCACGGTGACGTGCGACCCGATCAGCGCCGGATCGGCCCAGCGACCGCCATTCCCGGCGGGACCGAAATTGCTGATCGTCGGGAACGCCTTGTTGCTGTCGCCCGTGATGTTGAAGCCCAGATTGGTCCCGAGCGCGCCGCCATAGCCGATATCGCCGTTGCCGCTGCCCACGACGCCGCCGGGGTTCAGCCAGCTCTTGGCATAGGCTCCGTCCGCCTCGACGGTCAGCTTGTCGCTGACGTCCCACTTGACGTTCAGGCCGGTCTGGTTGGTCTGCAGCACCTGCTTGTTCAGCGCAGCGGTGAAGTCGGTCGGGGTGCCCGACTGGGTGAAGCTGACCGCCGTGCCGTTGGCGTCCTGCGTCACGTTGCGCAGGTCGCCCTGGTTGAACCAGACGCCGAAGCCGAAGACGTTGGTCGTGATGGTCTGGCGCGAGAAGTTGTTGTCCAGCGTGACCATCAGCTCGTCGGACGGATGCCATTGCAGCGCGACGCGGCCGTCGACGCGCTCATCCTTCGTCCGCTGCTGCTCGGCACCATATTGCTGCGGGAACCAGCCGGTCAGGGTGCGCTGATCCGAGGCCGGGGCCGTGGCGTTGGTCGTCGGGTTGCAGGTTGCGGCCGTGCTGCCCTGCAACTGGCAAGGAGCGAAGTTGCCGCCCGGCCAACCCGACACGAAGACGCGGTTGGTATCGGTATCACGCCGGGTATAGATAAAGCTCGACAGGATACCCAATGTGTCATCGGCGAAAGTATCGCTGACCAGCGCGCCGAGCGTCGGCACGACGTGACCGGCATGATCCTGATACGATCCCGAAGCGCTGACCGCGGCGCGGAAGCCCGGATGGTCGAACGGCTTGGGGAACTGGATATCGACGGTCGCACCGATCGAGCTGGACGCCAGCGCGACATCGGGCGTCTTCAGGACGCTGATGCCGCCGATGAAATCCGATCCGACGGTGCTGAAGTCGATCTGGCGACCACCCGCCGCGGTCGAGATGCGGCGACCGTCATACAGGGTGGTGTTGAAGTCGCCGCCAAAGCCGCGAACGGTAATGCCGGTCGGCTCGCCGCGCGAACCGTTGCGCTGGATCGAGACGCCGGGCAGTCGCTGTAGCGAGGCCGCGACGTTGGAATCGGGAAACTTACCAATGTCTTCGGCGGAGATCGCGTCGACCACCCCGGTCGCGGTGCGCTTGATGTCGAGGTTGCGCTGCAGCGAGCTGCGCAGGCCGGTGACGACGATGTCGGCGGTCGTCGCTTCACCGGACGGGGAAGGGCTGTTGTTCGCTTCGCTGGGGGCTGTTGCCTGATCCTGCGGGGTGCCAGCCTGCTGGGCGGTGGTTGCCGTCTGGGCGAAGGCCGTTCCCGGCGACACCATGGCCAGTGCCATCAGCGGCGAGACGCCCGCCATCAGGGTCCGGCGCGAAACGAATGCGGCCACAAAAGCTGTGCGAGCCACCATCTTCCCCTCTCCTTTGTTTATCATATTCCTGCGCAGCCGGCGTTATGCCGCCGTACCACCCATTCGATGAATCGATGTTAGCGTTATAATCAACGCCTCACAAGCCATTTGTCATAGCGCTATCAAATGGCTATCCCGTGGCTTGACGACAGGTGCACGGGGCGATCACAGTTCCGGCACGATCAGCCCGTTTCGCGTCATGCGCGGCGGATCCAGAGGGGATGGAGGAAGGGATCAGCATGGCCGAAATGGAATTGCTCGACAGCGCGCGGCATGCCACCCTTCGTGTATCCGCCGCCCCCGATGCGGGGCGTCACTTCGTCCAGCTGGTGGCCGACGAGTTTCTTGCCGCCGCGCTGCACTATCCTATCCTGCTCGCCCGCCATCCCGAAACGGGCGACCTGTATCCCGGCGCCCTGATGGGCCTGGTGCCGGATGAAAATCTCTGCCTAGGCCGCGACGGCACGCTGGTCGGGTATCGCCCTGCCGATCTGGAGCGCCAGGGCTTCTATGTCTCCGGCGAGAATATCGCGATCGATGCGCACCACCCTGCCCTGGCCGCAATCGACGGCGCGCCGGTGTTCGATACGGACGGCGGCCCGGCTCCGGCGCTGCGCCGGGTCCAGGCGGCATTGCGGCGGCTGCATGTCGGCCTGCCCGAAACCGAACAATTTCTCCGGCGGCTGGAGGAGCACAAGCTGGTCGAGCCCATCGACCTGAACTTCCAGTTCGACAATGGCGAGAGCCTGCGCCTCGACTCGCTCTACACGGTCAGCCTCGACGCGTTGCATGCGCTGTCCGATGACGTGGCGCTGGCATTGTTCCGTTCGGGGGACCTGCAACTCATCTATGCACTCACAGGATCGATCCGGCATATCCCGACACTGGCGCGGCGGCGCAACGAGCGGCTGAGCGGTCTCGACCGATGACCCAGGCGGCGGCCGAGATCGACCGCGTGACGCTCGACCGGCATGACGCCTTCCGGCGGCTGGTGGTCGAACCCTGCCGCCCGGTCGTCATTCGCGGCGCGGTGGCGGACTGGCCACTGGCGAGGATCGCAGCGGAGGACGGTACGCTTGCCGCATATCTTTCGCGCTTCGATGCCGGGGCGCAGGTCGAGACGTTCGTCGGCGATGCCGCGATCGCCGGGCGCTATCATTACAGCGACGATCTGTCAGGCTTCAACTTCCGGCGACAGGCGATGCCGCTGGGCGAGGCGGTGCGCAGGATTACGGCGGGCAGCGAGACCGAAACCCTCTATGTCGGCTCGCTGCCGATGGCGCACGCCCTGCCGGGCCTGGCCGAGGAGAACCGCCTGCCCTTCGCACCGCCAGGCGTTTCGCCCCTGATCTGGATCGGCCATGCGTCGACCATCGCCTGCCATTACGACATGATGGACAATATCGCCTGCGTCGTGGCCGGGCGGCGGACCTTCACCCTCTATCCGCCCGACGCGATCGGCGACCTCTATGTCGGGCCGATCGACCATACCATGGCGGGCCAGCCGGTGGCGCTTGCCGTCGGAGCGGAGCCCGGCGACCCGCGCTATCCGCGTTTCGAGCAGGCGCGCGGCCGGGCGATCACCGTCGAGCTGGCCGCGGGCGACGCGCTCTATATGCCCAAGCTCTGGTGGCACCGGGTCGAGGCGACGGGCGCGCTGAATATCCTGGTCAATTACTGGTGGGACGCCTTCCCGGTCGGGCCGGACCAGCCCTTCCCCACCATGCTGCTGGCGATGAGCGCCATCGCAGGCAGGCCGCCTGCCGAGCGAGCGGCATGGCGGGCCTGGTTCGACCATTATGTCTTCCGCCCCGACGGCCATCCGCTCGCCCATCTGCCTGAGGAGCAGCAAGGCATTCTGGGCGATGGCCCGGACAATGCCAGGATGGTCCGGGCGCACGCGATGCGGATGCTGCGCGGCGGTTAGCGCGGGCCGAGCGTCACGCCTTCGACCACCACCTCCGGATCGACCAGCCACAAGGTGACACGATGCCTGCCTGCCGACAGTGCGGGCAACGCGATCGAGGCCACGCGCCGGTTCTCGATCACCGAACGGCCCCAGCTTTCTTCCGTTTCGCCCGCCATCAGATAGAGGACGACCGGCGCTTCGTCATCGACCGACACCGCGATCCGATGTTTGCCGCCGCCGCGCACATCCAGGCCGGGCGCCGCGATCACGCCGAGCGTCACCGGCCCGGCCTTGGTCCAGGTCACGTCATAGACGATATGCGGACTGTCCTCGCCTGGCCGCTCGATCACGGGTGCGGTGGTCGGCGTCGCGACCATCGCCGCGCCCTCGGCGGTGAAGCCCGCCACGCGCTGCCACTTCACACCTCGGCCATCGACGGGCCGCCCGGCGTCGGCCGCTATTCTGACCAGCGGCTTGGGTGCGGTCGGCGGCAATGGCAACGGCTTTTCGATCGTCGCCAGCGCGGGCATCATATCGGCATCGGGCTGTTGCCAGCCGGTATAGCCGATATGCGTCTGGGCCATCATGCTGGTCCATTTGCCGCCCGCCGTGCCGACTTCGTAGCGGTGGCGGATCGCCGCGTCCTGCGCGAAATAGCCGCGCGCCGCATCGGCGAACCGCTTGGCCTTCCCCGCATCCCCCGCCTGCGCCGCCGCACGGTTGGCCGCGACCGCCTCGTACAACCGATGGAGATTGGTCATCGCCTCGATCCGGTGAAGAACCAGCTCGTAATAGGCATCGCGCAGATCGGCGGGGATCATCGCCCCGACCCGGCGTGCTTGCGCATCGAGCGCAGTCCACTCCCCCAGCACCCGCGCCCATTCGCCATCGGCATAGCCGTAAGTCGTCGCATCGATCAGCTCGGGCTTGCGACGGCTGGCCAGCTGACCATAGCGGGTCAGGAGCGCACCGATCGCTGCCCCATGCGCCGCACCGAACTGCCCCGCCGCCCATTTCGCCGGATAGGCCTGCATCGCGGCGAGATTCATGCGTTTGGGGTTCCACGCCATGTCGAGGAAGAAGCTGATCGGATATTCCATCGGCTTCAGATCGCCGACATTGACGATCCACAGCCGATCCGCGCCATAGTCGTCGGCCATCCGCATCTGCTGCCACACGCGCGGGATCGCATTGGTGTCGAGCCACTTATAGTTGCGCGGCCCACCGACATAATCGAAGTGGTAATAGACCCCCGCCCCGCCCGTGCGATGCTCGCCGATCGGGGGCAGGCGGCGGATATTGCCCCAATTGTCGTCGGCGAACAGCAGGGTCACGTCGTCGGGAACCTGCATCCCCTTGTCGTAATAGTCCTGCACCTCCTTGTAGAGCGCCCAGACCTGCGGCGTCTCCGCCGCCGGACGCTTGGTCACGTCGGCGATGATCCGGCGCTGGTCGCGGACGATCCGCTCCAGCAGGTCGGTCGCGGTGCCCTCCGTCATCGGTTCGTCGCCGTCGCCACGCATGCCGATCGTCACCGGGTCCTCGGCCTTGCCGCGCCGCTCGATGCCCTTGCGCCAGAATGCCTGGAGCGTGGCGGCGTTCTTCGTATAGTCCCACGGCCCGCTACCCTCGCGCTTCCAGTCGGCCTGCGCGCGCTGCATGGGTTCGTGGTGCGAGGTGCCGAGCAGCACCCCCATCTCCTGCGCGAGCGGCGCCGAGGCGGGATCGTCCTCCCACAGCGACTTGCCCCACATCGCGGGCCAGAGGAAATTGGCCTTGGACCGCAGCAGCAGGTTGAACACCTTCTCATAGGCCAGGTGATTGACCCCGCCGAACCTGGCCCGCGCCCAGCCGCCAAAACTCGGCTCCTCATCATTGATGAAGATGCCGCGATATTTGACGACCGGATGATCAGCGACACGCCCCGCCGTCAGGAAAAGGGTTCGGTGCACCTGTGCCGGTACGTCGGCCCACCAGGCCCAGGGGCTGACGCCTGCCTTGGCGCTGATATCGTACAGGCCGAAGATCGTGCCGCGCCGATCCGATCCCGCGATGACGAGCGCACGGGCGACACCCGGCGCAGGGTTGTCGACGACCTGCTCGACATAGCCTTCCCACTGACCGGCCAGCCCCGCCACGTCGAGCTTGCCCGCCTTCACCAGCGCATCGATGACCGTGCTATGGCCCAGCGTCCCCGCGATCACCGTCGCGCCGCCCGAGATGTCATGACCGAGCCGGACATCCCCACCGCCGACCGCCTTCAGGTCCGCGACCAGATCGCCAGCTGCCCGCGCGACGCCCGGCTCGTCGCCCGCATCGATCAGGATAGTCGCCACCCGGCCCGGCGCCAGCAGCGGCAGCGCGCCCGGCGTCGCGCGCTCGCATGCCGCCACAGGACCGCTGCAATCCGGCGAAGCCCAGGCAATACCGGGGATCAGCGCCGTCAGGGCAGCGGACAGGAACAGGTCGCGCATCATCTCTCTCCGGCCCCGTCATGCAGAAGCGGGGTGTTCTTCATTGGATTTGCCGCCCGTTATCGCTACCATTCTTGCAAGCCGCAAGCGCGGATAGACAAGGGAAGAGGATAGGCATGACGCCGTTCAGCCAGTTTTACCGGGCCGCAGGACTGATCGCGATCGCCACCGCGATGACCGCGGCCGCGCCGATGCAAGGCGCCCGCTGGACCCCGGCCTGGGGATCGTCGCAGATGCGGATCGACGGCCCGAATGCCGACAAGCTCGCCAAGGCTGGTCCCGCCACCATCCGCCAGATCGTCCACCTGACCGCCAGCGGCAAGACGCTGCGCCTGCGCCTGTCCAATGTCGCGGGCACCACCCCGCTGAAGATCGGTGCGGCCACCATCGGCCTGGCGACCCCGGGCCGCTCGGACGTGGCCGCGATCCTGCCGGTGCGCTTCGACGGCACTCCGGACGTGATCGTGCCGCCGGGGGCCGAACTCTATTCCGATCCTATCCCCCTGCCGGTTGAGGCCGGGCGCGACGTCGCGGTCAGCCTGTATTTCCCGGAGGCCGTCACCACCCCGACCGGCCATTCGGGCGCACGCTCCAAGACCTTCCTGACGGCAGGCGACGCCACCGCACAGACCGCATTGCCCGACGCGCAGGTGATCGGCGGCTGGTGGACCCTGTCGGATATCGAGGTGCGCGACGCCGCCCAAAAGCAGACGATCGTGACGATCGGCGACTCGATCACCGACGGCTATGGTATCACCGACGACAGCAACACCCGCTGGCCCGACGATCTGGCGCGACGGCTGGCGGCCTCGCCCGCCACGCGTAGTTTCTCGGTCGTCAACGCCGGGATCGGCGGCAACCGTATACTGCTTGACGGGCTGGGTCCCAATCTGATGGCGCGCTTCGACCGCGACGTGATCGCACGGCCTGGCGTGACCCATGCGATCCTGCTGGAGGGCGTCAACGATCTGGGGGTGCTGACCCGCGAGCAGCCGGTCGACGCCGCGACGCACCGGGCGATGGTACGCCGCATCACCCAGGCCTATCGCCAGCTGGCCGAGCGCGCGCATGAACATGGCATCAAGCTGATCGTCGGCACGATCACGCCGTTCCAGGGCAATGACTATTACCATCCCGGCCCGGAGACCGAAGCGGATCGACAGGCGATCAACCGCTTCATCCGCACCGCGGGCATATTCGACGGGGTAGTCGATTTCGACCAGGCGGTGCGCGATCCGGCGAAGCCCGATCATCTGCTGCCCGCTTATGACTCGGGCGATCACCTGCATCCCAGCATGGCGGGCTATCGCATCATGGCGGATGCCATTCCCTTGGCGCTGTTCAAGAGCCGATAATCAGAAGGCGGCATCAAGCCCGATGCGAAGGGTGCGCGGCCGCAGCGGCGTCACCTGGTCACGTCCCGTCGTGAAGGGCGTGCCCAAGGCGAAGCGGTTGCCGCGCACATCGGCCAAATTGGTGATCCCCGCCGTCACGCCATATCGGCCCAGCCCCAGTCGCGCGGTAACGCCGCTGTCGAGATAACTGCCCTGCCGCTCGCCCAGGATCGGCCCGACGCCGAGCCGCGACGAACCGACATAACGCAGCCATCCATCGACGCGCAGGTCCCGCCCGCCCGCCAGCACGCGGCGATAGGCCGCGCCCACCCGGCCGGTGAAGCGCGCGATATTGGGGATCTGGCTAAGCCGCGCGAGGATCGTCGCCCGGTCAGCCGCCTGCCCGTCCATCAGCGCGAAGGCCTGCGCGCTCGACGGTTCGTCGATGCGGCTGTCGTTATAGGAGACCGCGCCCTCCACCCTCAGCCCATCGGCCAAGCGGAACCCCGCCAGCGCCTCGATCGTCCAGAGCTGGCCGTCGCCGATATTGGCGGTGCTGGGCAAGCCGGTCGCGTCGATGAAGTCGGCCTGTATGTCGCGCCAAGAGGTATGCGCCAGCGTCAGCGATCCGTCGAAGCGGTCGCGGCCCGGTCGTCCGGTTCGCAAACCCGCCTCGATCGTCGCGACCCGGTCGTTGCGGAAACGTCGCACCAACGGCCCCTCGATGGTCAGCCCGCCGGGCCGGAACCCCTGTTGATAGCGCAGGAACAATTGTGCGCCGGGCGTCAGGTCGATCAGCGCGGATGCGGAAGGCAGCAAAATCGTCTGGGCCCGCCGCGCCGTCACTTCCTGCAGTCGCGCCAGCGCCTGAACCGACAAGGCGAGCGGCAGGTCCTCGCCCGCCCCGTCCAGGACCGACCGGGTCACGCGCAGCCCCCCGGTGGTCAGAAGGCCCGGCAGCAGCCTCAGGCTCGCCTCCCCGTACAGCGTCGCTTCCTCCACCGTGTTGACGACGCCGGTGCGCGGCCGCAATTCGCCCGGCTCACCGAACAACCGGGTCAGGCGGGTGCGATTGTGAACATAGCTGAACCCCGCCAGCCAGCCCGATCCGTCCGGCGCGCTGTGCCAGGCGCGGGTTTCGTTGGCCTGCATCCGCGTCGCATTGGCCTGGGCGAAGAGCTGGACCGGGCCGCCCGGCGGGGTCGCGTCATAGCGCTCCATCAGGTCGTGCGCGGTGATCCCGCTACTGGAGCGGAAACGGACCTGCCCGACCCGGCCGGACAGGATCAGCTGCGCCTGCCCGAAATCGGCGGAGAAGCCTTCGGTCACGGGCGCGGAGCGGGTCAGCGGCGGGCCGTCGCGATCCGCATATTGGCTGTCGGCTCCGCGAATGCGCTGGCCGATGCCGACCACCTCGACACTCCAGCCGCCGCCCAGATCGGCCTTCATCGCCGCACGGCCACCCGCTATCCGGGTGCGATTGACGTCGGTACGCCCGAGCAGCGGCTTGTCGATATAGCCGCCCTCGCTGGCGCTGTCGGCGACCAGCCGGATCGCCAGCCGGTCGGCGATCACCGGCAGGTTGAGCACCGCCTGCGCATCCGCGCCCGGCGCGCCGCTGGTGGTGGCCGATCCGCCCAGCATCGCCGAGCCCCCGAAGCGCGTCGGGTCGGGGGCGTTGGGCACCAGCCGGATCAACCCACCCAGCGAACCCGCGCCATAGAGCGTACCCTGCGGCCCCTCCAGAACTTCGACCGCCGCCAGATCGATCAGCCTGAGATCGGGGTCGGGCGCATTGTAGCTGAGCCGGAGGTCGCCGAAATACTGCCCGACCGTCGCCTGGGTCGGGCCGGTGAAGCTGGAATCGGCAATGCCCCGGATGAACAGCTTGTTGCGCCCCGCGCCGAGATAGGTGGACGCGATGGCGGTCATCCGGTCGGCCAGCTTCGATGTGCCGCCCGCGCCGCCCAGTTCCAGATCGGCGCCCGCCACCTGTACCACCTGCCCCGCGAAATGATCGCGGGTCGTGTCGCGCTTGCTGGCGGTGACGACGACCTCCCCGCCCCGGACGTCCGCGGGGGGCCGCGCGTGCGGCTTCGACTTCGGCACGGATGGGCGAAGGCGCGGTGTCAGCCGCCAGCTGCCCGGCCCCAACGCCTCGACCCTTGCCCCGCTGCCCCGCGCGATGGCGGCCAACGCCTGCTCGACCGACAGGACGCCCCGCAGCCGCGGCACCGGCCGCCGCCACAGCCCGGCATCGGGGACCACGATATTGGCGCGGGCCATGCGGCCGAGCGCCATCACCTGCGCCCCCACGGTTCCGGCGGGAAGGTCGAATGAAACATGATCGGCGGCGGTCCCGGGTATCGCCGCCGCCACCGCCACCAGACATCCGATCCCGCCCCCGATGGATCTCACTCGCGCGGTTCCAGCATCCAGCCGGACGCCGCCCGCCGTACCCTGACATCCATCAGCGGCCCCAGGACGGCCGGATCGCGCCGAACCGCGTCCAGATCGATCGTCCCCCGGAAGGGACGCGCCGCGATGGCGGGGGCAACCGTCACCGGCTGGGGCAGGAATCGCGACATGTCCTGCGCCACCATGCCCAGCGGCGCGCCGTCAAAGGCCAGCCTGCCCTCGCGCCAGCCGCCGACCTCGTCGGGCGGCACGTCGGCGCGGAGCAGCCGATGGCCGTCGACCGTCACCGCCTGCCCCGCATCGAGGCGAAGAGCGGCGCCCTTGGGATCGACCATCACCGCGCCTTCGGCGACCGCGACACGGGTCTGCTGGCCCAGGCGCACATCGAACACAGTGCCCAGATCGACCAATGCCAGCGATCCCGCCTGCACGGTAAAAGGGTGTTCGGCGTCATGCCGAACCTGGAACAGCGCCTCGCCACGGGACAGCACCGCCCGGCGTGGTTCGGCGCGGTCCAGCTCGATCCGGCTCAGGCCCGCCAGCGTGACGATGCTGCCATCCGACAGCGGGACTTGGCGGGTTTCCCCCGCCGCCGTCTCGACCGCATAAGGCTGGGGTCGATCCTGCCATGCCGTCACGCCGATCACCCCGACCAGGGCGGCGGCCACCGCGCCGCCGATCCAGCGCAGGGGCGACCGCCGGACGGGCTCCGGCTCCACCGGGGTCTCGACCTCGGGATGCGCCGCCAGCGCCTCTTCGGCATCCAGCAAAGTCGCAGCCGCCCGGTCGTACCGCTCGGCATGGCTGGGATCAGCCTCCAGCCAGTCGGTAAACGCGTCCCAGTCGGCCCGCGCCGGATCGGCCATGCGCAACGCCCAGTCGAGCGCGACCGTATCGATGCCGTGCATGGGGGAAATACGGTCCTGGCTCATCCGATCCGTTCCTTCAGCGCGGCAAGCGCATGGGCCGCCATACGGAGATCGCTTTCGACGGTGCTGATACTCACCCCCAATTCGGCCGCCACCTGGCGTTGGGCGATGCCGTCGACCCGGACACGGCGAAAGACAGTGGCGGGTCGTTCGCCCAGGCTCGCCAAGGTCGCCGCAACCTGCTCGGCGGTCTGGCGTGCCTCCACGGCGCGTTCGGTGCCCGGCGGCGGATCGGCTCCCTGACCGTCCACCCAATCCTGTTCGCGCACCGCCGCCTGCCGCCGCGACCGATAGCGATCGATCATCAACATGTCGGCCGCGCGGTAGAGATAGGCCAGTGGATTGGCGATCGGCCCGTCCATCCGGCCTGCCACTTTCACCCACAGGTCCTGGACCAGATCCTCGGCCGCGTCGCCCGCGCCGCGCGCCGTGAGGAAACGGACGAGCTTGTCGCGATTGGCAAGGAAAACGGCCTCGAGCCCGGTGGGCGGCATGGTGAAAACCGGCAAGCTGAAATGGGAGTGCCGTCGTGTAGACGAAGCAGGCTCCCGTGAAAAGGAGCCCCACCGGGACGCAAGGTGGGGCTCCCGTCGCCCGCGCACGCTACAGGGGGGATGCACGCGGACGAACCCCGTCAAAAGGCGAATTGCAGCGCAGCGCGTGCCGACAAGGCGACATTGCCCAGCCGCTGTTCGGCATTCACTTCGCCGCTCAGCCGGATTTCGCTCGTGCCGGTGATCGCGCGCACCCGCCCGACCCAGCCGCCGTCGCGGGCCTCGGGACGAAGGATAAAGGGCGTGCCGTCGCCGAAGCTGGCGACCGTGTTACCCAAGGTTCCGGCGATCCGCTCGCGCCGACCGCCTTCGACCTCCAACCGGCTCCACTGCGAATAGCGGTCATTGCCACCGAAATTGATGCCCGCCGCGACGCTGGCGGTCAGCGCCAGTTCGTCGCTGGTTCGTTTGCGCACCGTCAGGTCATAGCCGGTGCCGCCGCCCGTCTCGCGATAGCCGTCCTCGTTCAAGCGATAATAGTCGACCGCTAGGATCGGCCGCACGTTGAACTGGCCGACCCAATGCTCCCACGAAACAGAGCCCGAGCCGGAATAGAGCATGCCCTTCCAGTCTGCGGTCGCGCGACGCTGCACCGCCTCGGTGCCGACCACGCCGTCGAACTGGCGCTGCGAGTCGAACGACAGGAACGCCGCCGAACCGCGCGCCTGCGCCGCCAACGCACCCCAGCGGGCGCGCCAGAAACCGGCCAGCTCATATTGGCCGTGGTTGACCCGGTTGACCGCCGAACCCTCGTTATCGCGACCGGTCATGTACGATAGCGAGGCGCCGAAATTGCCCGCATCGGTCTTATGCTCGATACCGCCGCTGACACCCCAGCCGCGCACGTCATAGCTGCGGGTCGAACGCGTCCCCTTGGACGCATCCCAGCCGAGCGGGGTCAGCCAATAGCCCCATTTGCCTTCCTCACTGAACTCACCCGCCGGTTCGCGAAGCTGTGCGGCGGCCGCGCGCGAGGCGAGCGTCACGCCCTCGAACACGCTGCCGGTATAGTTCGGCAGCATCTGCTCCACCGCGCCCCGGAAGGCCGCGCCGTCATAGATACCCCGGATCGCGTCGGACAGCTTGGCGTCGCGGCCAATCGCGGCGTCGATCGCGTCGAAGGCGCTGACCCCGGCATTGCTCAGGCCCAGCTCGGTCTTGGCCTTGCGGCTGACCTCGACCGCAATCTCGTTGGGCTGGGCCGCGACGATCGCGCCTTTATAGAGGAAGGGCATGGCCGAGGGGGCGAGCGTCAGGTTGTTCGCGCCGGTCAAGCTGCCTGAGCGCAGGACGACATAACGGCCGGTCACGTCGGTCCCGCCCGAGACACGGAGCGCCAGCTGGCTGTTCGCGCCGATCGTCGTCGCGCCGCCGACCTGGATCAGATTCCCGGTCGGGTTCGCCTTGTCGAGCGCGACGCTCAAGATCGACTGATCGCCCAGGCTGAGCGAGGCGATGTTGGTCACGCCATTGGCCGCGAACGTCCCGCCGCCATTGGCGACCGTCACCGCGACGTGCGATGCGTTGGCGAGCCGCCCGGCAAAGATCCCCTTGCCGGTGATCGCCAGCAGGTCCTGCCCCCGCCCCGCGAAATCCGCCACGCCGTCGAAGCGCGCGGCGTCGCCGATGGTCAGCATATCCGCGCCGGTCCCGAAGGTCGCGGTGCCCGCATAGGTGCCGGTGCCGCTCATCTCCAGCCGGTTGGTGCCGGTGCCGAAGCTGACATCGCCGCTGACCGCGCCCGCGCCGATCTGAAGCCGGTCGTCGCCGCTGCCGAAGCGGATCGCGCCGGTGATGCTGGGCGCGGCGGCGCCGGTAGCAGGGGTGATCTGGCGCACGACCGCGCCGCTGGTGTTGGCCGACAGGTCGATCGCGACGCTGCGTGAGCTGTCCGCGCCCGCGCCCGCGATAATGCCCGCATTCTCGACCAGCGTCAGGCCGCCGGTGCGGTCTAGGATCGCGGTCGCATTGGCGGATGCGGACGCCGCCCGGATCGATCCGGTATTGCGGATGGTCGGCACCGAAGCGCCCGTCTCGACCAACACGGCGGTGGTCAGCACACCGGGCGCGCCGCCGCCGGTCGCCGCGATGGTGCCGCCGTTGCGCAGCTCGGGTGTCGAGGCGCCCGCGCCGAAGCGGATCGCGGTCGCCTCCGCGCCATTGGCGGTTGCCTGCACGGTGCCGCCGATCGCGACGCCTTGCGCGATCTGGACGTTTCCGCCCAGCCCGCCGATCGCCAGCGCGGTCGAGCGCACGCCGCTATAGACCCCGGCCGAGGTGATCCGGCCGTTGACGACCAGCCCCGGCGCGGGCGTCGCGCCGCCGGTCGCGCCGATCACGACGGCGCGGGTGGCCGATCCGATCTGCATCGTCGGGGCCGCGCCATTGGTGATGAGGTCCGCCGCCTTGCCGGTCGCATTGCCCAGCGTGATCCCGCCCGCGACATTGCCACCAACGACCAGAGCCGATCCACCCTGGAGCAGATCGTCGGGATCGAGCTTCGACACGTCGGCGGGCGGCGTGGTGTAGCGATAGCCGGTCGAACCGATCCCCCCCTCGATGTTCAGCGCACCACCGATATCGCCGTCGACCCGCGCGCCGACCGCGCCTTCGCCGATCGCGACGATTGATCCGCCGATCGTGACATTGCCCGTCACCGCGCCCGTCCGCACGCCGACCGACCGATCGCCCAGCACGTTGATCTTGCCCGACTGGACCAGATTGCCGGTCAGCGGCCCGTTCAGATAGATCGCCGCGGAGTCGTTGCCCTCGACGGTGATCTCGCCGCTGTTGGTGATGGCGCCGGTGAAGGCGCCCGCCGTGCGGATGCCGGTACGGCGTGCCCCACGCGCGAAGGGGCCGTCCAAGTCGCCGTCCTTGTCGATATCCACCGGGGTATAGGTCTCATCGATGATGATCTTGCCGGTGTTCGTGATCTCACCCGTCACGCCCGCCGCCGCACCGATGCCGACCGCATCATTGGCGTCGGTCGTCTGGATCGTCCCGGCGTTGCTCAGCTTGTTGTTGCTGTCGAGCGTGACGGCGGTGCCACTGCCGGTCGTCACCACGCTGCCCGCCGCGACGATGCTGATATCGGCGGCCGCGCCGTTATTGACGGTCGCGGAGCGGACGGGCGTGGTCCTCTTGGTGTCGATGACGGTCTGGGCCGAGGCGGCCGTCCCTGCCGCCAGCGCGAGCGTGGCGGTCGAGGCGAAGAGCAGGCGATGCACGAATAAGGTCCCCTTTATGTGCCTTTCCCCTCCAGACGGAGCCGCCCGGCAGAAACCTTGGCCCCCACATTAAAAATTTGTCAGGTGGCCTGCGGGTGTTGACGATTGCAGCGCGCGGGATCAGAGGGCGGCTCAGGCGTGGGAGCCCCCGCGCCGTTCCAGAAAGCGAGAACATGTCCAGCGACAGTTCCAGTAGCGCCGCACGCCTCGGGGTCGTCCGCTAGTTTTCGTAACTGGCTTTCGTCCGCCCCGGGTCGTGCGGACGAAAGGTTTGAAATGGTCAACGATCTGATTGCCGGTGTCGCCGCCGGTTTCCGTTCTTCCCGGCGCGGCCTGTCCATCGCCGATCTCGTCGACACGTTGCAGTCGCTTCCCGTCGAGGAAGCCGCCGACGCGCTGACCCAGATGCCCGACGCCCGTGCCGTCGCCGTGCTGGACAGCCCGGAACTGCGCTCGGCCGCCGATATCCTGTCGCGGCTGGCGCCCGCCCGCGCGGTCGCGCTCCTTGCCCAAATGTCCGAGGACCGCGCCGCCGACGTGCTGTCCGACATGGAGGAAGAGGACGCCGCCGCCCTGCGCGCCGGGCTCCCCGCCACCATCCGGGCCTCGATCGAGACGCTGCTGCGCTGGCCGCCCGACAGCGCGGGCGGCATGATGACGACGGAATATGTCGCCTGCCCGGCCGAAGCGTCGGTCGGCGACGTGCTGGCGCATATCCGCACCGTCGAGCGCAGCCGTGAAACCGTCTATTCGGTCTTCCTGCTGGAGCCGCAGGGACGGCTGGTCGCCACCGTCTCGCTCCGCCAGCTGATCGCCGCCGAGCCGAACTCGCGCGCGATCGACCTAGCGCGCGGGCATGATCCGATCACCGTCGCGCCGACCACCGACCGCGAGGAAGTCGCGCATCTGATCCGCCGCCACGACCTGCTGGCGCTGCCCGTCGTCGACGAACAGGGCCGCCCGATGGGCATCGTCACGGTCGACGACGTGCTCGACGCGCTGGTCGCCGCCCATACCGAGGATACGCAGAAGTTTGGCGGCGTCGAGGCGCTGGATGGCCCCTATCTGGAGACCGGCTTCCTCGCAATGATCCGCAAGCGCGCCGGGTGGCTGAGCATCCTGTTCTTCTCGGAAATGCTGACCGCCAGCGCGATGCAGCATTTCGAGAGCGAACTGGAGCGCGCTGTCGTGCTGACGCTGTTCATCCCGCTCATCATGAGCTCGGGCGGCAATAGCGGCAGCCAGGCGACCTCGCTCATCATCCGCGCCCTCGCCCTGGGCCAGGTCCGCCTGCGCGATTGGTGGCGGGTGGCTTTGCGCGAGCTTCCGGCGGGGATGGCGCTTGGGGCGATCCTGGGTCTGCTCGGCATGGCGCGGATCGCGCTGTGGCAGACGCTCGGCTTTTACGATTACGGGCCGCACTGGGTGCTGGTCGCGACCACGGTCGGCACCGGGCTTGTCGGCATCGTAACCTTCGGCTCGCTGGCGGGGTCGATGCTGCCCTTCGTCCTGCAACGCATGGGCTTCGATCCGGCCAGCGCCTCCGCGCCGTTCGTCGCGACGCTGGTCGATGTGACCGGGCTTGTGATCTATTTCTCCATCGCGCTGGCGATCCTGTCGGGGACATTGCTCTAAATCCTCCCCTGTAAGGGGAGGTGGCAGGCCGAAGGCCTGACGGAGGGGTGTCACCCTCTCGATAGCGGGACACCCCTCCACCACCGCTTCGCGGCGGTCCCCCTCCCCTTACAGGGGAGGAATAGGTTCAGCGCTTCCAATAGCGTACGTAATCGACCCTCATCACCTGGGGCAACGCGGCATCATCCACGCCCTTCTGCCCGCCCCAGTCACCCCCGACCGCCAGGTTCAGGATCAGCGAATAGGGCCGCGTGAACGGCCAGGCCGCCGCGCCGCCCGGTTGATCGTTCTTCACCCGCATATAGGCGCGCCCGTCGACGCCGATCGTGATCGTCTCCGGCGTCCATTCCAGCTGATAGCGGTGATAATCCCTGCACGCCCCCGCCACGCGCAGCTGGGCACCACGCTGGGTCTTCAGGCGGTGATTGAAGGCGGCGGAGTGGACGGTCGCGTGGATCACGTCCGCATCGAAGCCGACCATCTCCATGATGTCGATCTCGCCGCCATCGGGCCAGCGCGATCCGTCCATCGGCAACAGCCAGATGGCGGGCCACATGCCCCGCCCGCACGGCAGTTGCGCACGCACCTCATAGAAGCCGTAGCCCAGCGTCTGCTTGGTCACCAACTTGGCCGAGCTGTAGCGCTGGCCGCCCCAATCGGGCTCGTTGCGCAGCGACTCCGCCCGCGCCTCGATTACCAGCGCGCCCTTCTCGATGCGGGCGTTGGTCCGGTCGGGCCCCGCATAATATTGCAGTTCGTGATTGGGCCAGCCCGTCTTGTTCTGGCCCGTGTCCCAACGCCAGCGCCGCGTGTCGATCGCCCCGTTGAACTCGTCGCCGAAACTCGGCCGCTTGGCCGGTGCCGCCATCGCGCCGTCATAGGCATAACTGGTCGCACCGAGCGACGGAGCCTCGACCTGTTGGGCGTCAGCCCCGGTGGCCAGCAAGGTCATGCCAGCCAGCCACCAAGCCGTTCTTTTCATTGCCATCCTCTCTCCGCTTCTGAGAGGGTATAGGCCGATCGACGAGCTGACGCCAAGCCGCGCCGGGTCAGCCCGCGATGGTAAAGACCGACCCGGAGTCGACCCGGATGCCAGCGCCGTTGATAAAGCTCGCCCGCTCCGACACCAGAAAGGCGACGGCGGCAGCGACCTCTTCGGGGCGACCGCGCCGCTTCAGCACCATGCCGGGGCGTTCCTCATCCAGGAATGTCTCGATCGCCTCGTCGAAGCTGACGCCTTTTTCCTCGGCGCGCTTCTTCATCATCTTGTCGGTCATCGGGGTCGCGATGAAGGCGGGCGAGACGGTGTTCACCAGCACATTGTCGGGGCCGTACGCCTTGGACAGCCCCTTGGCGAGGCTGAGGATACCGGCTTTCGCCGCGCAATAGGGCAGTTCATCGATATAGGGCTGCACCGCATCCTCGGACGCGAACAGAACAATCCGCCCCCAGTTCTGCTGGCGCATCGCTGGAATCGCCTCGCGGCACATGCGAACCGCGCCCATCAGGTCGATGTCGATCGTCTCCTGCCAGCCCTTGTCGTCGATCTCCAGAAAGTCGCCCGTCGCCCCGGTGACGCCCGCTGCGTTCACATAGATATCGGGATCGCCGAGCCGCTCGCGGACCTTCGCCCAGATGGATCGCACCTCTTCGACCCGGGTGACGTCGCCGGTGACCGCGATCACCTCGCCCAGTGGCGACAGTTCCTCGATGGCGTCGTCCAACGTGCCGTCCGGCTTGTCGGTTAGCGCGACACGCACACCCGCCTCCAGCAACAGTCGCGCGGTTTCCTTGCCCATGCCGGAGTCCGCGCCGCTGATGAGCGCGATGCGCCCCTTGATACCCAGATCCATCGTCATTCTCCTTGGACAGTGCAGCCTGCGGCGCCTTGATGGCGATCATCGTACGGATCGACCCGTCCCGGCGTTGAAGTGCCAAGGTCCGAAAGGGTTCCGCCAATCGCCGGGGATAAGTCTTTGATCTTCGGCGGAACGGCCGACGTGCCCACCCGTTCGAAAAGCCTTGCCATGTCTGCTGGAGTGCCGGTCGTTGCGCATGTTGTCCGAAGCCGAGATTGCCACCATGCCCCCCGCAGGAGACGGTCCCGTGCCGCTGCCGGGTATTGCCGAGCTGGCGGCGGGTGCTGCGGAAATCCTCGGCCGGTCGGACATCATCCTCGCCGTCACGGGTGAGACCCGCGCAGCTGGTGTTGCGCGGATGCTGGAGGCGATGGCGCCCGTTGCGACCATATTATTCTGCCCCGGTTCCGACGCCCTGCCGGGCGACGACGCGCCTGCCTCACCCGCCAATGTCGGGCAGCGCGTATCGGCGCTGCACCGTGCCCAAATGGCATTGGCGGCAAAGGATCGGAGTCGTATCGCCCTCGTCACCTCGGGCGAAGCGCTCGCTCGCGCCCTTCCGCCGCCCGAAACCTATGCTGCCGAGCCGCCCTGCGTCGCGATCGATGACGCGTGCGATCTGGGCCAGCTTCACGCGATGCTGCTCGACCTGGGCTATGTCGCCGACGAACGCGTGGATGAGCCGGGCGAGGTGGCGCTTCGCGGCCATGTCCTCGACATATTCCCCGCCGACGCCGAACAGCCGTTGCGTATCGAAGTGGCGGAAGGCCGGATCATCGCGATCCGGTCCTATGATCCCGCCGACCAGCGCAGCATCGGCGAAATCCAGCGCCGCGAGCTTGGCCGGGTGGCCGAACCACCGCTCGGCGAGACACGGACAAGCCTGCTCGACCATCTACCGGATGCCTGCGTCATCATCGAACCCGCCGCCGACGAGCGTCGCCGCCGCCTGTTGCTGTTGAGCGCCGATGTCGCCAAGCGCGGGTCGAAGCGGGCGGCACGCGACATGATCGCCGACAGCGCCTGGCGGAAAGCGCTCGACAAGCGCGAAACGGCCGCCATCTTCCGCATCGCAGAGCCGCCGCCGCGCTTCGTGGAAAGCCGCTCGCCCTTGCGCGACTTCGCCGCCACCGCCCGTGCCGCGATGAAGAACGGCATCCGAGTTGTGCTGATGGGCAGCGAGCGCGACCTGCGATTCCTGGGCAAACGCGTCGACAACGTCCTTCGCAAGACCGCCAAACGTGGGACAAGCTGGCACGAAGTCGCGACGGCCAAATCCGGAGCGCTCCTGACGCTGGTGGTCCCCGCCGAACGCAGTTTTGCGCGTGACGGCATCCTGGCGGTCAGCGCCGCCGACCTGCTCGGCAGCCGGGCCGAACGCGAGGACGGGGGGGGCCCGCATATCGACCTGTCGCTGATGCAGACCGCCGAAATCCGAGTCGGCGACACCGTCATCCACGAAGATCACGGCATCGCCACGGTCATCGGGCTGGAGACGATCGACGGACAGGATGGCATCTCCGGCGACGCGATCAAGCTGGAATATGCCCGCGATGCCACCCGGCTGGTTCCGGTAGCCGAGGCCGACCGATTGTGGCGCTATGGCGGCGAGGACGACGCGGTTCGCCTCGATACGCTCGACGGCAAGAGCTGGCATGAGCGGCGACGCGGCATCGATGAGGCGATTGCCCAGACCGCACGCCAGTTGACCGAGATGGCCGCCGAACGCGCCGAGCGGCACGCTCCCGTTCTCGATCCCCCGGTCGCCGAATATGAGCGGTTCGCCGCGGGCTTCCCCTATAGCGAGACCCCCGACCAGTTGACCGCGATCGAGGCGGTGCGCGCCGACCTGGCCTCGGGGCGGCCGATGGACCGGCTGGTCGTCGGCGATGTCGGCTTCGGCAAGACCGAGGTCGCACTGCGTGCAGCCGCCATCGCGGCGCTTGCCGGAAAACAGGTGGTGGTGGCCGCGCCGACCACCGTGCTGGCCCGCCAGCATCTCGACAGCTTTGCCGCGCGGTTCGAGGAAGCGGGCATCGCGGTTGCAGGGCTATCCCGCCTGTCTACCGCCGCCGAGAAGCGCAAGGTCAAGGCCGGGCTCGCCGATGGCAGCATCCGCATCGTGATCGGCACCGGCGCGGTGGCGGCCAAGGGCATTACCTATAAGGACCTGGCGCTGGTCATCGTCGACGAGGAACAGCGTTTCGGTGCCGCCGACAAGGCCCGGCTTCAGGCGCTGTCGTCGGGCCATGTCCTGACCCTGTCCGCCACGCCCATCCCGCGCACGCTGCAGGCCGCGCTGGTGGGCTTGCGCCAATTGTCGATCATCGCCACCCCGCCCGCCCGGCGCCAGCCGATCCGCACCGCCGTGTCCACCTTCTCACCAGAAACGCTGCGTGCCGCCCTGCTGCGCGAGCGGTCGCGCGGGGGGCAGAGTTTCGTCGTCGTCCCGCGCATCGCCGACATGGCGCCACTCGCCGAAAAGCTCGCCCGGATCGTGCCCGAACTGGAGGTGATGCAGGCGCATGGCAAGCTGCCCGCCGCCGAAATCGACGACGTCATGGTCCGCTTCGGCCGGGGCGAAGGCGATGTCCTTCTGGCGACCAACATCATCGAGGCGGGGCTGGACGTGCCGCGCGCCAACACCATGGCGATCGTCCACGCCGACCGCTTCGGCCTGGCGCAGCTTCACCAGTTGCGCGGACGCGTCGGGCGCGGACATCGGCGTGGACAGGTGCTGCTGTTCGCCAAGGGCGAGGACGCCATCGCGCCGCGCACCCTGAAACGGCTGCGCACGCTGGAGGCATTCGACCGGCTGGGTGCGGGGTTCGCGATCAGCGCGCGCGATCTGGACATGCGCGGCGCGGGCGACCTGCTGGGCGATACCCAGGCCGGGCACATGCGTTTGATCGGGGTAGAGCTGTACCAGCAATTGCTGGAAGACGCGCTACGCACCGCGCGGGGCGAGATGGTCGAGCGCTGGACGCCCGAGCTGCGTATCGGTGTCGAGGGGCGCCTGCCCGAAGCCTGGATTCCGGACGAAGACCTGCGCATCTCGCTTTATGCCCGGCTGGGACGACTGCGCGACGATGCCGCGATCGACGCGTTCGAGGCGGAACTGGAGGATCGATTCGGCGAATTGCCCGAAGACGTCGCCACGCTGCTGACCCTTGCGCGCTTGCGGGAACGGATGCGCGCCATGGGGATCGCGCGGATCGATGCGGGGCCCGCCGCCATCGCGCTGACTCCGCATGGCCGCGACTCCACCCTTGGCGCGATCGAGGGGATGGAGCAGAAGGACGGCCGCTATCTGCTGAAGGAACGGCTCGACAGCCCCGCCGATCGGCTGGCAAGGCTGAACGAGGTGCTGGCTTGAGCCAGGTGATTGACGGCGACGCCCGCCCGGCGCTGGGTCCGCGCATCGACTGTAGAGGATTTTGTCATGGCTTTTCCCGATCCTTATACCGCCGACCCGGCGCGCTATGACGGCCGGATGCCCTATCGCCGCACGGGGCGAAGCGGGTTGAAGCTGCCCGCGATCAGCCTGGGGCTGTGGCAGAATTTCGGCGGGACCGATGTGTTCGAGACGGGTCGCGCAATCCTGCGCCGCGCCTTCGACCGGGGCGTCACCCATTTCGACCTCGCGAACAATTACGGCCCGCCCTATGGCTCGGCCGAGGAAAATTTCGGGCGGGTGATGGCGACCGACTTCGCTGGCCACCGCGACGAGCTGATCCTGTCGACCAAGGCGGGCTGGGACATGTGGCCGGGGCCCTATGGCGATATCGGATCGTCCAGGAAATATCTCATCGCGAGCTGCGACCAGAGCCTGAAGCGGATGGGTGTCGATTATGTCGATATCTTCTATTCGCACCGCGTCGATCCGGAAACGCCGCTGGAGGAGACGATGGGCGCGCTGGTCCAGCTGCACCGACAGGGCAAGGCGCTTTACGTCGGCATTTCCTCCTATGACGCGGGGCTGACCCGGCGCGCAGCGGCCATCCTGGCCGAGGAAAAGGTGCCTCTGTTCATCCATCAGCCGAGCTATTCGATCCTCAACCGCTGGATCGAGCGCGATCTCCTCGCAACATTGGAGGACCTGGGCACGGGATGCATCGCCTTTTCTCCGCTGGCCCAGGGTATGCTAACCAGCAAATATCTGAACGGGGTGCCGCAGGAAGCACGGGCCAGCCGGGGCGGATCGCTGTCGCAGTCGCTGCTGACCAAGCAAAATCTGACGGCGATCGGGCGGCTGAACGAGATTGCCCAGGCACGCGGACAGACCCTGGCGCAGATGGCGATTGCCTGGGTCTTGCGCGATCCCCGCGTCACCTCTGCGTTGATCGGTGCGCGGACAGTGGAGCAACTGGACGATTCCCTGGATGCCGTCGCGCGGCTGGACTTCGCAGCCGAGGAACTCACCGCCATCGATCAGGCGGCACAGGATGGCGGGATCAATCTATGGGCTGAATCCTCCGACATTGCAGAGCTGCCCAAGGCGCAAGGTGTATCGAACGCAGGTTGACGTAGCGATCGACGACCGTTGATCTGCTTTACGTTCGTCCAAGGCGCAAAGGACGACGGTCGATTTGCATTGAATGTGACAGACCCGTCCCAAAGACGCACAACTCGCGCGGCGTCATTTCGTTCCACGGAGCCATGTCCATCCTGACCGGCGAAGCGACCCGGTCGGGATGGCGGCCGGGCATTTTACTGAAGACGCATATTACGCCTTGATAATGCGCCATTTTCCTTTCCGCCTGAAAATTTCGAACACCGGATCGCGCAGCGCTTTTCTTTGACGAAGGTCCCGGAAGACGTGTGATCCGGCATGAACCGCCCCTCGCCCTTGCGCCACGCCATCCGCGTTGCGTGGTACAAACCGCCCATCTAAGCCAACCGATCAAAGGGGGCTGGCATAATCATGGGTTTTGACACCGCGCGATCGGACGACGCGTATGATGCAGCGCAGGCGCACACCGCGCCGCCACGGGCGTAAGATGGGCGGCCGATCATGATGCCCGTCACCTCTCACGCCGGCGGCATAGCCGATCCCTTTGTTCGACCGTCGATGCCGGAGGGCAGCAACCAGCGCTCGGCCGCTGCGGAGGATAAGCCTGCCGAGACGCTTCAGCCCAGCAAGATCGCCTATCGCGCCGACATTGATGGTCTCCGCGCGCTGGCGGTCGTGCCAGTCGTGCTCTTCCATGCCGGGGTCGAGATTTTCCTCGGTGGCTTCGTCGGCGTCGACGTGTTCTTCGTCATCTCTGGCTTCCTCATCACGACGGGACTGCTTCAGGACTCGTCGATCACCCGCTTCTATGAACGACGCCTCCGCCGCATTTTGCCTGCGCTCACGGCGATGATGGTGACGTCGGCCATCGCGGCCTTCTTCATCCTGCTGCCCGGCGACCTGTTGGCCTTCGGTAAAAGCATGGGCTCGGCCCTTCTGTTTGGCTCCAATGTCTATTTCTGGCGTCAATCGGGCTATTTCGCCACTATTACCGAGACATGGCCCCTGCTCCACACCTGGTCGCTGGGTGTCGAAGAACAGTTCTATATCTTCTTTCCCCTGTGCATCCTTGTGCTGGGGCGCTGGCGGCGCCGGATTTTGCCGGTCGCCATCGTGGCGATGATGGCGGTGTCCTTCTGGGCAGCCCAGTTTCTCGTCGGCAATATGAAGGGGGTGATGGCCTTCTATCTCATGCCGTCGCGCGCCTGGGAATTGCTGACGGGGTCGCTGCTGGCGACGGGGTTGATACCGGGTGTGCGCCACCGCATGATCGGCGCTGCCGCCGCCGCCGCGGGCGTCGCCATGATCGTGTTTTCGGTCCTGACCTATAGCGCAGCGACACCCTTTCCAGGCGTCAGCGCGATCCCGCCGGTGCTGGGGTCCGCATTAATCATCTGGGCGGGACAAAAGGGCGAGCACGGCTTGTCGCCAATTCTGGGGTCAGCGCCGCTGCGGTTCATCGGGCTGATCTCCTATTCGCTCTACCTGTGGCATTGGCCCATCCTGGCCTTTGTCCGCTATGTGCATATCGACCCCATCACCCCTGCGCTGGCGACCTTGGCGGTCGTGGCATCGGTCGCTGCGGCCTATCTGTCCTGGCGTTATGTCGAACGCCCGTTCCGCCATGTGAGTTCGCGGTCGAAGATCTGGGGATGGTCGGCCGCCGCCGGTGCCGTCATGGCATTGCTCAGCCTGGCGCTTATCCTCAGCGGCGGCTTTCCGCAGCGCTTTTCGCCATCGATCGTCGCGCTGAACGCCGATCAGGACGACAGCTGGCGGTGTGGCCCGTCCTCCTTCGTCCCGTTGGGCTCCTATTATGCCTGCGGCATAGACCTTCCCTCACGCGATCCTCGCAAGGCGGATATCATCCTGTGGGGCGACAGCCATGCCCAGATGTACGTGCCTGCGTTGAAGCGCGCCTTGCATGGCCGTTCGGCCGTGCTGGTCAACGCCTATGGCTGCGCGCCGACGGTGCGCGGCGGGCAGGACGCGGATTGCGCGCGGATCCAGAACGAAAACTTCCGCCAGATAGCAAAGCTTCCGGGCAAGATCGTGATCCTGGCTCAAAACTGGCCGCAATATCGCAAGGAGGCTGGCGCTAGCGAAGGTGGCGCCAAATCGGCGAACCGACGTTTCCTGCCTGCGGCCCGCCGCTTTGCCAAAACCGTCGATGCCCTTCGGGCCGCGGGCAAGACCGTCTATGCCGTCACGGCTATTCCCAATCCCGAATATGAGCTACCAAGCGTGGTATCTCGCGATCTCGCCTTTCACGGTAGACCTCGGCATCCGATCGGCGTGAGCACTGCCGCATTTGATGAGGATTTCGCCAATGTCCTCAACACGGAGAACGTCCTGTCCCAGCAAGGAAAGCTCTCACTGATCGACGTGCGGAAATTCATCTGCCGCCAGGACAGTTGCCAGTTCATTCAGGGCGGGAATAGCGTGTTTGCGGATCACGGCCATGTCACGATTGCGTTCGCCGATGCCATGGGACCGACCTTCGACACGGCGCTTCGCCCTGCGCGGGTGACGCGATGACCTTCCCTGCTCCCACCCTGACCGGCATCGGTCATCCCGGCGCGCGCCAAAGCGGGCGGGCACCTTCGCCAAAGGGTGGCAACGGTTGGATGGCCGCCCCCTTTTCCGGTATTGTGTTCCTATTGCTGACGATCCGCTTCGGGCTGGATCGCGTGCTGATGGACACCACCATTTCGATGGGCTCCGCCAACTTCACACTTGGCATCCTGTTCAACTTCGCGTTTGTGTTCATCGCGTTCTGCCTCCTCGGCTACACGCTGTTTTCCAATCGTGCGATGCAATCCGACGCTGCGCTTCCGCTCGCGCTTTGGCTGCCGTTCCTGATCTCGCTGTTCGGATCTGTCCTCTACACCGGCTACCCGGTGGACGGGGTCAAGTTCTTCTGGAACGTCCTGACGTTCTTCTGCCTTTTTGCGATCGGCTATCATTATAGTCGTTATTTTTCGATCGTCCGCATATCCGCGATCATCATCCTGGCGGGTATCT
>DXIH01000196.1 GCA_019112965.1 Candidatus Sphingomonas excrementigallinarum | reverse complement strand
CGGTTGCCGTTGATGACGGCGCGACGCTCGTTGCGACGGATACGCTTTTTGGCCTGCGGCGTGTTCGCCATGAAAACCTCTAAATCTCGATCAAAAGGGATAGCGGCGCGACGCACCAGCTTTGAAGCCGCCGCCCTTACCGGCTGGCGGGCATCCCGTCAACTCCGCTGGCAGGTCGCGCACCAGAAAGTCGAGCGCCCCGAATCGGTTCGCCGCCGGACTGTGGCGCCGCATTCGCACGCCTCGCCCTCGCGACCATAGACCCGCCACTCCTTGGAGAAATAGCCCAGTTCGCCGTCCGGCCGCACATAATCTCGCAGCGACGATCCGCCTGCCAGGATCGCCGCCTCCAGCACGGCGCGGATCGCCTCGACCAGTCGGGCGAGTCGCGCCTTCGATACCTGCCCGCCCGCGCGGCCCGGCGTGATCTTCGCCATGTGCAGCGCTTCGCACACATAGATGTTGCCCAGCCCCGCGACGATCCGCTGGTCGAGCAGCATCGCCTTGATGGGGGCCGCCCGCCCCTCCAGCGCCTTGGCCAGATAATCGGCGGTGAAGTCCGACCCCAGCGGCTCGGGCCCCATGGCGAGAAACGGCGGATAGCTGGCCAGATCGGCGGTCGACCACAGATCGATGAAACCGAATCGCCGCGGATCGTTCAGCGCCAGCCGCCGCCCCGCGTCCGTCTCCAGCAGCAGATGGTCGTGGCGCTGCGGCTCGCCCGGATCGATCCGCCAGCGCCCCGACATACCCAGGTGGAAGACCATGGTGTCGCCGCGATTGGTGTCGATCAGGCCATATTTGGCACGGCGGCCGAGCGACGTGACCGTCGCCCCCGTCATCCGCTGGCGCAGATCGGCCGGAAAGGGATGGCGCAGGTCTGGGCGGCGCGGTTCGACCAGGGTCAGCCGGGCGTTTGCCAGCACGGGGGTCAGGCCGCGAACCGTTGTTTCGACCTCGGGAAGTTCGGGCATCTAATCTCTGCTTTCGTCGGCCTCACAGCTAGGTAGCGTTTGCCCCGCCAGCAAGGCCGGGCTAGGGCAAGCCGATGAGCGATACCGTCTCCTTCGGCTATGAAGATGTGCCCCGCGACGAAAAGGTCGCCCGTGTCGGCAGCGTATTTACGAATGTCGCGGCCAAATATGACCTGATGAACGATGCCATGTCGGGCGGTATGCACCGGCTATGGAAGGATCGCTTCGTGCGCCGGGTGAAGCCGCGCGCCAGCGACCAGATCCTCGACATGGCGGGCGGCACCGGCGACATCGCCTTCCGCCTGGCCGAGTCGGGGGCGAGCATCACGGTGGCCGATATCAATCCGGCGATGCTGGAGGTCGGCATGAAGCGCGCGGCGGAGCGCGGGTTCGACGAGCTGGTCTGGACCGAGGCCAATGCCGAGCAGCTGACCTTCCCCGATAAGTTCTTCGACGCCTATACGATCGCGTTCGGCATTCGGAACGTCACCGACATCCCGGCCGCGCTCAAGGAAGCGCACCGAGTCCTGCGGCGTGGCGGGCGGTTCTTCTGCCTGGAATTCTCGACCACCGTCTGGCCGGGTTTCTCCGAGGTCTATGACGCCTATTCACACAAGCTGGTGCCCAAGCTGGGCCAGATGCTGGCGGGCGATGCGGACAGCTATCGCTATCTGATTGAATCGATCCGTCGATTCCCCGACATGCCGACCTTCGAGGGGATGATCCGCGAAGCGGGCTTCGTCGAAACCAAGGTCGAGCCGATCATGGGCGGCCTGGTCGCGATCCATTCGGGCTGGAAGATTTGATGCGGGGACGGCCGGGCGGACTCGCCCTGTGAGACGTGCGCTATGACCCAGCCGGTGGTGCATCTCTGGCGTCTGCTCAAATGGGGGCGGACGCTGGCGCGACATGGCGCGCTGCGCGGGATCGAGCGGGATCCCAATACGCCGGCGCCCGTGCGGCGACTGGCGCGTGTCGCCCGTTTCGGGGCGCGCCAGCCCGCCAAGCCCGCCTATGCCGATGCGTTCCAGGCGATCGGCCCGGCGGCGATCAAGCTGGGTCAGACGCTGGCCACGCGCCCCGATCTGGTCGGCGAGGAAGCCGCCCACGATCTGCTGCGCCTCCAGGACCAGCTGCCCCCCGTCCCCTTCGCGACGATCTGTGCCGCGATGGAAGCGAGTATGGGTCGCCCGCCCTCGCACTTCTTCGCCTCGATCGAAAAAGCGCCGGTCGGCGCCGCCTCGATCGCGCAGGTGCACCGCGCGGTGACGACCGATGGCCGCACGGTCGCGGTCAAGGTGCTGCGCCCCGGCGTCGAGGATGATTTCGCCCGCGCCATCGACACCTATCAATGGGCCGCCGCCCAGGTCGAGGGGATGAGCGGTGAGGCCGCCCGCCTGCGCCCGCGCCTGACGGTCGAGAATTTCCGCCGCTGGACGTTGCGCGAACTGAACTTCCGGCGTGAGGCGGCCAGCGCGTCCGAACTTGCCGAGTCGATGACCGCCGAGCCCGATTTTGTCGTTCCACAGATCGACTGGGCCCGTTCGACCGCCAAGGTGCTGACGGTCGAGTGGATCGACGGGATCAAGCTGTCCAACCGACAGGCACTGGTCGAGGCAGACTATGATCTGCCGCATCTGGCGCAGACGCTGGTGCGCGCCTTTCTGCGCCAGGCGATTGCGGAGGGCTTCTTCCACGCCGACATGCACCAGGGCAATCTGTTCGCCCTGCCCGGCAACAAGATCGCCGCGATCGACTTCGGCATCATGGGCCGGATCGACCGGCGTGCGCGGGTGTGGCTGGCCGAGATTCTCTATGGCCTCATCACCGGCAATTATAAGCGCGTCGCCGAGATTCATTTCGAGGCGGGCTATGTCCCCGCCCACCATAATGTCGCCGAGTTCGCCACCGCGCTGCGGGCGGTCGGCGAGCCGATGCGGGGGCTTC
>DXIH01000195.1 GCA_019112965.1 Candidatus Sphingomonas excrementigallinarum | reverse complement strand
CGAGCATGGCAAGAAGGACAACAGCCTCGTCAAGCTCGCCTATGAGCATGACGTGCCGATCTTCTGCCCGGCCTTCGTCGATTCGTCGGCGGGCTTCGGTCTGGTGAAGCACCAGGTCGAGCGGATGAAGGAAAACAAGCCGTACATGGTGCTCGACGCCATTGCCGATTTCCGCGAACTGACCGACATCAAGATCAAGGCGGGCACCACCGGCCTGCTGATGATCGGCGGCGGCGTGCCGAAGAACTTCATCCAGGATACGGTGGTTTGCGCCGAAATCCTGGGTCATGACGACGTCGAGATGCACAAGTACGCCGTGCAGATCACCGTCGCCGATGTGCGCGACGGCGCTTGCTCGTCGTCGACGCTGAAGGAAGCGGCCAGCTGGGGCAAGGTGGACACGGCCCTCGAACAGATGGTATTCGCTGAAGCCGGTTCGGTTATGCCGCTCCTCGCCTCGGACGCGTATCACCGCGGCCATTGGCGTGAGCGCGCCAAGCGTCGTTGGGGAGCGATTTTCGACTAATGTTTGAATTCTTTGAACGAGAGCAGCTTGCCTATATCATAATTGGGGCAGTGCTGCTGTCGGGTCTGGCTTTCGCGATCCCGTACAGCCGTCGACGCAAGCGCGAAAAGCTGCGGCGGCGGGGAATCAAGAAATACGGTCATTGAGATCGGGGGCGGAGGCAAAGGCTTCCGCCCCCTTTTTCATAAATACCCTTTTCACTTGATCGGCGCGCGCCGCCCCGGCACCCTCTTTCGATATAGCGCTATCAGGCGTTGAGGATGAGGGGATGCCAATGATCGATCGACGCTCTCTGATCGGGGCCATGGCCACCGTACCACTGGCCGCGCGGGTTTCGGCGCAGGCTGCAGCTTCGACGCCCGCAATGACGCCTTGGCCGCCCGTCGAGCATTTCTCGCTCTGGCCCGGTCGCCCGCCGGGTGCGCACGCGACCCTGCCCAAGCCCAACCCGTCGATGAACGGCCCCGCCGGACGTCAGGAATTGTGGCTGCGCGGCACCGCCGATCCGATCGTCGCGGTGTTTCGCCCCGAGCGTCCCGATGGCCGTGCGGTACTGACGATCCCCGGCGGGGGCTATGGCTTCGTATCGATCCAGAATGAGGGGATCGACGTCGCCCGGACGCTCAACCCGCATGGCATCACCGTCTTCGCGCTCTCCTATCGCCTGCCGTCCGAAGGCTGGGACGATCAGGCGAACGTGCCGCTGCAGGATGCGCAGCGGGCGATGCGTCTGATCCGTGCCAATGCAGGCCGCTATGGTATCGATGCGGCGAATCTCGGCATTGTCGGCTTCTCGGCGGGCGGGCATCTCGCCGCGTCGCTGACGGTCGGATATGACGACAAGGTCTACAAGCCGGTGGACGCCGCCGACGGCCAGTCGGCCCGGCCGCGCTTCTCGGGCCTGGTCTATCCGGTCGCCAGCCTGTCGACGCCGAACACCCATCCGGGTTCGCGCGACAATCTGCTCGGTCCCAATCCCGACCCCGCGACCAAGGCGCGCTATGACACGCCGCGCCGGATCAATGCGAGCACCCCGCCGCTGTTCCTGGTCCACGCCGTTAATGACGGCCTGGTTCCGCTCGACCAGTCGATCGACGTCTTGACCCAGGCGCGGGCGGCCAAGGTGCCGGTCGAGGCGCATTTCTTCGAAAAGGGCGGTCACGGCTTCGGTGCGATGAGCGCCCCGGAAGGATCGCCCAACCGGCTTTGGCCCGACCTGTTCGACCGCTGGATCGCGCAGACCCTGAAGTCCTGAACCGGCGCGGGGTTCGGAGCGAGTGACGCGCGTTCCAAACCCCGCTAAGGACCCGGGCCATGTTCCGCATCGCTCGCTGGGCCCTGAAGGCCGTGCTCGCCTTTGTGATCCTGAGTGTCGTCTGGGTCGGCATCTATCGCTTCGTGCCGCCGCCGATCACCTTCACCATGCTCGGCGACGTGATCGGCGGGCATGGCGTGACCAAGGACTGGATGCCGCTGTCCGAGATGGACCCGAACATGGCGCGCGCGGCGATCGCGGGTGAGGATGCGCGTTTCTGTTCGCACAACGGCTTCGACTTCAAGGCGATGGCGAGCGCCGCCGCGCGGAATGCCAAGGGCGGGCGCATTCGCGGCGGCTCGACGATCAGCCAGCAGACCGCGAAGAACGCGTTCCTGTTTCAGAATGGCGGCTATGTCCGGAAGGGGTTCGAGGCCTGGTTCACCTTCCTGATCGAGCATCTGTGGGGCAAGCGGCGGATCATGGAGGTGTATCTCAACATCGCCGAGACGGGCATCGGGACGTATGGTGCCAATGCCGGGGCGATGCGCTATTTCGGGCATGACGCCTCGCATCTCTCTCCGACCGAGGCGGCGCGGATTGCGGCCGTCCTGCCGCTGCCCAAGAAGCGTGCGGCAGTGGCGCCGACGGGGTTCGTGCGCAGGCATGGCAATGTGATCGCGCGTTATGTGGGCGTGGTGCGGCGGCAGGGGCTGGATAGCTGTATTCGGTAGGGGGGGGTGGTCTTGGTGAGACACCTTTCCCTCCCCCATCCCCTCCCGCCTGCGGGAGGGGCGTGCCGGTGGACGGCGGGGGGCTAACAACGCCATGATTGGTGCTTAACACTAGCCCAGAACACGCCCGTCCCGGGGGCGGGAGGGGATGGGGGAGGGCCGTTGCCCGACGTCATGAACTAACGATAAAGCGCCCTGCAAAAGCCATGATCTCAAAGCACCCTTGGGCTACCCTGGGGAACTTATGAATGAGCGCAGCGATCGGCCTCCTGATGCTCCTTCAAGCCGCGCCGCCCCCCTTGCCCTTGCCGCGCATCACCCCGCGAACGGACTGCCCCATCGGCCAGAACGAGGTCGTCGTATGTGGGCGTCGGGGTGCGTCCGACCGTTATCGCATACCACCCTCTGTCCGGGAAAAAGGATTGGAAGCGGACGGTGCAGGAGTAGGCCTCAGCGGTGCGCAGATATTGGCAGGCACGGGCCCTTGCGGGATGTTCGCGGGCCAGAGGCGCTGTTCGCATGTCGAGGCAGGCGAGGCCGGTTATGGGGGCGGACGCGATCCGCTGACCCTAGGAACGAAAATTTTCAGACGGCTGACCGACCCCGATGCCGAGATCGATCCACCAGGGTCACTACCGGCCGAGCCCAAATCGCCCGGCCGGTAGCGGATCGCCTTACTTCGCGTCGCCCGAAATCGCGTCGCCCGCCTTCTTGGCGGTGTCGCCGACGCTCTTGGCCGCCGAGGTCACGGCCGCGTCGCGGCGATTTTCCGCGCCGCCCCGACTGAAGAGATAAAAGCCCCCGACCAGCACGGCGATCAGCAGGACGATGGCGATCGCCATGCCGCCACCACCGCTGCGGCGCTCGATGACGGTGGTATGCGGCTGTTGCGTACCATAGGTCTCGGTAACACGTTCATCGGCCATGACATTCCCTCCTGTTGTGATGGAGGAAGCAACGCCATGGCCGCCATGTCGTTCCCGTAACGACGTTGCCGGATCAGAAGGGCAGCTTGAACCCGGGCGGCAGGGGCAGGCCGCTGGTCATCTTGGACATTTCGCTGCCCGAAGCCGCATCGGCCTTGGTGCGCGCGTCGTTGATCGCGGCGGCCAGCAGGTCTTCCAGCATGCCCTTTTCGGACGGCTGCATCAGCGAGTCGTCGATGGTGATGCCGATGATCCGGCCCTTGGCCGATGCCTTCACCTTGACCAGACCGCCGCCGGAGACGCCCTCGACCTCGATATTGTCGAGATTGGCTTGCGCCTTTTCCAGTTCGTTCTGGACGTTCTGGGCCATCGCCAGGATTTCGTCGAGATTCTTCACATCATG
>DXIH01000194.1 GCA_019112965.1 Candidatus Sphingomonas excrementigallinarum | reverse complement strand
TTCATGTGGAGGAAGTAGATCATGTGGACGACGATCTGGACGAAGGCCAGGCCCATGATGACCAGCGCGGTCGTCTGGGTATCGCCCAGCGCGCCCGTCATGACCGCCCAGAACGGGATGGCCGTCAGGATCACCGACAGCACGAAGCCGATCATGTAGCCCTTCAGCGAGCCGTGGCCGCCATGGGAGTCGCCATGCGCATGATGCTCATGGCCGTGGTCGTTATGACCGTGGGGAGGATGAGCGCTCAACGGAGAACTCCCAGCAGATAGACAAAGGTGAAGACGCCGATCCAGACGACGTCCAGGAAGTGCCAGAACATCGACAGGCACATCAGGCGACGCTTGTTCGCCTCGATCAGGCCGAAGCGGCCGACCTGCACCATCAGCGTGACCAGCCAGATCGAACCGAAGGTGACGTGAAGGCCGTGCGTGCCGACCAGGGTGAAGAAGGACGACAGGAAGGCCGAACGCTGCGGACCCGCGCCCTCATGGATGAGGTTGGCGAATTCGTAGAGCTCGATCGACAGGAAGGCGAGACCGAACAGGCCAGTGATACCCAGCCAGATCAGCGTGTTCGACTTCTGGTTCTTCTCCATCGCGATCATGGCAAAGCCATAGGTGATCGACGACAGCAGCAGCATTGAAGTGTTAAGCGCGACCAGCGGGAGCTCGAAGATCTCCCGCGGGGTCGGCCCTCCCGCATAGCTGGTACCCAGCACGCCATAGGTGGCGAACAGGATGGCGAAGATGAGGCAGTCGCTCATCAGGTACATCCAGAAGCCGATGGCCGTCGAGCCACCGCCTTCGTGATGATGATCCTCATCCTCGACCAGATAATAGGTCGGGTTCTTGGCCGGATCGGCGCTCAGAACGTCGGTCGACATGGATCAGGCTCCCTGTCCGAGCAGACGGCGCCGCTCGCTTTCCGTAGCCACGACTTCCTCCACGGGGATGTAGAAATCGCGGTCATAGTTGAACGTGTGCCAGATGGCGACGACGACGACACCCAGCAGCGCGATCGCAGCCAACCACCACATATACCAGATCATGCCGAAGCCGAAGGCGGTCGACAGACCGGCGATGATGACGCCGGTGCCCGTGTTCTTGGGCATGTGGATCGGGCGGTAACCCTCGGTCGGCGCCTGTGCCTTCTTGTCCTTCATGTCGTACCAGGCATCCAGCTCATGGATGACGGGCGTGAACGCGAAGTTATAGTCCGGCGGCGGCGACGAGGTCGCCCATTCCAGCGTACGGCCGTCCCAGGGATCGCCCGTCACGTCGCGCAGCTCTTCCTTCTTCCAGATCGACACGCCGATCTGAACCAGGAAGGCCCCGATGCCGCCCGCGATCATCAGCGCACCCAGCAGGGCGACGATGAAGTAGATTTGCAGCGACGGATCGTCGAAGTGATGGAGGCGCCGCGTCACGCCCATCAGGCCCATGATGTAGAGCGGGGTGAAGGCGACCCAGAAGCCGATGACCCACAGCCAGAACGACACCTTGCCCCAGAACTGGTTGAGCTTGAACCCGAAGGCCTTGGGCCACCAGTAGTTAATCGCGGCAAAGGCGCCGAACAGCACACCGCCGATGATGACGTTGTGGAAGTGGGCGATCAGGAACAGCGAATTGTGGAGGACGAAGTCGGCGGGCGGAACGGCCAGCAGAACGCCGGTCATGCCACCGATCGAGAAGGTCAGCATGAACGCGATGGTCCACATCATCGGCAGCTCGAACCGGATGCGCCCCTTGTACATGGTGAACAGCCAGTTGAAGATCTTCGCGCCCGTCGGGATCGAGATCACCATGGTGGTGATGCCGAAGAACGAGTTGACGCTGGCGCCCGAACCCATGGTGAAGAAGTGGTGCAGCCACACCAGGTACGACAGGATCGTGATGACGATCGTGGCGTAGACCATCGAGGTATAGCCGAACAGACGCTTGCCCGAGAAGGTCGAGGTCACTTCCGAGAACACGCCGAACAGCGGCAGGATGAGGATGTAGACCTCCGGGTGACCCCAGATCCAGATCAGGTTCACGTACATCATCGGATTGCCGCCGAGATTGTTCGTGAAGAAGTTGGTGCCGACATAACGGTCGAGCGACAGCAGGACGAGCGTGGCGGTGAGCACGGGGAAGCTGGCGACGATCAGGACGTTCGCGCACAGCGAGGTCCAGCAGAACACCGGCAGCTTCATCATGGTCATGCCCGGCGCGCGCATCTTGATGATGGTCGCGATCAGGTTGATACCCGACAAGGTCGTGCCGACACCGGCCACCTGAAGTGCCCAGATATAATAGTCGACACCGACATCGGGACTGAAGTCCAGCTCCGATAGCGGCGGGAAGGCCAGCCAGCCGGTGCGTGCAAACTCGCCGATGAACAGCGACGCCATGACCAGCACCACACCGCCCGCGGTCATCCAGAAGCTCAGATTGTTGAGATACGGGAAGGACACGTCGCGCGCGCCGATCTGGAGCGGCACGACATAGTTCATCAGGCCGGTGATGATCGGCATCGCCACGAAGAAGATCATGATGACGCCGTGGGCGGTGAACACCTGGTCGTAGTGGTGCGAGTTCAGGAAGCCCTGATTATCGCCGAACGCGATCGCCTGCTGCCCGCGCATCATCAGCGCGTCGGCAAAGCCGCGCAGCAGCATCACGATGCCCAGCACCATGTACATGATGCCGATGCGCTTGTGATCGACGGTGGTGAACCACTCCTTCCAGAGATAGCCCCAGAGCTTGAACTTGGTGATGAGCGCCAGCACCGCGATCCCGCCGACCGCGACACCCAGGAAGGTGCCGACGACGATGGGCTCGTGGATCGGTAGCGACTCGATCGATAGCCGTCCGAAGATGGTCTTTATGATGTTGTCCATGATGGCGTGCCTCAGCCGCGACCCACACCGGCATGACCAAGGGTCTGCGGGCCGGGGGTCTGCGGGATGGAAAGGAAGGACATACGGCGGTTCTTCATCTCACCGGGTTCCTGCACGCCGTTGGACGGCGTGGGCTCCAGGCTCTGATGCGGCGAGACCTCGATCTCGGAGGGCGACTTTTCCAGTGCGCCCTTGGTCCGCTCACCGTGCATCGGGCCGGTGTTGTTGACGGGCGGATTGCCCTCGCCGACCTTCATCTTGTGCGGGTCGCCGCCCCCGGTCATCCGGTCGTGCATCATCACGTCCGACATGCAGGGCGTGTTGTCCGCGACGCAGCGGTTGACGACACGGTCGAACAGGCCGCCCTGAACCCCGTTGAAATACATGGCGGGCACATATTCGCTGGGCTTTTCGACGGTCAGGAAGGCGGCGCGGGTCAGCTGACCCTTGCCCTTGCCCTGACCGGCCTGCGACGTGCGGACCTTTTCGACCCACTGGTCGAAGCCGTTCGACTGAAGCGCGAAGACGGGAAAATGCATGCCCGAGAAACCCGCGCCACTATAGTGCGACGACAGCCCCTTGAACGTGCCCTCGCGGTTCAGGACGGCGTGCAGCTTCGTCTCCATGCCGGGCATGGTATAGATCATGCCGGCCATCGCCGGGATGTAGAAGGCGTTCATCACCGAGGTGCCGGTCAGGCGGAACTCGACCGGACGGTCGACCGGCAGGGCCAGTTCGTTGACCGTGGCGATGCCCTGTTCGGGATAGATGAACAGCCACTTCCAGTCGAGCGCGACGACCTGAACCTCCAGCGGCTTGACGTTGGAGGCGATCGGCTGCCCCGGTGCGGTGCGCTCGATCGGGCGATACGGGTCGAGCAGATGGGTGCTGGTCCACGTCACCGCGCCGAGGCAGATGATGATGAGCAGCGGCGCCGACCAGATCACCAGCTCCAGCATGGTGGAGTGGTCGAACTCCGGGTCATATTCGGCTTCCGTATTGCTCTTGCGATAGCGCCACGCAAACAGCACCGTCAGCGCCATCACCGGGATGATGATGAGCAGCATCAGGGCCGTCGCGATCAGCACCAGATCGCGTTGCTGCACGGCGACGTCACCGGCAGGGTTGAGCACGACCGCGTCGCATCCCCCCAGCATGGCCAGGAGGGGCAAGGCGGCCCAGCGAAGAGGGCGCAGGCGCGCAAGGCTCGACGAATGAGACATATAGGATGGGCCGCTACGCCTTTGCTGCACCTGCGCACATTGGACAGTTTGTCCAATCCCCGTCCCGATCGGAAAGGCGCATAGGCGCAGCAGAATGGTGGTCATGCGCGGTCATTTTGCACCGCAACTGATCCGCTTCGATAACTTGGAAGAAGTCAGGACTGGCAGCTGATGAGCGCAGAGTTAACCGCATCGACCTCGACGCCCCTTGAGCGGGACGCGCGGCTGGTCAATGCCCGCGATCCGCACCATGTCGCACCGGGCGACATCGCCATCGGCGTCATCATCGGACGCACGTCGGAGTTCTTCGATTTCTTCGTGTACGCCATCGCCTCGGTACTGGTGTTTCCGTCGCTGATCTTTCCGTATGTCGATGCGCTGACGGGTACGCTCTACTCCTTCGCGCTGTTCTCGCTGGCGTTCATCGCGCGGCCGATCGGCACCTTCATTTTCATGGCGGTCGACCGGAACCTGGGTCGCGGCGTCAAGCTGACCATCGCACTCTTCCTGCTCGGCGGGTCGACCATGGCGATCGCCTTCCTGCCCGGCTATGCGCAGATCGGCCACTCGGCCGCCGTGCTGCTCGGCATCTTCCGCATCATGCAGGGCCTGGCGCTGGGCGGGGCCTGGGACGGCCTGCCCTCGCTGCTGTCGCTCAACGCGCCGGAGCGTCGTCGCGGATGGTATGCCATGATCCCGCAGCTGGGCGCGCCGCTCGGCCTGCTGGTGGCCAATGGCCTGTTTGCGTTCTTCCTGACGACGCTGAGCAATGCCGACTTCCTTGACTGGGGCTGGCGCTATCCGTTCTTCGTGGCCTTCGCGATCAATGTGGTGGCTTTGTTCGCCCGTCTGCGCATCGTCGCCACGCCGGAGTTCCAGCGCCTGTTCGAGACGCGCGAGCTTCAGCCCGCGCCGGTCGGCGAGACGCTGAGCACCGAAGGCCGCACCGTGCTGCTGGGCGCCTTCGCCCCGCTCGCCAGCTTCGCGATGTTCCACATCGTCACCGTGTTCCCGCTGTCCTGGGTCGTGCTGTTCAACAAGGAACGGCCGCAGGACTTCATGATGATCGAGATCATCGGCAGCATCGTCGGTGTGTTCGCGATCCTCGCCTCGGGCAAGATCGCCGACCGGGTGGGTCGCCGCACCCTGCTGGGCGCCTCGGCTGCCGCGATCGCGGCCTATGCCGGTTTCGCGCCGCAGCTGCTCAGCCAGGGCGGCATGGGTGAGACGATCTACATCGTGCTGGGCTTCCTGCTGCTCGGGCTGGGCTTCGGTCAGTCGTCGGGCGCGATCAACTCGGGCTTCTCGCCGCTGCGTCGCTATACCGGCGCAGCCATCACGTCGGACCTTGCCTGGCTGATCGGCGCGGGCTTCGCACCGCTGGCCGCGTTGCTGCTATCGAGCCATTTCGGCCTGATTTCGGTCGGCGCCTATCTCCTGTCGGGCGCGGTCGCCACGCTGGCGGCGCTGGGCATCAACAAGGAACTCGCCAAGCGCGCGTCGTAATCCGACCAGCCTGAGTTTCTTAAAACGGCCGATGGGGCGACCCGTCGGCCGTTTTGCTTTCGTACAGGCGGCTCCCCATATTCCATTCCGGACAAGGACTTGGGAACCGGGATTGGATAGCGAATGAGCAAGGGTCTTTTGCGCGCGACGGGTATCGCGACCGCCTTGATGGGCATCGGACTGGCGGCGGGTGTGGCGGATGCTCGGGTTCCGGCGGGAACCTGGGCAAACCCGTCCAACACGGTGCAGGTCCGATTTGCGCCGTGTGGACACGGGGCGGACGCGCAATTGATGTGCGGCACCGTCGTATGGGCGAGCGAGCAGGCGAAGGCCGATGCAGCGCGTGGCGGCTCGCCGCGCCTGATCGGCACGCAGCTCTTCAGCGATTTCGAGGAGGAAGAGCCGGGTCGCTGGTCGGGCACCGTCTACGTCCCCGATATAGGCCGTGAGGTACAGGGCACGATCACCCAGATCGACGCCCGCACCCTGGTCGGCGAAGGGTGCCTGTTCGGCAGCCTGGGCTGCCGCGAACAACGCTGGCGCCGGGTCAAATAAGCGGGATATGAGGGAACCCAAGCCCGTTTGCGGCGTCCCCGACGCAGCAACTCTTGGGAAGGAACGCCATGGCGGAAGAAACGCTGACGGTCGTAAGCGGTACGGTCGAGGACAATGTCTCGGATCGGCAAGTCGAGTTTGTCGGGGAGCTGGACGGCGAGGAATATCAGTTCGCGGTCCAGTATGATCTGCTCGAAGCGCTGAGCGGCGACGTGCCGGAAGGCGATGCCGTCGAGCTGTTCGAGCGCTACTCCGACGATATTCTGGACGCAGCGTTGACCGCTCTCGGGCGTGACATGGAGCAGTCGCTGGTCGTCGTCAGCGAGAACGACCTGGACTGAACCGTCCGGTTCGGCTCGCTGGGATATCATCACGAGCCAAATCTGAGCCCCTCCCCTGCAAGGGAGGGGCATTTACAACTCCTCGCCCGCCAGGGTGCAAGCGGCCTGGATTACGGCCAGATGCGTCAGGCCTTGCGGCATATTACCGAGGTAATGGCCCGTCTTGGGATCTATCATTTCCGCATAAAGCCCGGCCCCCCGGCTATCCAAGGCATCGGCTGCCCGGTCGAACGCCGCTCGTGCCGCTTCCTTCTGGCCCAGAATGGCCCGCGCCTCGATCATCCAGAAGGTACAGGCGAGGAAGCAGCCTTCTTCCTTGTGAACGCCCGAATAGCGGTAGTGGAACGCACCCGCCGCCAGTTCCTCGTCGAGCGCGTCGAGCGTACGCGCAAGTCGATCCTGTCCGTCGAACCGGAACCGAACCGCCAGAGCCAGACTGGCGTCCAGCGCATCGGTGTCGGGATGCATCAAATAGGCGCCGCGCTTTTCAGACCAGCAATGCTCCCCGATCCACGCCTCGATCCGATCCCGCTCGCGCGCCCAGCGGTCGCGGCAGGTCGTCGGAATTTGCCCCTCGTCGGCAAGCTCCACCGCGCGCGCCAGCGCCTGCCAGCAGCTGATCTTGGACATGGTGTAATGCCGCTCCTCCGGCAATTCCCAGATGCCCGCGTCGGGTTGCCGCCAACGGTCGGCACAGGCGTCCGCCAGATGCGACAGCGTCTCCGCGCTGGAGGTGTCGAGGAAATTGCCGCACGCGACGAAGCGACTCGCGGTCTCGAAAATGTCGCCGTAAATCCCGTGCTGGTGTTGACCTCCGGCGAGATTGCCGACCCGCACCGGCTTGGAATGGCGATAGCCGCTGACGGCGATATCGCTTTCCGACGGAACGGGCTGGCCACTCAGCGTATAGCAGACCTGGGGGTCGCCTTCGCCCAGTCGTTTCAGCAGCCAGGTAAACGCGGCTTTTGCCTCTCCATGCGCGCCGATGCGCAGGAACGCCTTGATGGTATAGCCCGCGTCGCGAACCCAGGCGTAGCGATAATCGTAATTTTTCTCCCCCCCGATCCCTTCGGGCAGCGAGGTCGTGGCCGCGGCCGTGATCGCGCCGGTGGGTGAATAGAGCAACAGCTTCAAGGCGAGCGCGTTCCGCAGGATACGCTCCCGGTGCAGGTCAGGCACCTTCAAGCCTTGCGTCCATTGGCGCCATTCGAAATCGGACAGGTCGATCCGCTCGTCGATCTGCTCGATATCCTGACAGACCAGCGGCTCGTCCTCGCCCGCGATGATCGCGATCCGGGCACGATCACCCGGCCCCACCGCCGCCGTGCCGGTGACGAGGCCGTCTTCGACCGTGTCGATCGTCACGCCGCCGCAGTGTCGGAAGACCCCCAGCACCCGGTCGACATGAAAGACGTTATGCCCACCAGCGGGTGCGAAATAGGGGCTGACCGTATCGGCCCGGCGGCTGAAGCGCAGCGTGATGGCGAAGCGGACGAAACCGTCCAACCCCTCGACGCGGCGTGCCAGTTCGGCCCAGGGCAGCCGTCCCGCCGGGCCGCTGTTGAGCGACTCCACCAGTTTCGCACGACCGCTCGCCGTGACGAAGATCGTCTCCAATACATTACTGTCGGGGCGATAGCGGCGCTCGATCGTGAAGGGCTCGACCGGGGTGATGGAGAAGGTCCCACCGCGTTCCCCATCCAGCAGCCGGTCGAACAGCGGCGCGGAATCCATGTTGGGCACGCACCACCAGTCGATCGCCCCGTCGGCACCACTGAGCGCGACGCTCCGGCCATCGCCCAGCGCGGCGTAGTTTTCGAGGTCCAGGAAACCGTCTGCGTCGCGAAGCGGGTCGGCATGCTGATCGGGTAAGGTCACGCGGGCATGGCTCCACTGATGCAGGTTAGGCGCATGAAAACTCGCCAGAAGCATTTAATCTCCGTGGGACCTTCCCCGAATTGGCGCGTTGCAGCAGCCGTTACGAGATTTGGCGTCAAGAAATTTGGGAGAACGACCATGAGCCTGGCATCGGCATTTGGCTTCGGCACGAAGAAGGTTCGCTATGCGGTCGTGGGCGCGGGTGACATCACCCAGTCGGCGATGCTGCCCGGCATCAAGCACACCGGCAATTCCGAACTGACCGCGATCGTCACCGGCGATGCGGAAAAGGGCAAATTGCTCGCCGAGAAATACGGCGTCGAGCACGTCTATTCCTACAATGAATTCGACAAGCTGCTGACCGCCGGCGTCTGCGACGCGATCTATCTCGGTACGCCCAACTGGCGCCATGCCGAGTTCGCCATCCCCGCACTGGACGCTGGCATCCATGTCCTATGTGAAAAGCCGCTGGAGATTTCGAGCGAAAAGGCTCGCGAAATCCAGGACGCCGAGCGGCGTTCCAAGGCGAAGCTGATGACGGCCTATCGCCTGCACTTCGAGCCGGGCACGCTCGATGCCATCGAGAAGATCCGCAACGGCGAACTGGGCGAGCTGGTCGGCTTCACCTCGTGTTTCGGGCAGAAGCTCGATCCCGACAATCATCGGGCGAAGCACGGCCTGGAGGCGGGGCCGCTCTTTGATATGGCCCCCTACCCCATCAACGCCATCCGTTATCTGTTCGGCGCCGAGCCGGTCGCGGTCGAAAGCGCGGTTGCCACGCGCCAGCCTAGCGCTGGCCTGGGCGACCTGGACGATACCTTCGCCGTGGTGCTGCGCATGCCGGGTGACAAGCTGGCCAGCTTTACGGTCAGCTATGCCATGAACAACATCGACAGCCTGATCGTCGCGGGCATGAAGGGCTCGATCCACATGAACCCGGCCTATGGCTTCCAGTCGGGGATCGAACAGAATCTGACGATCGGCGACAAGCAGAGCCATGAGAAATTCAAGCATACCGACCAGTTCGGCGGCGAAATGCGGTATTTCTCCGACTGCATCCTGAACGACCGCGATCCCGAGCCGGATGCCGAGGAAGGCCTGTCCGACCTGCGTGTCATCGAGGGGATCGTGGCCGCGCTTAAGACGGGCGGCCGTGTCGAGTTGCCGCCCTTCACCCGCACCCGCCGGATCGATCCCGCAAGCCAGCGCCAGACCCTGTCGGCCGTCACCCCACCGGAGCAGGTGAAGGCGAAGTCGCCGACCGGAAATTGATCCGCGTCAACGCGATTTTCGGGGAGCGTTATGCGTGATCCAATCGTTACGCTCGCGATAACAGATTGAGTGTCACGATAGGGAGGTGACGGTGGACGACCGGGAAACACAGCTTCGGCAACGCGCTTATGGCATCTGGCAGTCGGAAGGCGAGCCACATGGGCGTGATCGCGACCATTGGGAACGCGCCGAGCGAGAGTTGGCCGAGGCTGCCCCGGAAGAAGGCGTCACCCCCGCCAAACCGACCGCACGACGAAAAAAGCCCGACACCGCGCCTCAGACGATCGCGGCGGAACTAAAGCCCAAGGCTCCTCGAAAGCCCCGAGCCAAGACCGCATGACCTTAGCCCGGTGGCATCGCAGTCGCGGATCGCTACCGGGCCATCGCCCCTGTCCCTGCCGAAACCGTCACATGCATAGTCATCCGACTTTTGCCGGAGAGCCCTTTTGACCGATTTGCCCGACCAGATCCTGCCCGGTGCCGCCTATCCGCTGGGTGCCAGCTTCGACGGCGAGGGGGTGAATTTCGCCGTCTTTTCGGCCAATGCCGACCGAATCGAGCTGTGCATCTTCGATTCCCAGGGCAAGCGTGAGCTGCGGCGTTACACGCTGCCCGAATGCACCGACGAAGTGTGGCACGGCTATCTGCCCGATGTCGGGCCGGGTCTGCTCTACGGCTATCGCGCACATGGCCGTTACGAGCCCGAGGCCGGGCATCGCTTCAATCCGAACAAGCTGCTGCTCGACCCCTATGCCCGCAAGCTGCATGGCGAGATCAAGTGGACCGACGCCCTGCACGGCTATCAGATCCGCTCGAAGAAAGAGGATCTGAGCTTCGACAAGCGCGACAGTGCTGCGGCCATGCCCAAGGCGGTAGTGGTCGACGACCATTTCGACTGGTCGCGTGACGTGAAGCCGAACACGCCCTGGTCGGAAACCGTCATCTACGAAGCGCATGTCAAGGGCCTGACGAAGCTGATGGAGCTGGTGCCGCCGCGCGAACGCGGCACCTATGCTGGGCTCGGGCATCCCGCGGTCATCAAGCACCTCAAGCGGATCGGAGTCACCGCGATCGAGCTGCTTCCGATCCACAGCTTCACCCAGGACCGCTTCCTCCAGGAAAAGGGACTGCGCAATTACTGGGGCTATAACACGCTTGGCTTCTTCGCGCCCGAACAAGCCTATTTCGCGTCCGATACCCAGGACGAACTCCGCCGTGCGGTCCACAAGCTGCACAAGGCGGGGATCGAGGTCATCCTCGACGTCGTATACAACCATACGTGCGAAGGGTCGGAGAAGGGCCCGACCCTATCCTGGCGCGGCCTCGACAATGCCAGCTATTATCGGCTGGTCCAGGATCAGCCTCGCTACACGATCAACGATACCGGCACCGGAAACACGCTGAACCTGTCCAAGGCGCGGGTGATCCAGATGGTGACCGACTCGCTTCGCTACTGGGCGACGAGCTTCGGGGTCGATGGATTCCGCTTCGATTTGGGGCTGACGCTCGGGCGCGAGGCGACGGGGTTCGATCCGGGTGCCGCCTTCTTCGACGTGCTGCGGCAGGACCCGGTACTCGGGCGGCTGAAACTGCTGACCGAGCCATGGGATGTCGGCCCGGGCGGTTATCAGCTCGGCAATTTCCCGCCAGGCTTTTCGGAATGGAACGACAAGTATCGCGACACGGTTCGCAAATTCTGGCGCGGCGATCCTGCCCAGCGTGGTGAGCTGGCAGCACGGCTGGCGGGATCGGGCGACCTGTTCGACCGGCGCGCGCGGCGGCCCTGGGCAAGCCTCAACATGCTGGCGGCGCATGACGGCTTCACGCTGGCCGATACCGTCATGTACGAGCAGCGCCACAATGAGGCGAATAAGGAAGACAATCGCGACGGCCATTCGGAAAACTATTCGCGCAACTGGGGTGCCGAGGGGCCGACCGACGACGAAGGCATCAAGGCTGCGCGTGGGCGCGTGATGCGCTCAATGATGACCACCCTGCTCGCCTCGCTCGGCACGCCGATGATCGTGGCGGGCGACGAGTTCGGCCGCACCCAACACGGCAATAATAATGCCTATTGCCAGGATAACGAGATCAGCTGGCTCGACTGGAAGGCCGCGGCATCCGAGGACGGCGAAGGCATGATCGCCTTCACCGCGCGTCTGGCCGAGCTGCGTCGCCGTTATCCGGTTCTGCGTTCGCCGAGCTTCCTCTACGGGCAGGACACGCCCGGCCATGGCATCAACGACATCGAATGGTGGGACGAACGCGGGCAGCAGCTGAGCCCCGAGGATTGGGACAATCCCGAAGGTCGCGCGCTGATGATGCGGCGGGCAAGCCCGACGGAGGATGGCGGGGTCGAAGCGGTATCGCTCCTCCTCAACGCCTCGCCCGATCCGATCACGTTCACCCTGCCCCCGCCCCATGCAAGCCGTACCGTCCTGATCGACAGCGCCAAGCCCGAACAGGGTGAGGTCGAGATTGGCGACAGCTATGAAGTCGGGCCGCAGAGTGCCGTGCTCATCACCTGGCGGGACTCGATCGAGGCATGACGACCTGGGGTCCCGAACTGCGCGAAGGCGCGGACACCCGGTTCCGCCTCTGGGCGCCGGATCGCAAGGCAATCACGCTGGAGATCGACGGCGCACCTTCGGTGACGATGGATCGTGATGGAGAGGGATGGTTCACCGCCACCGCTCCGGCGGCGCCTGGAACCCGGTATCGCTTTCGGCTGGACAAGGATCTGGCGGTGCCCGATCCGGCGTCGCGGCTCCAGTCGGGCGGCGTCCATGGCTGGAGCGTGGTCGTCGACCCGTTCTTCACCTGGAGCGCGACCGAGTGGCGCGGCCGTCCCTGGGAAGAAACCGTGCTGCTGGAGGTCCATGCCGGAACGCTGGGTGGTTTCGAAGGTATTCGCCAGAAGCTCCCCGCCATCGCCGCGTCCGGTATCACCGCAATCGAGCTGATGCCGGTCAACGCATTCGGCGGCACCCGCAACTGGGGCTATGATGGCGTGCTGCCCTATGCCGTCGCCGAGCCCTATGGATCGCCGGCCGAGCTGAAGACGCTGGTGGATGCCGCGCACGGCTTGGGCCTCTCGGTCTTTCTCGACGTGGTGTATAATCACTTCGGGCCGGACGGGAATTACCTGAACGCCTATGCCAGCGCGTTCTTCCACGAGGAGGTAGATACTCCCTGGGGCGGCGCGGTGGCGGTGGACGCCGATCCGGTGCATCGCTTCTTCGTCGACAATGCCCTGATGTGGCTGCGCGACTATCGCATCGACGGGCTGCGCTTCGACGCGGTCCACGCCATCGAGAATGATGATTTTCTCGACCGGATGGCTGGCGAAATTCGCACTGCCCTGCCCGAACGACATGTCCATCTGGTGCTGGAGAATGAGAAGAACGACGCCGATCGCCTGCGGGCGGGCTGTTATGACGCACAGTGGAACGATGATTTTCACAACGTCCTTCACGTCCTGCTGACCGGCGAGACCAGCGCTTATTATGGCGACTTCGCCGACCGTCCCGCCGAGCGGCTGGCGCGGTGCCTGAAGGAAGGCTTTATCTATCAGGGCGAGGGATCGCCCAATCATGACGGCCGCCCACGCGGCAAGCCTTCGGGCAACCTGCCCAGCACCGCCTTCGTCGCGTTCCTCCAGAACCACGATCAGGTCGGCAACCGCGCGATGGGCGAAAGGCTGATCCGGTTGACCGACAAGGACCGGCTTCGCGCGGCGACCGCCTTGCTGCTGCTAGGCCCGCAAATCCCGCTGCTGTTCATGGGCGAGGACGAGGGCAGCGAAAGCCACTTCCTGTTCTTCACCGACTTCCACGACGAACTGGCCGATGCGGTACGCGAAGGGCGGCGGCGGGAGTTCGCCAAGTTCGACGCGTTTGCCGACGAGCAAGCCCGCCAGCGCATCCCCGATCCCAATGCGCATGGCACCTTCGACGCCTCGATCCCCGAACCGGGGCCGCAAGCCGGAGCGTGGCGCGCGCTGTACCAGGAATTGCTGGCGCTGCGGCAGGTCCACATCATGCCGCGCCTCAAGGGCACGGTCGGTCTGGCAGCCGATGTCACGGGCCCGGCCAGGGTCAAGGCGCGCTGGCGAATGGCCGATGGCGCGACGCTGACCATCGTGATCGACCTGGGTGATGCGCCCGAGCCGATCACGCAGGACGAGGGCCAGTTGATCCATCGCGAAGGCGACCGTTTTGCCGCATGGATCGCCGAATGAGCGATCTTCACACCCGGGCCCAAGCCGCCGGGCTTTCCCGCCAGTGGCAGGACGCCAAGGGGAAGGATCAAGTCGTATCCGACGAAGCGTTGGCCGCGATCCTGGATCGTCTGGACATCGATGTCGGTGAGACCGTGTTCGTCTCCGGCGAGGTGAACGAGGCGGTTCGCGTTCCCGACACATGCCGCGATGGCATGGCTTTGGTGACCTTGGAAGGTGGTGAGACGTTCTCGGTCACGATCCGTGACCGGGTTCTGCCGGGCGTTGCTCAGCCAGGCTATCACCGTCTCGAACAGGGCGAGCGGCAATGGACGATCGCGGTGGCTCCAGCCCGCTGCCCGGCCCCGCCGCCCGGCAAGCATTGGGGCAGCGCCGTACAAATCCCTTCACTGCGCGAAGGCCACAGCGCATTCGGTGATTTCGCCAGTCTGGCAAGTGCTGCCAGAACGCTGGGTCGGGCCGGTGCCGCTGCTCTTGCGATCAGCCCGGTCCATGCCCTTTTCCCCGCAGATGCGGCCCGGTTCAGCCCCTATGCTCCGTCGAGCCGGTTGTTCCGCAACGTCTGGATGGACCCTGCGGGTGATCCGGTGGCCGATACGCCGGACCTGATTGATTGGCCGAACGCAGCGCCGGATCGGATGCGCGATCTGCGACTGGTCTATGACCAGCTGGACGAGACGCAACGCCGTGCCTTTGGTGAATGGCGAGTGGCGAGCGGCGAGCGGCTGGAGGCGCAGGCCCGATTCGACGCGCTCCATGCCTATTTCCATGCGCGCGACCGTGCGAATGGCTGGCCGGACTGGCCGGAGGAATATCGCGATGCGAACGGCGAGGCCGTTGCCCGTTTCGCGGCCGAGCATCGCGATGCCATAGACTTCTACGCCTTCGCGCAGTGGTGGGCCGACCGGGCGCTTCACGACGCGGCCGATGCGGCGTGGGGCCATGGCATGGCGATCGGTCTGATCGCCGACCTCGCCATCGGGGTTGCCATGAACGGCGCGGATGGCTGGAGCCGACGCGACGAATTGCTGACTGGCCTGTCGATCGGCGCGCCGCCCGATCCGCTCGGCCCGGATGGGCAGAATTGGGGGATCACCGCGCTGTCGCCCTTCGCCCTGCGGCGGAAGGGCTTCGCCCCCTTGATCGACACGCTGCGGGCGGTCTTCGCCCATGCCGGTGGCATCCGGATCGACCACGCACTGGGACTGTACCGCCTGTGGGTGGTGCCCGACGGCGCTCCGGCCGATCAGGGCGCCTATCTAGCGATGCCCTTTGCCGATATGCTGCGCATCCTGCGGATCGAGGCGCAGCGCGCCAACCAGGAACGCGGCGCGATCGTCATCGGTGAGGACCTCGGCACCGTTCCGCCGGGCTTCCGCGACATCATGGCAAAGGCCGGTATGCTCGGGATGCGGGTCCTGCCGTTCGAGCGGGATGCCCAAGGCGCCTTCCTTCCGCCCGAGGGCTGGAGCGATCAGGCCATCGCCATGACCGCCACCCACGACATCGCGACCGTCGCCGGGTGGTGGAAGGGCCGCGATCTGGAGTGGCGGGCGCGTATCGCTGGCCGTGCGGTGGCCAGTGAGGACAACGCCAGCCGAGCAGACGAACGCACCGCGCTCTGGACGGCGATCGGTGGCGATACGCCCGAGCCCGACGATCCTTCCGCCGTCGTCGATGCCGCCATTTCGGCCGTCGCGCAGACGCCCTGCCCGCTGGCGATCGTGCCGGTCGAGGATCTGCTTGGGTTGGACGAACAGCCCAATCTGCCCGGTACGACCGACGAGCATCCCAATTGGCGCCGCCGCATGCCGGATACGCTCGACCGATCCCTCGCCACGCCCGAGATCGCGGCGCGCATCGCCGTGCTCAACGCCCGCTGACCCGTTTTATCGAAGGACGTCTCCCATGACGCCGCGCGCCACCTATCGCTTTCAGTTTCACAAGGACTTCCCCTTCGCCCGGGCGGAGGCATTGTTGCCCTATCTCGACCGATTGGGGATCAGCCATGTCTATGCCTCGCCGATCACCACCGCCGCAGCAGGGTCGCTGCACGGCTATGACGTGATCGATCCGACGCGGATCAATCCGGAACTCGGCGGCGACAAGGCGTTCCGGTCTTTGGCCGAGGCCGCCAGGGCGCGCGGCATGGGTGTCATCATCGACATTGTACCCAACCACATGGGGGTCGCGGGCGGCGGCAATCGCTGGTGGAACGACGTGCTGACGCACGGCGAGGCGAGCCACTTCGCACGCTTCTTCGACATCGACTGGTCGCGAAAGCTGGTCCTGCCGATCCTGGGCGATCCCCTGCGCAAGGTGCTGGCGGAGGGACAGATCGCCGTCGAACACCGGGATGGTCGCGCGGAGATCGTGGCGTATGGCGAACATTGTCTGCCCATCCGCGACGAGGATCAGGACGATGCCGAGACGCAGGAGATCGCCGCACTTGTCGACCGCCAGCATTATCGCCTGGCGTCATGGCGGGTGTCGAATGATGAACTCAACTGGCGGCGGTTCTTCACGATCAACGATCTGGCGGGCTTGCGCATCGAGGACGATCAGGTCTTCGAGGAGACGCATGCCCTTTACTTCCGCCTCTATGAGGAAGGGTTGATCGATGGCGTGCGGATCGACCATGTCGACGGGCTGACCGATCCGATCGGCTATTGCCGCAGGTTGCGCGCCCGCTTCGACGCGATCGCCCGCGACGATGGGAACCACGCCTATATCGTCGTCGAAAAGATCCTCGCCGCCGAAGAGCCTATGGGCGACGATTGGGGCGTGGACGGCACCAGCGGCTATGACTTCATGGAGGAGGTCTCCGCCCTGCTACATGCGCCCGAGGGTACGCGGCCGCTGGCAGAGCTTTGGGCGCACCAGAGCGGGCGTTCGGACCAGTTCGCGCCCGAGGAGCTTCAGGCACGTCAGGACCTGCTCGCATGGCAGTTCGCCGGGCAGCTGGAGCAATGCGTGGAGGCCTTCGCATCGCTGACCGCCTCATCGTCGGAACTCGATGGAGCGATCACCACCCCGATGCTGCGCCGGGCGATCGAACGGCTGTTGTGGGTATTTCCCGTCTATCGAACCTATGGCCCCGACGCACCGGCGTCCGATGCCGCCATTCGAAAGATCGCGCGCAAGCGGGTGGACCCACACTTGCCGCCGGGCGAGGCGTTCGTCGTCGACCAGATCCTCGACTGGCTGGCGGGCGCTGGCCCCGGTGAGCGGGAACGTCAAAAAGAGGCCGTCCGACGGTTTCAGCAACTTTCGGCACCCATCGCCGCCAAGGCGGTGGAGGATACCGCCTTTTATCGCCATGCCACTTTGCTGTCGCGAAACGATGTCGGTTTCGATGCGGGGCGGTTGAGCCTGTCGATCGCCGCCTTCCATGAGCGGATGCGGGGTCGGGCGGAGCGTTTCCCGCTCGCCATGCTGACCACCGCCACCCATGACCACAAGCGTGGCGAGGACGTCCGGGCGCGTCTGGCGGTCCTCAGCGCTATGCCGGAAGACTGGCGGCGTCAGGTCGAGGCATGGCGGACCCAGACTCTCGGTCTCGCGGAGGGTATCGATCCGGCGGACTGGTATATGCTGATCCAAACCCTGGTTGGCGCCTGGCCCGAACCGGACAATCTGGGCGATTTCGCAGAGCGCATTGCGGCGTGGCAGGAAAAGGCGTTGCGCGAGGCCAAGCTGCGCTCGTCCTGGGAAGCGCCCGACACCGATTATGAGGCCCGCTGCAATCGCTTTGCGCAGGTGTTGATCGATGGCGACGAGGGCGCGGTCTTTCGCGAGGGTATGGCCGCGTTGCTCCGCCGCATAGGGCCTGCCGCCCAAGCCAATTCGCTGGTTCAGGTCGCGCTGCGCTATACCGTCCCGGGTGTTCCCGACTGCTATCAGGGGACCGAGTTTGCCGATCTGAGCCTGGTCGATCCCGACAATCGCCGTCCCGTCGATTATGCCGCGCGCGAAGCGGCCCTGGCGGAGGGCCGGGTATCGAAGCAGATGCTGATCGCCGGCTTGCTGGATATACGGCAACGTCACCCGGATATGTTCACCCATGGCACCTACCACCCGCTCGCCGTGACCGGCCATGCGCGGGACCGGGTGATCGCCTTTCAACGGCGGCAGGGCGATGCGGTTCTGACATGCGTCTTCGGCCTGCGGCTGGAGCCGTTGATGGATGAACGTGGCGTCATCGACTGGCGGGATACCGCCGCCGCTTGGGACGGGGACACCTTCCGCATGGACACGCTGCTGGCGGACGGCCCCGTCTGGTATGCGTTGCGCACCCAGGGGGGATGAGGCCGCTTCCCCTACCCTTCTATCAGCGTGACGTAGACGAGGTCGCCCGCGCGCTGATCGGCGCCACGCTGACGGTGGATGGCGTGGGCGGTGTCATCGTCGAGACGGAGGCCTATGACGCCGCCGACCCCGCCTCGCACAGCTTTGTGGGGCGAACCGCGCGGAACGGGGCAATGTTCGGGGCGGTCGGCCATGCCTATGTCTATCGCATCTACGGATTGCATCACTGTCTGAACGTCGTGTGCGGGGCTCCGGGAAGTGCGGTCCTGATCCGCACGCTCGAGCCCGTCCACGGCATCGACGCCATGCATGGGCGACGGGGTGCGGCGCGTTCGCTGGAACACCTCTGTTCGGGACCGGGCAAACTTTGCGCGGCGCTCGATATCGGTCTGGGGCTGGACGGTGCTCCGCTAACCGCTCCGCCATTCGCGTTGATCGGCGCCCCGACAGGTGTGCCGGTGGCCGTAGGGCGACGTATCGGGATCACCAAAGCGGCCGAACGCCCGCGTCGTTTCGGCTGGAAGGACTCGCCATGGCTGAGCCGCCCGATCAGTTTTTAAATATGGCATTGCAGCATGATCCTACTGCAACGCAGCGACGTATTTACTTGATCTTCACCATAACAACAGCG
>DXIH01000193.1 GCA_019112965.1 Candidatus Sphingomonas excrementigallinarum | reverse complement strand
GTGCCCGCCGCCGTCACCGCCTGACGATAGACCTTGTCCGCCACGTCGCCGCACGCGAACACGCCCGGCACGCTGGTTCGGGTCGAACCCGTCTCGACCGCGATATAGCCATCCGAGTCCAACTCCAGATGGCCCCGGAACAGTTCGGTCGCCGGGTGATGACCGATCGCGACGAAGCCGCCCTCGACGTCCAGGCGGCTATGCTCGCCCGTCACCGTGTCGACCAGATCGAGCGCGACCAGGCCCGCATTGCCGCCGCCATCGACGAACTCGCGGACTTCCTTGTTCCACAGCACCTTGACGTTCGGGTGCGCGAACAGCCGTTCCTGAAGGATACGTTCGGCGCGCAAGCTGTCGCGGCGGTGGATCAGCGTCACATCGTCCGAATGGTTCGTCAGGTACAGCGCTTCCTCGACCGCGGTGTTGCCGCCGCCGATCACCGCAACCTTCTTGCCGCGATAGAAAAAGCCGTCGCAGGTCGCGCAGGCCGACACGCCCTTGCCCTTCATCGCCTCTTCGCTGTCCAGGCCCAGCCACTTGGCCTGCGCGCCGGTCGCGATGACCAGCACCTCGCCCTCATAGACATCGCCGCCGTCGCCGATCAGGCGGAACGGACGGTTGGTCAGGTCGACCTGCGTGATCGTATCCCACATCATCCGCGCGCCGACATGTTCGGCCTGCTTCTGCATCTGCTCCATCAGCCAGGGGCCCTGGATGACGTCGGCAAAGCCGGGATAATTTTCGACGTCCGTCGTGGTGGTCAGCTGGCCGCCCGGCTGGATGCCCTGCACGACGATCGGCTGCATCCCCGCACGCGCGCCATAGATGGCGGCGGAGAGCCCGGCGGGACCCGAGCCGAGGATGAGCATACGCGTGGTGTGGGTGGTCATGTCCGAATCCTGTGAAACGATTTGCCCCCAGATAGGCGCTGCCCGATCAAAAATGAACCGCTTCTCATGCGGCCAATCCGCGCCTGCTTCGTTGCACGTTGTGAGTGGAGGTTTGCCCGATGCGCGACGATGACGATGTGAAGATCACCGAATATACCGCCCCCGCGGGCGGTTGGGGTTCGATGAAGGGCATGGCCAAGGTCCTGCCGAAGGAGGGGCTCGGCCCGGAAACGCTCGATACGCTGCGTCGCCAGAACAAGCCGGGCGGCGTGATGTGCGTCAGCTGTGCCTGGGGCAAACCGGCCAAACCGCATATCGCGGAGTTTTGCGAGAACGGTGCCAAGGCGACGGCGTGGGAACTCAGCTCGCTTCGCGTCACACCCGATTTCTTCGCCAAGCATACGGTAACGGAGTTGGAGGCGTGGCCCGACCATGACCTGGAACAGGCGGGCCGCCTGACCCATCCGATGCGCTATGATCGCGCGTCGGACAAATATGTCGCGGTCAGCTGGAACGAGGCGTTCGCCGCGATCGGTGCCAAGTTGAAGAGCTGCGACCCGACCAAGGTCGTCCTCTACGCCTCGGGCCGCGCCAGCCTCGAAACCTCGTTCATGTATTCGCTGTTCGCGCGGATGTGGGGGCAGCAGAACCTGCCCGACAGCTCGAACATGTGCCACGAGACGACCTCGGTCGGCCTCAAGTCCGCCATTGGCTCGCCCGTCGCGACGATCCAGATGGAGGATTACGACAAGTGCGACGCGATCTTCTCCTTCGGGCAGAATGTCGCGACCAACGCGCCGCGTATGCTCCACAACCTCCAGGCCTGCGCCAAGCGCGGGGTGGAGATCGTGACCTTCAACCCGCTTCGCGAGCGCGGTTGGGAGCGTTTCGCCTCGCCGCAAAATCCGGTACAGATGCTGACCGGCAGCTCGACCGACATTTCCAGCCAATATCATCAGGTGAAGGCGGGCGGCGACATCGCGGCGCTGACCGGCATCTGCAAGCTGGTGATCGAGGAGGACGACCGCGCCATCGCCAGCGGTGGCAAGCGCATCCTCGACCATCATTTCATCGAACAGCACACCACGCGGTTCGAGGATTTCGCGAATTACTGCCGCAATGCCGCCTGGAGCGACATCATCCGCGATTCGGGGCTGACCCGCGACGCGATCGAACAGTCGGCGCGCGTCTATATGAAGTCCGAACGCGTCATCGCGGTATACGGCATGGGCATTACCCAGCACCGCTATGGCATCGATGCGCTGCACATGATCGTCAATCTGCTCCTGCTGCGCGGCAATATCGGCCGCGAGGGCGCAGGGCCCGGCCCGGTACGCGGGCATAGCAATGTGCAGGGCCAGCGCACCGTCGGCATCACCGAGAAGACCGAACTCGCCCCCGTCGAGCGGCTCAAGGAGCTGTTCGAGTTCGAGCCGCCGACCGAAAATGGCTGGGACACCGTCGAGGCCTGTCGCCAGATCATCGCCGGGACGGCGCAAGGCTTCGTCCAGCTGGGCGGCAATTTCCTGCGGGCGACACCCGAGCACGCCAAGATGAAGGCGGCCTGGGCGAAGCTGCCTATCACCGTCCATATCGCGACCAAGCTCAACAAGAGCCATCTGGTGCCCGGCGAGGAAAGCTATATCCTCCCCTGCCTCGGTCGGTTGGAGACCGACATGCAGGCGGGCGGCCGTCAGGCGGTGTCGATGGAAGATTCGTTCAGCCATATCTATGGTTCGGTCGGCAAGGCGACGCCCGCCGCCGACACGTTGCTGTCCGAACCGGCCATCGTCGCGGGGATCGCCAAAGCCGTGCTGGAGCCCAATCCCAATGTCCCCTGGGACGAATGGGTCGGCGACTACAGTCTGGTCCGCACCGCGATCGAGAATGTCTATCCGGACAAGTTCGCCAATTTCAACGAACGGCTGTTCGAACCCGGCGGCTTCTGGAAGGGTAATCCCGCCTCGCATCGCAAATGGGAAACCGAGAGTGGCAAGGCCGAGTTCAACGTGCCGCGTGCCATGGACGCCTCGGGCATCACCCCCGCCGAGGGGCGGATGCGGCTCATCACGCTGCGCTCGAACGACCAGTTCAACACGACCATTTACGGCTATGACGATCGCTTCCGGGGGATCAGCGGCACGCGGATGGTCGCGATGATGAACAAGGCCGATATCGCCAGGCTGGGCCTGACCGATGGTCAGACCATCGCGCTGGAGGGCGATGCCGATGACGGCGAGGAGCGCGTGGTCGAAGGCCTTCGCGTGGTCGAGTACAACATCCCCGAAGGCTGCATCGGCGGCTATTATCCCGAACTCAACTATCTGATCCCGCTGGAGCATCATGCGCTGGAAAGCCATGTGCCTGCGGGCAAGTCGGTGCCGGTGAAGGTACGCATCCCCGCATGAGCATATTGGGTGTCGTACTGGCCGGAGGCCAATCCTCGCGCTTCGGCTCGAACAAGGCGGTCGCCATGCTCGGCGACCGCACATTGGTGGCCCATGCCCGCGCGCGCCTGGCCCCATATTGCGCGCGCGTGGTGCAGGTCGGCGGCGTGGACGGCGTACCCGACATGCCCGCCCCCGGCCTGGGTCCGCTGGGCGGCATCGCAGGGGCGCTGGATTACGCCGCGAGCCACGGCTTTCGCTGCGTCCTGACCATCGGGTGCGACATGCCGCGCCTGCCCGAGGGACTGATCGAGGCGATCCTGCGGCGCGAACCCAGCTATTGCCGGGACGCGCCGGTGCTGGGGCTGTGGCCCGCTGCGTTGGGGGCGCATCTGATGGCACATCTCTCGCTGGGGCAGGATCGCTCGGTGCGCGGCTGGGTACGCGCGATCGGGGCGATCCCCATTTTCTCGCCCGAGCCGATCGCCAATGTGAACACGCCCGCCGATCTCGCCGCGCTGTGACCGCAGAGCATGAGCCTACCCGGACACTGACGCTGATCCGCCTGCCATCGGATGGCGCAACCGATTCGATCGAACGCGACATCGCCGTCGAATGCCCGGTCGCGATCGAGGTCGACGGGTTCGGCTATGCCGTGATGATGATGACGCCCGAGCGGCTGGAGGATTTCGCCACCGGCTTCCTGCTGACCGAGCGGTTGATCGACGCGGCGAACGATATCCTCGCCATCGAGCCGTTCGCGGCAGAGAGCGGATGGATCGTCCGGGTGACGCTGGCCGAGCATCTGCGCGGTCGGATGCAGGACCGGGTCCGCCACCGGACGAGCGACACCAGTTGCGGGCTATGCGGCCTATCGGGACTGGAGCAGATCGCCCGACCCGTGACTCGGCGCCCTCCCCGACCGAGCGTCAGCGTCGAAACGCTGTTCGCGACGCTCGGCACGATCCGCGCGAATCAGCCGCTCAATGCCCGGACGGGTGCGGTCCATGCCGCCATCGCCTGCGACGCGGGAGGAATCGTCCTCGCGGCGGCGGAGGATGTCGGGCGGCACAATGCCCTCGACAAGCTGGTCGGTGCCCTGGCCCGCGACGGCGAGATTCAGCCCGACTTCATCCTCGTCACCTCGCGAATCAGCTATGAGATGGTCGACAAGGCGCTGGTGGCCGGGGTCGGCCTGCTCATCGGCATCTCCGCGCCCACCAGTCTGGCGATCGACCATGCCCGCGCGCATGGCCTGACGCTGATCGCGCTGGCCCGATCCGATGCGATGCTGGTCGCGCACGATCCGCACGGCCGCTTCGCCTGACCGATCAACCCGCGACGAGCCGGGGCCCTTCCGCCCAGCCGATGTCGCTCCGCTCGGACGACCTGTCCAAAGGCTCCTGAAGGATGCGGTCGCGTCCCGCCCGCTTGGCGCGGTAGGCGAGCTGGTCGGCATGGGCGATCAGGCCGTCCAGCGTCTCGCTGGCGCGGTAGCGTACGATCCCGCCACTGACCGTCAGCGCGGGCAGCCCTTTCTCGGCAAAGGGCTTTAAGGCACCGCGAATCGCGTCGGCCAATCGGGCCGCGCGCGTGCCGGTCGTATCGTGGGGGATCAGGACGGCGAACTCCTCACCCCCCATGCGCACCGCCAGCATGTCCGTGGCGACCAGATCCTGCAGCACTCTCGCAAAGGCGACCAACACGCTGTCGCCGGTCGCATGACCATGGCGGTCGTTGATCGCCTTGAAGTGATCGAGATCGAGGAAAAGGGCATGGAGCCCCTCCCCGCGCAGCGTCGCCTCGACCAGCAGCCGCGGCCCCACCCGATACAGACCACGCCGGTTGGTGAGGCCGGTCAGCGGATCGGTCTCCGCATCGAGGATCGTCTCCTCCAGCGCCTTCTGGATCACCAGCAGCAACAGGCAGAGCCCCGCCGCGACCAAGAGCACGCCGGTCGAGATTTGCGACACCACGGCATAGACGCTGCCAAGATAGGATTTGGGCGTCGGCCCCGAGCCCAGCGAGACGACGAGGAAAGGCTTGAGCAGGAAATGCGCGGCGATGACGCCGAAAATTCCGACCAGCATGGCCCGAATCGGCCCGGCCTGCCCGATCTGGCGCGCGACGAGCATGACGGCGATCGCCGCAACCGCGAAGGGAAGCTGAAACAGCAGCTCATAGGGCAAGGTGTTGCGCGCCCCGTCCCAAATGACGAGGCGCAGCCCGATCCCGGCGGCCCATAGCAGGAGCGCCAGTCGCCATTGCGGGCGACGCCCAACAAAGGCCTGTATCCCCACCGCCATCATGACGATGCCGCCGAGGAACACCCCGTAGCCGAGCAGCGAGAACAGCGCGACCTGATCGGTATAGAGGATCAGCAGATGACAAATGGGTGTCAGAAACCCGAGCAGGTAGCTGACCATGAACCAGGCCGTCGCCCGCTGGCGCGCGTAGGACAGCGCAATCACGCCGTAGGTCACGACGAAAAGCGCCGCCATGCAGCTATTGGCTATCAAGGCATAGACAGCAGCATTCACGGCCTAAGTTCCGACACTCCCTGGGAAATCGTAACGCAGACCTATCCGGCAGAGGAAAAGGAGAGGTTAAGGCGCGGCACCGCACCCCAGGCCCCCGGGCCTTGTTCCCCCCTCCAAACGCGGGCGACGATAAAACAATTATGGCGGATACGCCATGCTTATGGGCGATGGAATCCACCGAACGCGATCGATTCGCATCATCCTGCCGTCGGAAGGCAGTGACGGGAGCGGATCGGACTGGCCGCCGCTATAACGTCCGGGCATGATCGGTCGAACCAGGCAGCCTTGGGCTCGCCGAAACCGTCATGATGATATGGGAAAATACACCGGGTGGTAGCGAAGGAGGGACTTGAACCCCCGACACGCGGATTATGATTCCGCTGCTCTAACCAGCTGAGCTACTTCGCCATGCTAGGCGTTCCACCCGGTGGAGGCGCGCCTATAGACAGGGGTTTTTCGGGCGTCAAGCGAACAAATGACGCGAAAGCATTTCCCATGGGCCGCCGCGATACCACCAGGCGCCCAGCCCGATCAGCTCCACGGCGCGCGGCCGGAAATCACGCTCCATCTGCTGCAGGAGCAACTTGGCGGTGGCGGGCGTTACCTTGTTCTGGATCGTCACATGGGGGCGCCATCCGCCCGCATCCTGCGGGGTAAGCATGCCCGCAAAGGCGTCGACCAGTTCGCGGCGGATGGCGACGAGGCCGGGCGATTCGATTCGGATCGCCACGCCCCGGCCCAGCGACATCAACCCGCCCGCCCGCGCCTCGGGCGCGCGAACCCCGCGCGTCAGGCCGTTGAGGCGATGCTTCAACTCGGCCTCCGCCGAGGGCGGCAGATGGTGGAACAGCGTGCAATGCGCGTCGAGCACGTTGCGCTCCGGCGGGAAATGCTGGCGACGCAGTCCGTCGAACCAGCCCTGATCGGTTCGGCCGAACAGCGCGGTGACGATAATCGGGGCGGGCTGGTCGGTCAGATTTCCACCTGACTGCCCAGCTCGACCACGCGGTTGGTCGGCAGGCGGAAAAACTCCATCGCGCTTTCAGCGTTGCGCAGCATCCAGGAAAACAGCTTCTCCCGCCACATCGACATGCCCGGCCGCTCGGCGGCGAGCAGCGTCTGGCGCGACAGGAAGAAGCTGGTGTCCATCATCTTGAACGCGCCGCCTTCCATCTCGACCCGCTTCAACGCAGCGGGGACATCGGCCTCCTCCATGAAGCCGAAGCGCAGGACCACGCGGTGGAAGCCATGGCCGAGGTCGTCGCGTTTCGCCCGGTCATCTTCCGGCCAGTAAGGCTGGCTCATGACCTTGACGGTCAGCAGGACGATGCGCTCATGCAGCACCTTGTTGTGTTTGAGGTTGTGGAGCAGCGCATGGGGTACGCCCTCGGGCGAGGAGGTCATGAAGATCGCCGTGCCCGGTACCCGGCTGGCCGCGCCCGCCGCCGAATCGATGAAGATGTGGATCGGCATCGTGCCTTCGCGCAGTCGCTCGATCATCAACTTCCGTCCCGTCGACCAGGTGGTCAGGAAGGTGAAGATGACGAAGCCGACGAGCAGCGGGAACCAGCCCCCCGACGGCACCTTGGTCAGGTTCGCGAGGAAATAGGCCCCGTCGACCAGGAAGAACAGTCCCAGCAGGGGCATGGCGGCATAGAGCGGCCATTTCCACAACCGGGTCAGCGCCACCCCCAGCAGACAGGTGTCGATCAGCATCGCCCCCGTCACCGCGATGCCATAAGCCGAGGTCAGGTTGGACGAGGACCGGAAGAACAGGACCAGCAGAAGCACCATCACCATCAACAACCAGTTGATGAGCGGGATGTAGATCTGCCCGGCCGTCGCCGCCGACGTGTGCTCGATACGCAGTCGCGGCATGAAGCCCAGCTGGATCGCCTGTTGCGTGACCGAGAACGCGCCGGTGATGACCGCCTGGCTGGCGATGACCGCCGCCGCCGTCGCCAGGATCACGAGCGGCAGCTGCAACCCCTCGGGCGCCAGCATGTAGAACGGGCTTTCGAGCGCGGCGGCGCCTTCGCGGAACAGCAGCGCGCCCTGCCCCATATAGTTCAGCATCAGCGCCGGGAGCACGAACACCAGCCAGGACAGGCCGATCGGTCGCCGACCGAAATGGCCCATATCGGCATAGAGCGCCTCAGCCCCCGTCACCGCCAGCACCACCGATCCCAGCGCCAGGAAGCCGCGCACCGGGTCGATGAAGAAGAAGCGCACCGCATGATGCGGCGACAGTGCCTGGAGGATTTCGGGCGTCTGGACGAAGCTCATGATGCCCAGCACCGCGATCGTGCCGAAATAGAGGAGCATCACGGGACCGAAGAACAGGCCGACCCGTTCCGTGCCCGAACGCTGGATCTTGAACAGCACGATCAGGATGGTGATCGCGATCGGCAGCACGAAGCCGCCAAAGGCGGGCGCGGCCACCGCCAGCCCCTCGACCGCGCTGAGCACGGTGACGGCGGGCGTAATCATGCTGTCGCCATAGAAGAGCGCGGTGGCGAACACGCCGAGCAGCACGATCCCGCGCGACCAGCGCCGCGTCTTGGTCTGTCCCGACACCAGCGCGAGCAGTGCCAGGCTGCCCCCCTCGCCCTTGTTGTCGGCGCGCATGATGATCGCGACATATTTGATCGAGACGACGATCATCATCGACCAGAAGATCAGGCTGATGACGCCCAGGATATGCGCGTTGTCGAGCGGCAGCGGATGGTGCGGGTTCGCGAAGGTTTCGCGGAACGCATAGATCGGGCTGGTGCCGATATCGCCGAACACGACGCCGATAGCGCCCAGCGCCAGCCGCGCCATGCTCTGGGGCGGATGAGGATAGCTATCCTTGCTGGCGGTGGTGGCGACCCCGGTGGGTGAGACGCTCATGACTGGGGGATCGGGCCGGTGATGGAAAGGATCATCGGCGACATCCGTGGCAACCCTGTGATCATCGCGACGCCCTAGCATGGCCCCAAAAAGCCAGCAACGCAGGGGCCATGCGCTTGTTGCATCTATGCATGATTTCGAGGGATGGGCGATGCCGCGATGCAACAGTGGCGACGCGACTGTTCGGCGCGGCAGTCTCTGCGAGACCCCTTTGCCCTCCCCCACCGCCTCCCGCCTGCGGGAGGGGAGAGGCTAGCGAAGGCGCGGACGGTCAGTCCCAGACACGCCCCTCCCGCAAGCGGGAGGGGATGGGGGAGGGAAAGCCACAGACGATGAACTCGGTGAGACACCCTGCCCTCCCCCGGCCCCTCCCGCCTGCGGGAGGGGAGAACAAGAAGGAGCCGCCTTTCCTCGACCCTTTCCTCGACAATGCCATATCCCACCCGAGACGGTTCACCTCCCGCCGCTGATCGGCTACGGCATAACCATGGTTAGTCGTCCCGCCGCTCAGGCCGCTTCGGAAATCCCGTCCCCGATCGTCACGATCGACGATGTTCGCGCCGCCCATGCGCGGATTTCGGATCGGATCGTCCGCACGCCGACCTTGCTCAGCCGGACATTGTCGAAGCTGACCGGGGCGACCGTCTATCTGAAGTTCGAGAACCTGCAATTCACCGCCGCCTACAAGGAGCGCGGTGCCCTCAACACCTTGTTGCAACTCTCCGATGAAGCCCGCGCCAAGGGCGTGATCGCCGCGTCGGCGGGCAATCATGCGCAGGGGCTGGCCTATCACGCCAACCGGCTGGGCATCCCGGCGACCATCGTGATGCCGCGCACCACGCCGATCGTGAAGGTCGTCCAGACCGAGGGCCACGGCGCGACCGTGGTGCTGGAGGGCGACAATTTCGACGCCGCCTATGCCCATGCCCGCGAGCTGGAGGCTGAACGCGGCTTTACCTTCGTACACCCGTTCGACGATGCGCGCGTCATCGCGGGGCAAGGCACCGTCGCGCTGGAAATGCTGGAGGACGCACCGGACATCGACACGCTGATCGTGCCGATCGGCGGCGGCGGCCTGATCTCGGGCATCGCCACGGTCGCGGCGGCGGCGGGCAAGCCGGTCGAGGTGGTCGGCGTCCAGGCCGAGCTGTTCCCGTCCATGTACAACAAGCTGAACGGCACCGACCTGCCTTGCGCGGGCGATACGCTGGCCGAGGGCATCGCAGTGAAGGTGCCGGGCGGCCTGACCTCGCAGATGGTCGCGCAACTGGTGCGCGAGATCGTGCTGGTCGACGAACGCCATCTCGAGGAGTCGGTCAGCGCCCTCCTCCAGATCGAAAAGACGGTGGTCGAAGGCGCTGGCGCAGCGGGCCTTGCCGCGCTGATGTCGCATCCCGAACGCTTTCGCGGCAAGACCGTCGGCATCGTGCTGTGCGGCGGCAATATCGACACGCGCCTGCTCGCCAACGTGCTGCTGCGCGACCTCGCCCGCTCGGGGCGGCTCGCCCGCCTGCGCATCCGGTTGCAGGACCAGCCGGGCGCGCTGTTCAACGTCGCGCGCATCTTCGACCGCGAGCGGGTGAACATCATCGAGGTCTATCACCAGCGCGTCTTCACCACCCTGCCCGCCAAGGGCCTCATCACCGATATCGAGTGCGAGACGCGCGACGCTCTGCACCTGCACCGGCTGATCGAGGCGCTGCGCGCGGCGGGGTATGAGACGACGCAGGTCGAACTCGCCTGATCGCGACGCCATTTCTGGCCGATCGTCCCGTTTCCGAACGATGCTGACCCATCGCTTCGGACGGGAAGATCGGTAAAGAGGGACATCGTCCCCAATCGTAAGGAATTGCCCGGCGGTGACCGCGCCTTTTCGTTTCCCGCGCTTCTTCGTCACCAGCCCCGCCCCCTGCCCCTATTTGCCGGGGCGCGACGAGCGCAAGGTGTTTACCGAGCTGAACGGCGACCATGCCGACGAATTGAACGAAGCGCTGAGCCGCATCGGCTTTCGCCGCAGCCAGGGGGTCGCCTATCGCCCCTCCTGCGCCGGGTGCAGCGCGTGCGTGTCGGTGCGCGTCGTGGCGGCCGGCTTCCGCCCCAACGGCACCCAGCGCAAGCTGCTGCGCCGCCATGCCGACCTGGAAGTCACCGCCTGCCAGCCCTGGGCGACGGCCGAACAGTTCGCGCTGCTCCGCCGCTATCTGGGCGAACGCCATCCGGGCGGCGGCATGGCGGCGATGGACGAGAGCGACTATGCCGACATGGTCGAACTGTCACCCGTCCAGTCGGTGCTGGTCGAATATCGCGAGCCGACCTCGGCGGACGGCACGCGCGGGCGGCTGGTCGGCTGCTGCCTGACCGACCGGCAGGGCGATGGCCTGTCGATGATCTACAGCTTCTTCGAGACGGAGGATGAAAGCCGCCCCGGCCTCGGCAACTTCATCATCATGGACCATATCCTGCGCGCGCGCGCGGCCGACCTGCCCTTCGTCTATCTCGGCTATTGGGTGAAGGGGTCGCCGCGCATGGCGTACAAGACCCGCTACCAACCGCTGGAGGCGCTGACCGCGCGTGGCTGGGTGCCATTCACCGGCGAAGGCCATGCCCCGATCGCACCACCGCCGGTCGAAACCGCCGCCGAGGCCGGGGAAGCCTGACCCAGAGACCGATGCTCACCCATTCCTCCCCTGCAAGGGGAGGTGTCAGGGCGAAGCCCTGACGGAGGGGTGTCCCGCTTGGCGAGGGACAACCCCACTCACGACGGGTGACACCCCTCCGACGCGCTGCACGCCCCACCTCCCCTTATAGGGGAGGAAGGAAGAGCGTCAGGCTTACCGATCCTACTGCGACGCCTCGGCCAGCGCCACCTCCCGCCACGCCTCGCCCGACACCGCCGTGGCCCCGGCGGCATCCAGCGCGACGGCGACCCGGACATGGCGATCCTGCGGGCTGAGGCCGATACTGGGATCGAAACCGATCCAGCCCAGTCCGTCGACATAGGCTTCGGCCCAGCAATGCGCGGTCGCGCTCGCCGCATCGTCCCATGACGCGAAGCCCGACACGAATCGCGCGGGCACCCCCAGCGAGCGTGCGGCCACGCAGAAGATATGCGCCAGATCGCACGCGCCGACCGATTCCGCCGCGAAGGCCGCTGCCGCATCGGGCGCAGGACCCCGCGCCTCGCTGGCGAAGCGCCGGGGAAGTGCCGCATTCACCGCATGGAGCGCCGCAAGACTGCTGTCCGCGCCGCGTATCGCTTCCTCGGCAAAGGCGGCAATCGCCGCATCGGCGGGCGTCGCGGGGGTTGCGCGCAGGAACAGCGCGGGCGGCAGCGTCTCGGTGGTGCCGCGCACCACGCCATGCGCATCGCTGGTCAACACTTCGCCGGTTGCGGTGATCGTCACCGTCTCGGGCGCGTCCTGGATGTAGAGCATGGTGACGGCATTGCCGAAGCCGTCATGCCCCCGCCGCAGCCGCGCGTCGCAGTCCACGTCGATATGCCAGTTGGCCACGGTCTGATCGTCGTAATTCTCCGGCGTCAGGCGAAGCATCTGGACCGATGTCGGCCGCCCCGCGCGCGCGCGGTGGACGATCTGGTGCTCGATCGCGATGCGCATCAGGCGAACTTGAACTGACGGCCGATCGCGCCGTGCAGCAGGGCATTCTCCTGGATAAAGGCTTCGAGATATTGGTGAAGCCCGCCCGCGATCACGTCCCCCGACCGCGTCTTCGTCATCCGGTTTGCGCGCAACCTCGCCATACGATCCGCCTCCCCATGCTGCCCCGTCCGCCGGGCAAGCTGCCCCAGCACATCCACCGTTTCCTCGACCGACGCCGCCAGACTGCGCGGCAATTCGGTGCGCGCGATCAGCAGGTCGATGACGTTGGCGGGCTTCAGCCCGTCCGAATAGAGCCAGCGATAGGCGGTGACGGCGGAGACGGTTTGAAGGATCGTCGTCCACTGGTCGCGGTCGACGACGCCGCCGATCCGCTCGCCCGCGGGCAACAGGATGTGATACTTCACATCGAGCAGCCGCGCGGTGTTGTCCGCACGCTCGACCGCCTGGCCCAGCCGGATGAACCAGGTCGTCTGGTTGCGCAGCATCCGGTGGACCGCACCCTCGAAACCGCGCGTCTCGTTCTTCACCGCCTCGACCAGACCGAGCACGGCGGTGGGATCGTCGGCGGCGGGCTTGGCCTCGAAATGCAGCCAGGCGCGGTTAATGGCGCTCCACGCCTCGCGGGTCAGCGCGGTGCGCACCGCCCGCGCGTTGGTCCGCGCCATGTCGACGCAGCGGACGATCGAGCCGGGATGGCAGCTTTCGACCGTCAGGAAGCGCGCGACCTCGCGCCTGCGCATCTCGCGCCCGCCCTCGGCAAAGGCGCTGGCGGTATCGGTCACGGCCAACGCCGAGCCCCAGGCCGCCAACCCGGCTGAGCGCGGCGACAGCACATCGAGCCGAACGGTCGCCTCGACCAGCCGCGCGATGAAATCCGCCCGCTCGAAATAACGCCCCAGCCAGTAGAGCGAGGATGCCGTGCGCGAGAGCATCAGTGCGCCCCCTGCGTCTGGATCTGCGACTGTTGCCCCTGCACCTGGACCCAGCTGTCGAGTTCGGCGGGCAGCAGGACGAAGCTGTCCTTGGTGCCGCCGCCCTGGCTGGAATTGACCACCAGCGATCCTTCGCGGAGCGCCACGCGGGTCAGACCGCCGGGCGTCACCTCCACGCCGTTGCGGCCGGTCAGGACGAAGGGGCGGAAATCGACATGGCGCGGGGCGACCCCGCTTTCGACCAAAGTCGGCACGGTCGACAGTGCCAGCGTCGGCTGGGCGATATAGCGGTGCGGCTCGGCGATCAGGGCGGCGCGGAACTCCTCGATCTGGCGCGCGCTGGCGGTCGGGCCGACCAGCATGCCGTAGCCACCCGATCCGTCGACCAGCTTGACCACCAGCTCGCTCAGGTGATCGAGCACATAGGACAGCGCTTCCGGCTCGCGACAGCGCCAGGTTTCGACATTCTTCAGCTTGGGCTCGGCACCCGAATAATAGCGGACGATGTCGGGCATATAGCTGTAGATCGCCTTGTCGTCGGCGATGCCGTTGCCCGGCGCGTTGAGGATGGCGACGTTGCCCGCCGAATAGGCCGCGATCAGGCCGGGCACGCCCAGCATCGAATCGGGGCGGAAGACCAGCGGGTCGAGGAAATCGTCATCGACGCGGCGATAGATGACGTCGACCTTCACCCGCCCCGCAATGGTGCGCATCCAGACGATGTCGTCGTCCACCACCAGATCGGCCGCCTCGACCAGCTCGATCCCCATCGAATCGGCCAGGAAGCTGTGCTCGTAATAGGCGGAATTATAGTGGCCCGGCGTCAGGACGACGCAAGTCGGCTCGGCGACGCCATGCGGCGCGACCGACTTCATCGTTGCGAGCAGCCGGTCGGGATAGCTGTCGACGGCGGCCACCCGGAACTGACGGAACAGCTCGGGGCAGAGGCGCAGCATCGCCTCGCGGTTTTCCAGCATATAGCTGACGCCCGAGGGCGTGCGGGCATTGTCCTCCAGCACGAAGAAATCGTCCGGCCCGGTACGCACCAGGTCGATGCCGCAGATATGCGCCCAGACGCCGTGGGGCGGCCGCATCCCGGCGATTTCGGGACGAAACTGAGGATTGCCGAAGATCAGGTCGGGCGGCAGGATACCGTCGCGCAGGATCTTCCGTTCGCCGTAAATATCGTCGAGGAACGCATTGATCGCCTCGACCCGCTGCACCAGCCCTTCGGACAGACGCGCCCATTCGTCGGGCAGGAAGACGCGCGGCACGATGTCGAAGGGGATGATCCGCTCGGCCGCGTCATTCTCGCCGTACACCGCAAAGGTGATGCCGAGCTGGCGGAAGGTCGCCTCGGCCGCCTGCTGGCGGCGGCGGAGTTCGTTATCGGGGGTGAGATCAAGCCAGCGCTGCAATGCGGAGAGTTCGGGCCGCGACGAACCTGCGTCGGAAGCCCCCATGATTTCGTCGAACGCGGCGATAGTCCCCATCCGGTCGTTACGCTCCCCCTAGTGCCTCGGTTCCATGCTGCACCGCAGGAAAGGGGTACGCAAGGGGGGGCTCCCGAATTTCCTCCCCTGTAAGGGGAGGTGGTAGGCCGAAGGCCTGACGGAGGGGTGTCACCCCTCTCGATAGCGGGACACCCCTCCGTCACGCTACGCGCGCCACCTCCCCTTACAGGGGAGGAATTCAAGGTAGTTACGCCCCCAACTTCTCCAGCATCGACGGGGTCAGCACCTGCGGCAGGACCTGCGGCGCCTTCGCGCCCGGCGCGTAATAGAGGTAGAGCGGCACACCCGCCCGGTTATGCCGCTCGATGAAGCGCCCCAATACCGGATCGCCATCGGTCCAGTCGCCGACCAGCACCGCCACCTTGTTGCGCTGGAACGCGTCGCGCACCGAGGAACGCTCGATCGCGGCGGCCTCGTTGACCTTGCAGCTCAGGCACCAGTCGGCGGTGAAATAGGCAAAGACCGGGCGGTTCTGCTTGCGCAGGTCGTCCAGTTTCGCCTCGGTAAAAGCCGTGTCCGCGGTCGTCTTGGCCACGGCGGCGGCGGGCTTCACCGTCACGACGATAGCCACCGCCAGCACCAGCGCCACGATAGCAGGCCAACCCGCCCGCCCCTTGCCGCCATGCTGGCGCAGCCCCGTCCACCAGAAACCAAGCGAGGCGATCAATGCGGCGGCCAGCCCCAGCGTCATGCCGGTAACCCCCGCCTCCTGCCCCAGGATCCAGGCGAGCGCGAGCGCGGTCAGGAACATCGGCACCGACAGGATATGGCGCAGCCGCACCATCCACATGCCCGGCTTGGGCAGCCGCCGCCGCAATGCGGGAACAAAACCGATGGCGATGAAGGGCAGCGCGATGCCGATCCCAAGCCCGGCGAACACCGCCAGCGCGGCGGCGGCGGGCAGGACCAGCGCGGCGCCCAGTGCCCCGGCCATGAACGGCCCCGAACAGGGCGTGGCGACGAACGCCGCCAGCGCCCCGGTCGCGAACGATCCCATCGCGCCCGAGCGTCCGGCAAAGGCGGGCGTCGGCAGCTCGAACAGCACGGCCAGGTTAAACGCGATCCCGGCGACCAGCAGCAGCAATATGCCGATCACGCGCGGGTCCTGAAGCTGGAACGCCCAGCCCGCGCTCTGCCCGCCCGCGCGCAACGCCAATAGGACGACGCCCAGCCCCACGCACACCAGCACGACGCCCGCCGTATAGGCCAGCGCCTCGGCCCGGGCATGCCGCTCGTCGCCGCCGCCCTTGGCGAGGCTGAGCGCCTTCAGGCTCAGGATCGGGAAGACGCAGGGCATGATGTTGAGCAGCAACCCGCCCAGCACCGCGCCCAGAAACGCCAGCGCGATCGCCCCGAAACCATGATTCGCAGCCCCGCTCGCCCCGGCGATCACGCCGGGCTTGGCGGCGAAGGACAGCCCTTGGCCCCGACCGATCGACAACACGCCCGACACCGGACCCGGCGTCGGCACCGCGGCGGCGGGCATGGCGAGGATCAGCTGGTCGCCGCTTCGCGTCACGGCCTGCGGCGCGGCATGGTCGATGATGCCGCTGCGCTCGGGATAGAAATAGGCGTTCTCGACCGCGACCGAGGCGGGCAGCGGCACCGCGATCCGCACCCCCTTGCCTTGTGTCTCGATCACCCCGTCACCGCCGAGCGGCTTCGGCAATGCGGCGCGCCAGCGATCGAATGCGGCGCGTGTCGCAGCCGCCACCGCGCCGTCACCGACGGTCAGCGTCGTCGAAAGCGTCTGGCTCTCGGGCACGCAGATCGTATCGGTGCAGACCAGATAGTCGAGCTTGACCGTGACGGGCAGCGGCGTGCCCCTGGCCAGCCCGGCGGGGATCGAAAGGTCGACGAGCAGCGTGAAGGGCCGCTCATAGACATAGTTCATGAGGCCCGCGATCTTCAGCTGCCCCGGCACCGGATAGCGCAATTCCCCGGCGCTTACGCCCTTGGGCAAGGTCCAGTGCGCCTCGGTCGGCAGGCCCGCATCGCCGCCATTCTTCCAATAGCCGTGCCAGCCCTTTTCCGGCGTCGCGACGATCGCCAGGGTAATGTGGCTGCCCGCCGCCGGGGTTTCGCTTTCGGCGACCAGGCGCATCGGCAGATGGATGGCCCCCGGCGCGGGCGCGCTTTCGGTCATGCCGGGGCTTGCCGCCAGCAGCATGAACAGAGCCGTCATCAGGATGTAAAACCAACCGCGCATCGACCGACCTTGCCCAAACCCCGTTTCGCGTTCCATAGCGCCCCTGTCCCCGCTTTGCACCAAGGTTGCCCATGAACTCCCTGACTGCCGTGCTTCTGGCCTCCGCCGCCCTGTTCGCCGCGCCCGCGACCGCACAGACCGCCAGCCCGGTGCCGGGCTATGCCGCGCCCGCTCCCGTCGTCCCGCTACCGGGCACGCCGCAGCCCCCCTTCCCCACCACGCCGCCCAAGCTGATCGTGGCGATCTCGGTCGACCAGTTCTCCGCCGACCTGTTCCAGCAATATCGCAACCACTTCACCGGCGGCATGGCCCGCCTGCTGACCGGCGCGGTCTTTCCTTCCGGCTATCAGAGCCATGCCGCGACCGAGACGTGCCCCGGCCATTCGACCATCCTGACCGGCTATCGCCCCGCCCATACCGGCATCATCGCCAACAACTGGGTCGACCAGTCGGTGAACCGCCCCGACAAGATCGTCTATTGCTCGGAGGACGAAAGCGTCGCGGGCATGGACCACAATCATTACGTCGTCTCGGACAAGCATCTGAAGGTGCCCACGCTGGGCGAGCGGATGAAGACCGCCGATCCGCGCGTGCGCACCGTCTCGGTCGCAGGGAAAGACCGCGCCGCCGTGATGATGGGCGGCCACAAGATGGACGAGATCTGGTGGTGGGACGGCAAGACCTATGTCTCCTATGCCGGGCGGGCCGTGCCGCCGGTCGTCGAGCGCACGCGCAAGGCGGTGGCCGACCTGGTCTCCCGCCCGCAGGCGCCGCTGCCGCTGCCCGGTTTCTGCAAGCCGCTCGACCGGCCGATCACGGTCGGCGGCCAGACGCTGGGCACCGGCCGGTTCCAGCGCGCGGCGGGTGACCTGAAGGCCTTCCGCGTCTCCCCCGCATCGGATGCGGCGGTGCTGGCCATGGCGGCGGGCTTCGTCCAGGACATGAAGCTGGGCCAGGGTCCGCAGACGGACATCCTGTCGGTCGGCCTGTCCGCGACCGACTATATCGGCCATGCGCTGGGCACCCAGGGCGCCGAGATGTGCATCCAGATGGCCGAGCTGGACCGTTCGCTTGCGGGCTTCTTCGACGTGCTCGACGCGACCGGCGTGGATTATGAGGTGATGCTGACCGCCGACCACGGCGCGCACGACATGACCGAGCGGCAGCAGATCCGCGCCATGCCGATGGAAAGCCATGTCGCCCCGGAAGCCAAGACCAAGGCGATGTCGGCCGAGATCGCCAAGGCGCTGGGTCTGCCGAATGATCCGCCGATCATGATGAGCGCCGAGGGCGACATCTACCTCAACACGTCCCTGCCCGCCGCCACCCGCGCGAAGGTGCTGGCCGAGGCCAAGCGCCGTTACGAAGCCCTGCCGCAGGTCGCCGCCGCGCTGACCCGCGACGAGATCGCGGCGACGCCCTGGCCGACCACGCCGCCCGAAACCTGGACGCTGAAGGAAAAGGCGCGCTCCTCCTACGATCCGACGCGCTCGGGCGACCTGCTGATCCTGCTGAAACCACGCGTGACGACGATCGAGGAGCCCGCCCCCGGATATGTCGAGACGCATGGCTCGCCCTGGGACTATGACCGGCGGGTGCCGATCCTGTTCTGGCGCAAGGGGATGGCCGGGTTCGAACAACCGCTGTCGGTGGAAACCGTCGACATCGCCCCGACGCTGGCCGCGACGATCGGACTGCCGATCCCGGGTGTGGACGGACGCTGTCTGGACCTTGATCCAGGTGCTGCGGATACGTGCAAGCGGTGATCCCCATTCCTCCCCTGCAAGGGGAGGGGGACCGCCGCGAAGCGGTGGTGGAGGGGTGTTACCGCTGGCCGTAACACCCCTCCGTCAGTCCTGCGGACTGCCACCTCCCCTTACAGGGGAGGAATTTGCTGGTGGCGCTCCACCCGATATTCGATCGGCTTGAAGCTCCCCCCATTGGATGCAGGCGCGGAGCACGCGGTCAGCCCGATCACCAAATCCATACACGCCACGAAGCGGATATGGTCTCCGGGCTTGCTCAGCGGCGGCAGCACCTCCAGCTTGCCGGTCGTGCCGTCGACCGGCACGTTCATGAAGCAGTTGAACGCCACCGGAATCCGGTCAGGTTTCACGCCATAAGGCTCCAGCGCCGCCGCCAGATTGCCGAAACAGCCCCGATGGCGTGGCAGGCCCGGATAGAAATAGTCGAACGTGTCGACCGAGCAGGGCGTCAGCAGGAAGTCGTGCATTCCCACGCTATCCTCGACGATCTCCAGCATCACACGCGAGCGGTTGGAATAGAGCTTGTGCCCCTTGGTCAGCCGGATCGTCTCGGCATAATCGAGCGTACGGCCCGACGAGATCACTTCTTCCAGATCATCGGCGTTGAAGGCCAGCAGATCGGCGACCTGCCGCCCGCGTGGGTCGATGACCGTCAGGCTGTCGCCCTTGGCCAGCCGGAACGCGTCGCCGCTACGCGGGGGGATTTCAACGGTCTGGCCGCTCATGCTTTGGCCTCGCTGCCCGCGCCTGCATAGTGGAAGGGGCAACGCCAGCCCTCCTCGACTGCGCGGCCGCTATATTGGCGTGCCTCGCTCATCTCGCCATGGCGCGCCAGCATCGGATTGCGCGACCCGGCCAGTGCCTCGTCACGCGTCATGATCTTCTCGCGCATCGTCTCATACTTGCCTTGCGCGCGCAGGACCTCGAACTGGTCGTGCAGGTTGAAGATCATCGCCGGGCGGGGAAAGCGGCGTGCGGGGCGGCTGGCATTGGGATGCAGGCCGACCACGAAAAACGCCTCGCCGCCAAAGGACAGCGAGAAATGCGGATCATCGGGATCGGCGCTGACTCGCGTGTCCCAATCCTGGCCCAGCCAGACATCCTTGTCGGACAGCGACTGGATTCGCGACCACACCGCCCGCTCGAACGCCGCCTCGTCCAGCGTATCCGGCCCAGCGAATACGACCGCCAGGCTGCGAAAGAGTTGCGGCTCGGCGCGGTAGTGCTCGGCGAAGTGGCGCAGGCAGTCATGGATGCGCAAATCGTCCCAGGCGCTGGCGATATCGCGCGCACCCAGGATTTCCAGCGTCCCGCGCGCCATGGCCGCCTTGGCGCCGACGCAAGGAAAATCCGTCTTCGCAATATGATCGCGAAGCATCGCGGCGGATTCCGGCTCACTGGGATCGTGCGCGGGAAAAAGTTTGCTGACCGATTTTAACATGGGATGCCGTAACGCGGCACCACTATCACCGTTCCGAAAAATAGATTATTTACCAATAACTTACTATATGTTTAGCCGTTTATTGATGCGGATCAATTCTTCCATTTCCGGCATGGTTCCTAATAGTCGTGGAAAAATGCGCGGGGCGACGTACAACTGGTGCCCGTCCGCACAAGGTCCGGCCGTCCGTGAAAATAGCCCTGCTGCCAGACCCCGCCGCTGGCATAGGCCAGGTCCGCCATTCCGGGGGTTTCCACCCCCTCGACGATCACGGTGCCCCCCAATGCCTTTATCAAGCCGATGAGGTGCGGCAACACGTCGCAGGGAAGTTCGTTGCGACTGATCCGCCTGACGAATGAACCATCCGTTTTCACGAATGCGGGCATCAGCTGCATCAGATGGCGGATCGACGTATAGCCTGCCCCGAAGTCGTCGAGTGCGAGCGCCGCACCGCACGCCCGCAGGCGGCGGGCAAAGACCGCGGCGTCTTCGATATGGATCAGGGGCTCGGTTTCGGTAATCTCCACGACCAGACGCCGTGCCACCGCCGGACGCCTTTCGAGATCGCCCATCACGCTGCCCCACCAGCCGCGAAGGTGCGCCGAGTTCGCCGAGATATTCACACCGAGCGTCGCCTTGGGATCGCCCTCCAACTCGCCGATCACATGCGACACCATCAGCCAATCGAAGGTCGATGCGAGGCCGGTTCGCTCCAGCGCCGGAAACACGATGTCAGGGGCCAGCGCCTCGTTCACGTCGCTGAACCGCATCAGCCCTTCATGATAAAGCACCTGTTCCGGTTGACGATAGTCGCACACGGCCTGCCAATGCGGCGCCAACCGCCCCTCGCGCATGCAGCGGAAGACATAGGCAGCGATCTGCATGTCGCTTTTGTAGATGGCGAACCAGCGTTCCTGATGATCGGACTGGATGTCGCGCGGCGTGCGATAACGCGGCAGGTTATCGCATTCCCATGAAACCACGGCATGGACCGCCGCCGCTTTCTGATTGGCGGCGATCTCTATCGAAATCGGCTCGGCGGACAATTGATAGGGAAGTTCGGCCAGGCTCCGATGATCGACGACACCCGGCCTGCGCAGGTTGCAGACGATCCGGAACCCACCCCGCCCGCTTTCCTGCGTGACGCGCAGACCGGCATGGTGCAGTCGCATCCGGACATGGTCGACGACCTGATCGGCGACGGACGTCCCCCAACAGGCGTCGATCAACGCGAGATTGCTGATCTCTACGTCGTAATACCCCTCCGACAATTTTGAACCGTCCTCCATAGAGACGAGGCCCCAACGCCCCCGGTAAGCGCATCCCATCTGGTGGGACGGCGACTACCATGGTTCAAAATGCCCAGATAGATGGGGTAAGTTCGTTAACCTTCTTTCCGAAATTGAGCCCCAATATCGATTGCGGCGGCCAAAATATTCATAGATCAATATCTTGCCGAATACAGGTCCGCAGATCAGTCGAGATTGGGACGAAGCCAGCGGGTCGCCTGCGCCACATCGACACCGCGGCGGGTCGCATAATCGGCAACCTGATCTTCCCCGATTCGCGCGACGCCGAAATATTCCGCCTGGGCATGCCCGAAGTAGAAACCGCTGACCGCCGCCGTCGGCAGCATGGCAAAGCTCTCGGTCAGCTCCAGCCCGACCGCCGCCTCGGCACCCAGCAGGTCGAACAGCGTGCGCTTGATGCTGTGTTCCGGGCAGGCCGGATAGCCCGGCGCGGGGCGGATGCCGCGATATTGCTCGCGGATCAGCGCCTCGTTGGTCAGCTGCTCGCCCGCGGCATAGCCCCACAGCTCGGTGCGGACATGCGCGTGCAGCCGCTCGGCAAAGGCTTCGGCCAGACGGTCGGCCAGCGCTTTCAGCAGGATGTCGTTATAATCGTCATGTCCGCTGCGGAAGCGTTCGATATGCGCGTCGATGCCGTGGATGCCGACCGCGAAGCCGCCGATCCAGTCGCCTGCGGGGTCGATGAAGTCGGCCAGGCACATGTTCGCACGCCCTTCGCGCTTGGCGATCTGCTGGCGCAGGAAGGGGATGCGGGTTTCCTCGCCCTCGGCGGTCAGGATCACGTCGTCGCCATCGCGACGGCACGGCCAGAGCGCCGCGACGCCGCGTGCGGTCAGCCACTTCTCGGCGATAATCGTATCGAGCATGGCCTGCGCATCGGCATAGAGGCCGCTGGCGCTCTCGCCGACCACTTCGTCGTTCAGGATGGCCGGAAAATTGCCCGCCAGTTCCCAGGCGCGAAAAAAGGGCGTCCAGTCGATATAGTCGCGCAGGTCGGTCAGGTCCCAATCCTGATAGACATGCACGCCCGGCTGCTTCGGCTCGCCCGCCTTCAGCGCCATGTCCGCGACGAAGCCGCGCGCGCGGGCCTCGTCCAGCGGCAGCAGCGCGTTCGCCCCCTTGCCCTCGCGCGCCTTGCGGACGGCTTCGTAATCGGCGGCGACCTGCGCTACGTAAGGGTCGCGCTGGGTATCGGACACCAGCGTCGTCGCCACGCCGACCGCGCGGCTGGCGTCGAGGACATGGACCACCGGCCCCTCATAGGCAGGCGCGATACGCAGCGCGGTGTGGACCTTGGAGGTCGTCGCGCCACCGATCAGCAGCGGCATGGTCAGCCCTGCGCGCTGCATCTCCTCGCCCACCGTCACCATCTCGTCGAGCGAGGGGGTGATGAGGCCCGACAGGCCGATCATGTCGGCGTCATGCTCGACCGCCGAAGCGATGATCTTGGCCCAGGGGACCATGACGCCCAGATCGACCACCTCGAAGCCGTTGCACTGGAGCACGACGCCGACGATGTTCTTACCGATATCGTGAACGTCGCCCTTCACGGTCGCAAGCACGATCTTGCCCTTGCCCTTCGCGCCCGGCTCCTTGGCCGCCTCGATGAAGGGCAGCAGGTGCGCGACCGCCTTCTTCATGACGCGCGCGGACTTCACCACCTGCGGCAGGAACATCTTGCCCGATCCGAACAGGTCGCCGACGACGTTCATCCCGTCCATCAGGGGGCCTTCGATCACCTCGATGGGGCGCGCGAACGCTTGCCGGCACTCCTCGGTATCGTCGACGACATGCGCGTCGATACCCTTGACCAGCGCGTACTCCAGCCGCTTGGTCACGGGCAGGCTGCGCCACTCGGCCGCCTGCTTCTCGGCGACCGCATCGGTGCCGCGATAGCGCTCGGCCAGCGCCACCAGCCGCTCGCCCGCTTCCGGGTCACGGTTGAGCACGACATCCTCGCACGCCTGGCGCAGTTCGGGGTCGATCGTGTCGTACACGTCGAGCTGACCCGCATTGACGATCGCCATGTCCATGCCCGCCGGAATGGCATGGTACAGGAACACCGAGTGCATCGCGCGACGCACCGGCTCGTTGCCACGGAAGCTGAACGACAGGTTCGACAGCCCGCCCGAGATATGGACGTGCGGGCAGCGCGCCTTGATCTCCCGGCACGCCTCGATGAAGTCGACGCCGTAATTGTTATGCTCTTCGATGCCGGTGGCGACCGCGAAGACATTGGGGTCGAAGATGATGTCCTCGGGCGGAAAGCCGATGCCCATCAGCAGGTCATAGGCGCGGGCGCAAATCTCGACCTTGCGGTCCTTGGTGTCCGCCTGGCCCACTTCGTCAAAGGCCATGACGACGACCGCCGCGCCATAGGCCATACAGCGGCGGGCGTAATGCAGGAACGCCTCCTCGCCTTCCTTCATGCTGATCGAGTTGACGATCGGCTTGCCGCTGACGCACTTCAAACCCGCCTCGATCACGCTCCATTTCGAGCTGTCGATCATGATCGGCACGCGCGCGATATCGGGCTCGGCGGCGATCAGCTTGAGGAAGGTGGTCATGGCGTATTCGGCGTCGAGCAGCCCTTCGTCCATGTTGACGTCGACCACCTGCGCGCCATTCTCGACCTGGCTGCGCGCCACCTCCACCGCACGGGCATAGTCGCCCGCCAGGATCATCTTCTTGAACGCCGCCGAGCCGGTGACGTTGGTCCGCTCGCCGACATTGACGAAATTGGTGGAGGAGGCGGTCTGGGTCATATTTCGATCTCTATTCCTCCCCTGTAAGGGGAGGTGGCAGGGCGCAGCCCTGACGGAGGGGTGTCACGCTATCGAGAGGGGGGACACCCCTCCACCATGCTGCGCATGGTCCCCCTCCCCTTACAGGGGAGGAATTACAAGGGTCAGGCCGCCATGGTGAACGGCTCCAGCCCGGCGAGGCGGGTGACGACCGGCGGGGTCGGGATGGAGCGCGGCGTCATGCCCCGCACCTTGTCGGCGATCGCCTTGATATGCGCCGGCGTCGAGCCGCAGCAGCCGCCCAGCACATTGACCTGCCCCTCGACCGCCCACTCGCCGACGAGGCCGGCGGTGGTGACGGGCGCCTCGTCATAGGCACCCAGCTCGTTGGGCAGACCGGCATTGGGGTAGATCATGATGAGCGTGTCGCAGATTTCGCTCAGCGTCTTCACATGCGGGCGCAGCTGCTCCGCGCCGAACGAGCAGTTCAGCCCGATCGTCACCGGCTTGGCATGGCGCACCGCGTGCCAGAAGGCCTCGACCGTATGGCCCGACAGGTTGCGGCCCGACAGGTCGGTCAGCGTCATCGACAGCATGATCGGGATGTCGCGGCCCAGCGTCTCGCCCGCCTCGATCGTCGCCATGATCCCGGCCTTGGCGTTGAGCGTGTCGAACACCGTCTCGATCAGGATGAAGTCCGCGCCGCCCTCGACCAGCGCGTCGATCTGCTCGCGGTAGACATCCTTCAGATAGTCGAAGTCGATCTCGCGATAGCCGGGATCGTTGACGTCGGGCGAGAGCGACAGCGTCTTATTGGTCGGCCCGATCGCGCCCGCGACGAAGCGGGGGCGGCCGTCCTTGGCCTGATATTCGTCGGCGAGGCGGCGGGCGAGCTTCGCGCTCTCGACATTGATCTCGCGCACCAGATGCTCGGCGCCATAATCGGCCTGGCTGATCCGGTTGGCCGAGAAGGTGTTGGTTTCGGCAATGTCCGCCCCGGCCTCGAAATAGGCGCGGTGGATCGCCTCGGGCACCTCCGGCTTGGTCAGCGCCAGGATGTCGTTATTGCCTTTCTGGTCATGGGTCAGCCCCAGCGTGCCCGCATAGGCCGCCTCGTCCAGCTTCCAGTTCTGGATCTCGGTGCCGAACGCGCCGTCGGTAATCAGGATGCGCTTGGCCGCTTCGGCGAGGAAGGTGTCGCGGGTCGTCATCGTCTTGCTCCTGCTCGCGTGCGAGCGGTTGTTTCTTTTGGGGGTGGTGAGGCCTGAGGCGTCGTCGCCCGTGGCCCTGCCCTCCCCCATCCCCTCCCGCTTGCGGGAGGGGCGTGCCTGGGTCGTGGGTTATGCGCCTTCGCCAACCCCGACCCTCTATTTCATCACTCCCCTCCCGCAGGCGGGAGGGGGCCAATCGTCACGCCGCCGCGACCGCCTCGGCCTTCTTCCCCCGCACGCCCAGCAAATGGCTGATCGCATAGGCCAGTTCGGCGCGGTTGAGGGTATAGAAGTGGAAGCCCTTCACCCCACCCGCATACAGCCGACGGCACATCTCGGCGGCGATGGTCGCGGCGACCAGCTGGCGCGCGCCGGGATGATCGTCCAGCCCTTCGAACAGGCGGTCCATCCAGTCGGGGATGCTCGCCCCGCACATGGCGGCGAACTTGCGGGTCTGCGCGACGTTCGACACCGGCAGGATGCCCGGCACGATCTCGGCGGTGATGCCCGCAGCCGCCGCATCGTCGCGGAACCGGAAATAGGCTTCGGGCGAGAAGAAGAATTGCGTGATCGCGCGGGTCGCCCCTGCGTCGATCTTGCGCTTCAGATTATCGATATCGGCCCGCTTGTCGGTCGATTCCGGGTGGCATTCGGGATAGGCCGCGACCGAAATCTCGAACGGGTGCAGCTTCTTGAGGCCCGCGACCAGATCGGCGGCATTCTCATAGCCGCCCGGATGGCTGACGAAGCGCGCGCCCTCGGCGGGGGGATCGCCGCGCAGCGCCACGATATGGCGCACGCCCGCCGCCCAATATTCGTTTGCGATCTGGTCGATCTCCTCGCGGGTCGCCTCGACACAGGTGAGGTGCGCAGCGGCGTCCATCGTCGTCTCGCGCTGAATCCGCGCCACCGTCGCATGGGTCCGCTCACGGGTCGATCCGCCCGCGCCGTACGTCACCGAGACGAAACGCGGATCGAGCGGCTCCAGCGTACGGATCGCATCCCATAGCTGCGCGTCCATCTTCTCCGTCTTGGGCGGGAAGAACTCAAAGCTGACCGCGATGTCGCCCCCGACATCGGCGAACAGAGGTTCGTCATGCGCCAGCGCGGCCTCGGCCCGCGTCAGGATCGTGTTCGTCATGCCGCCTTCACCCTATTCGTCTCGACGGGCCGCAGCCCCTTTTTCATCCCCAGCCAGAGCTTGACGGTCAGTTCGCCGCCCTCCAGCGTCTCGGTCTCGGCCAGCGTCAGCCCGGCGGGGCCGAACCAGCTGGCCATTTGTTCGTCGCCAAAGCCCAGACGGCTATGCGCGGCCTTTTGCCGCAGCTCCTCGCGGTCGTGCGGCGCGAAATCGGCGATCAGCAGCCGCCCGCCCGGCCCCAGCACCCGCGCGGCCTCGGCGATCGCCGCGCCCGGCTGCTGCGCGAAGTGGAGGACATGGTGCAGGATCGCGATATCCGCCGCACCGTCGCCCATGGGCAGGGCGTAGAGGTCCGCCTGGCGCAGCTCGGTATTGGCGCGCCCGTGCAGTTTCGCGCGGGCCAGCCGTAGCATCTCGGACGAACGGTCGATGCCCAGCGCCGCGTCGGCGCGGTCGCCGAACAGCTCCAGCATCCGCCCGGTGCCGGTGCCGATGTCGATCAGCGTGCCCAGATGACCCTCACCGATCAGGCCCGCCATCGCCTCCTCGATCTCGCTGTCCGCGACATGGAGCGAGCGGATCGCATCCCACTCGCCCGCATGATCCTCGAACCAGGCCGCCGCACTCGCCGCCCGGTCGGCGCGAACCGCCGCCAGCCGCGCGACGTCCGCCACCACCCAGGGGTCGGGTGTCTCCGCTGTCCAGCGATCGAGCGCCGCCGTCATCGGCTCCACCGCCTCGCGATCGCCCAGCGCCACGAAGACCCAGCTGCCTTCCTTGCGGCGTTCGGCCAGTTCGGCATCGACCAAAATCTTCACATGGCGGCTGACGCGCGGCTGGCTCTGGCCCAGCACCTGTGCCAGCTCGCCCACCGACAGCTCCATCGAGCGGAGCAGCGCCAGGATGCGCAGCCGCGTCGGATCGCCCAGAGCGCGAAAGATTTCGAGCGCGTTCGCCATGGATCACGATATAAAGATATCTTTATATGCGGTCAACGGAGCGAACTCATTTCAGCCGACACGGACCCGAAACGGATAATCTGCGTTGGCACGCCGATCATAGATTTGAAACGGGAGTGTTTGCCATGAAGAAGGCCCTGATCCTCGCCCTGACCGGCGCCGCCGCGATCTCGCTGGCCGCATGCAGCCAGAACAGCCAACAGCAGACCAAGGAAGCTGCCGACGCCATCGGCTCCGACGTCAAGGCGACGACGCAGAACGCCTCGGACGATGTCGAGGCGGCGACCGCCAAGGCACTGAACTCCGCCGAGAACGCCATGGACAAGGCGGGCGCCAAGCTCGACCGCGCCGGGGATCGTGCCGCCGCCCAGGCGGATCGTGCGGGCGACAATATCGATCGTGGCCTGGACCGCGCCGGGGACAAGATCGAGAACGGCACGGCCAAAGCGCGCGAAGCGACCGGCAACGCGCTGGTCCGCGCGGGCGAGGATGTCCGCCGCTAAGGGCTTTATCCTTCGGGAATTTGGAAGCGGGTCGACGAGGGATCGTCGGCCCGTTTTTCTTTGGGCGAGGTTTGCGCGTGGCCTTCGACTTCGCTCAGGCTGAACGGAGGTGGGGTAAGGAGGCCCAAAACCACTTACGCCGTTCAGCCTGCGCGAAGTCGAAGGCCACGACCCACGCCCCGACACCCCGAACGTCAGTCGAACCGAACCTTCCCCCTGCCCGCCTTGACCTGCGCCCGCCCTTTCTTGGCATCGACCCGCCGCGTCTGCGACGCACGGGTCGGCTTGGTCGGCCGCCGCTTCTTCGGCACGATCGTCGCTTCGCGGATCAGGTCGATCAGCCGCTCGCGCACCTCGCGCCGGTTCATTTCCTGCGACCGACTGGCATCCGCACGCAGGGTCAGGACCCCGTCCTTGCTCAGCCGCTGTCCCGCCAGCACCGCCAGACGCAGCTTCACCGCCTCGGGCAGGCTGGGCGAGCCGCCCACGTCGAAGCGCAGCAGCACCGCGCTGTCGGTCGTGTTGACATGCTGCCCACCCGGCCCGGAGGCGCGGGTAAAGCTCTCGGCGATCTCGCGCTCGTCGATCGCGATGGCGCGGGTGACGGGGATCAGCGCCATCGCCGGGTCGCCTAATTCTGGAAGATGCCGAAGCGTTCCGGCGTCGGCGCTTCGGCGACGATCGGGTCCTTCTCGCCGCGCGGCACGGTCAGGCTGGCGGCGTGAAGCAACATGCCCCCCGGCTCGCCCGCGCCATACACCAAATCGCCGACGACCGGCGCTCCAAGCCCGGTGGCGGCATGGACGCGAATCTGATGCGTGCGCCCCGTTTCGGGGCGGAACTCGACCAGCGTACGCCCATCCTCATGACGCAGCGCGCGCCAGCCGGTTCGCGCCGACTTGCCCGAAGGATCGGCGACCATCCGCCAGCCTTCCTCGATCGTCGACACCTTGGCGAGCGGAAGGTCGATCATGCCCTCCCCCTCGACCAGACCGTTCAGCACCGCCAGATAGCGCTTTTCGACCAAGCCGCCCTCGAACGCCTGCTGGAAACGGGCATGGGCCTTCGGGTTGCGCGACAGGAGGAGGCAACCGCTGGTGTCGCGGTCGAGCCGATGGACTGCATGCGGCCAGCGCTTGAAGCCGAACTTCAGCGATTCCAGATGGTTTTCGAGGCTGATCGACCCGTTGCGGGGCCGATCCACGGGCAAGCCCGCCGGTTTGTCGATTACCAGCGCTTCGCCGTCGATGAATAGAACGCGATCTCCGTGCATCGCGCTCCCTTGCCACCGTGCGCGCCGACATGCCAGAGGCGCGCGCGTCATGCCGACCGCTCCTGCCGCGTTCCTGCGCTTTCTGGCGCTGCTGATCTTCGCCGCCCTGCCCGTCGCGGTCCAGGCGCAGTCCTGCGATGGCGCGCTGCCGCCGCCAGGGCCCGATGGCCGGGTGGCGGGGCATTTCCCTTATGGCGACGCGCCGCCGCAGGACATCGTACCCGCCCCCGCCGGTTTCGGGCTGAAACCCTATTGCCGGGTGCACCGGGCGATGCTGGGCGATCTGCAGCGGCTGCTCGATGCGGCAAAGGCCGATCCGTCGGTCGGCGGCACATTGCGTGGCCTGTCCTGCCACCGCGAGGTCGCCCGCCAGCGCAACATCTTCTGCCGCGACCGGGGCGTCTCCGCTGCCGAGCGCGCCATATCGGTCGCGCCTGCGGGACATAGCGAGCATGCGACTGGCTATGCGATCGACTTCGCGGTGCGCCCGGCGCATGGCTGCCCCGATGCGGAGGCGTGCATGGCCGCCTCTCCGGCGGCGCGATGGCTGATCGCGAATGCACGACGCTTCGGCTTCGAAATGAGTTTTCCGGCGGGCAACAAGCAAAGGGTGAAGTGGGAACCCTGGCACTGGCGCTGGGTCGGGACCAGCCCCAGCGAACCGGGTGCGGCGCAGGCGCGGGCGATCTTTGCCAAGGCGCGGGCGCAGTTTCCGGCGGAGCCTGGAATACGCGACCCGTTGAAAGTCGTGGTGACGAGCCAGCCGCCGGTGCCGGTGGTTGCGGTGGCGGCTCCGCCTGTGCCAGCGAAGAAGGGGCGGCGGCGATAGGGTTTCCCTTGGCCTTCGACTTCGCTCAGGCTGAACGGAGTTTAGGGATTGGGATTCACTCCCCCAGCCGTTCAGCCTGAGCAAAGTCGAAGGCCACGCCCCGACGGCAGCAAAAAACGGGGGCACCCATCGGCACCCCCGTTCTCCAATCACCCGAACAGCTTGGCGGCCGTCTCGGCGATACGCTTGCCCTGATAGCGCGCGCCGTCCAGGTCGACCTGGCTCGGCTGGCGGCTGCCGTCGCCATCCGCCAGCGTCGATGCGCCATAAGGCGTGCCGCCATGGACTTCCTTGACGCCCATCTGGCCCTGGAAACCATAGTCCAGGCCGACGATGGTCATGCCGTGATGGATCAGATTGGTCAGGACCGAGAACAGGGTCGTCTCCTGCCCGCCATGCTGGCTGGCGGTCGAGGTGAAGGCGCCGCCGACCTTGCCGACCAGACCGCCCTTCATCCAGACGCCACCCGTCGTGTCCCAGAAGGCCGCCATCTGGCTCGCCATCCGACCATAGCGGGTCGGCGTGCCGACGATGATCGCGTCATATTGGGTCAGCGCGTCGGGACCTTCAATCTCGGGATGCGCGGTGTCGGTCTTGAAATGCGCGGCGGCGACCACCTCGGCGGGCGCGGTCTCGGCGACGCGGCGGATATCCACCTCGGCACCGCCGGCACGGGCACCCTCGGCGATGGCGTCGGCCATCTGCTCGATATGACCGTAGGACGAATAATAAAGGACCAGAACCTTGGCCATGTCAGTTACTCCCTTCGCAGAAAACGACCTTATTCGGAATCGACCAGAACGATCTCGGCATCCTCGATCGCGGTAATCGTCACGGTTCGGCCACCCAAAAGGGCCGCACCGTCCCGAGCCGCGAACGGCACACCGTCGATTTCGATCCGTCCGGTGGCGGGCACCAGATAGGCGTGACGCCCCTCGCCCACGCTATGCTCCAGGCTTTCCCCGGCGCGCAGCGTCGCGCCCAGCACACGGGCATCGGCGCGGATGCGAAGCGTATCGCCGTCCTCGTCGAAGCCGCTGGCCAGCGTCACGAACTTGCCCGAGCGTTCGCCCTTGGGGAACGGCTTGGCGCCCCAGCTCGGCTGGCCACCCCGGCTGCGCGGCTCGATCCAGATCTGGAACAGCGTCGTCGGCTCGGATTCGAGATTATATTCGGCATGGCGCACGCCCGAGCCCGCGCTCATTACCTGAACGTCGCCCGCCGCGGTGCGGCCGACATTGCCCATCGAATCCTGGTGCGTGATCGCGCCGGTGCGGACGTAGGTGATGATCTCCATGTCGGCATGGGGATGCGGCGGAAAGCCCGCATTGGGGGCGATGACGTCGTCGTTCCACACCCGGATCGCGCCCCAGCCCATGCGGGCGGGATCATAATAATTGGCGAACGAGAAATGGTGCCGCGCGTCCAGCCAGCCATGATTGGCATGGCCCAGGCTTTCGAAGCTGCGGCGGTCGATGGCCTTCTCTTCAGTGATGGCAGTCATGGAATTTCTCCCTTGGTTGCCGACAAGATAGGGCCGATTATGATCGCGTAAACGGAAACGCTGGAAACCGATCGTTTCCACGTTCATTGTAGCGCGAAGCCGAGCCGCCATGGCGTCGCGCGGGGGCCATGAGGGGTGTCGATGCGTCTGCCGGATCTGGAAGCCTGGGCGATCTTTGCCGCGGTCGTCGAGCATCGCTCGTTCAGCGCCGCCGCCGACGCCATCGGCCTGTCAAAGGCCACCGTGTCCAAGGCGATCACCCGGCTGGAGGCGCAGCTCAACCAGTCGCTGTTCCACCGCACCTCGCGCCGCCTGGCCCTGACCGAGGCGGGAAAGCCGCTCGCCGACCATGCCGCACGTATCCTGGCCGAAGCCCGCGCCGCCGAAGAAGCCGCGCGCGATGCCGCCAGCGCGCCCGCAGGCCGCATCCGGCTGGCCGCACCCATGTCGTTCGGCGTCACCAATATCGCCCCCGTCATCGCCGACTTCCTGGCCGCGCATCCCGGCATCGAGATCGAACTCAGCCTGTCCGACGCGCGAGTCGATATCGTCGCGGAAGGTTATGACATCGCGCTGCGCATTGCCGACCTGCCCGACAGTTCGCTGCGCGCACGACGCTTGTGCGGGATTTCGACCCATGTCGTCGCCTCGCCCGCCTATCTGGCCGCACATGGCACGCCCACCCATCCCAACGAACTGGGCGAGCATCGGCTGCTGGGCTATGCCAACATCACCGGCCCGTGGCGCTTCCGCCATCCCGGCGGCGCGGAAGTCTCGGTGCGGCCCCAGGGACCGCTGACCGCCAATAGCGGCGATGCGCTGGTTCCCGCCGTCGTGGCCGGGCTGGGCATCGCGCGGTTGCCGGGCTTCATCATCGGGCCGCATTTGGCCTCGGGCCGGGCGGTCGCGATCCTGGAGGAGTGGACGCCGCCACCGATCGGGCTTCACCTGCTCACCCCGCCCAGCCCGCTGCGCCCCGCACGGGTCGAGGCGTTGATTACGTGGCTGGCCGACCGGGTGCGCGATCCGTGCATCGCCGCGCAAGGAACGGAGGCCAAGCGATGAACCGGCTGCGTCCCGACGACAGCGATGCGCGTTTCATCCGCCGCATCATCCTGACCCTGCTGATCCTGGCCATCACCGCCGCGCTGTTCCGCGCGGGCGACCTGCTGATCCTGGCCTTCGGATCGATCTTGGGCGCGATCGTCATCCATGCGATCGCCGACCTTTATGGTGACCATCTGCCGATCGGGCCGAAGCGTTCGCTGACCCTGTCGGTCGCGACCGTACTCGCCGTGCTGGGGTTCCTGGCGTGGCTGTTCGGCGTCGCCTTTCGCCAGCAATTGAATACGCTGGTCACGCAACTGCCGAACCTGATCGACCAGCTCGCCGCCTGGGCGTCACAGTCGCCGGTCGGGGCCAAGGTGGTCGACGCAGTGCGCGCCGCCTATGCGGGCAGCCGGGTGGCGCGCGACATCAGCGGCATCGTGTCGGGCGCGGGCGAGTTCGTTCTCAATTGCCTGTTGCTGCTGGTCGGCGCGCTGTTCTTCGCCGCCGATCCGAAGATCTATGAGCGTGGCTTCCTGCTGCTCATCCCCCGGTCGATGCGCCCCGCCGTGGAAGACGCGCTGTTCGATACCGGATCGACCCTGCGGCTGTGGCTGCGCGCGCAGCTGATCCAGATGACGACGATGGGCGTGCTGGTCGGCGTCGGCCTGGCGATCGCGGGCGTGCCCTCGGCGGCGGCGCTGGGATTGCTGACCGGATTGAGCGAGTTCGTGCCCTATGTCGGGCCGATCGCCGCGATGCTGCCCGCGCTGGGCTTGGCCGCGCAGGGCGGGAACGGCGCGATCATCGGCACGCTCATCACCTTCGCGGTCGTCCGCTTGGTGCAGACCAACGCGATCACCCCTTTCGTCACCAGCCGGGTCGTCGCCATCCCGCCCGCCGTCACCCTGTTCGCGATCATCGGCATCGGCACGATCTTCGGCCTGTTCGGCCTGTTCTTCTCGGCCGCCCTGTTGATCGTCGTCTTCACCTTGGTCCGCAGCCTCTACCTGCGCGAAGTGTTGGGCGAGGATATCCCAGTCGTCGAACACCAAAGCTTGCTCGGCCCCGGCGCCCGCATGAAACAAGAGAATCATGATCGGGGTTAGGGACGAATTAACCTTTTACGTTCACATCCGCATTGGTTAATGATTGGAGTGTCAGGTCGCCGGGGCAAGGGGGGCGATCACTCGCAAATGGGGACTGTCGATGCGCGTATTGCTGATCGAGGATGAACCGACAACGGCCAAGGCGATCGAGCTGATGCTCGGCAGCGAAGGTTTCAACGTCTACACGACCGACCTGGGTGAAGAAGGTCTCGATCTGGGCAAGCTGTATGATTACGACATCATCCTGCTCGACCTGAACCTGCCCGACATGCACGGCTATGATGTGCTCAAGCGCCTGCGTGTCGCCCGCGTCTCGACCCCGGTACTGATCCTGTCGGGCATCAACGAGATGGATTCGAAGGTGCGCAGCTTCGGCTTCGGCGCCGACGATTATGTCACCAAGCCCTTCCACCGCGAGGAACTGATCGCCCGCATCCATGCGGTCGTCCGCCGGTCCAAGGGCCATTCGCAGTCGATCATCCGCACCGGCAAGCTGGCGGTCAATCTCGACGCCAAGACGGTCGAGGTCGACAATGCCCGCGTCCACCTGACCGGCAAGGAATATGCCATGCTGGAGCTGCTTTCGCTCCGCAAGGGCACCACGCTGACCAAGGAAATGTTCCTCAACCACCTGTACGGCGGAATGGACGAGCCGGAACTGAAGATCATCGACGTCTTCATCTGCAAGCTGCGCAAGAAGCTCAGCCTGGCCTGCGACGGCGAAAATTATATCGAGACGGTCTGGGGCCGCGGCTATGTCCTGCGCGAGCCGGACGAGGTGGAGCAGGCCGAAGTCGCCTGATCTCTTGCCGATCGTTATGGGTTAGGCCGGTTCGCGGGGGCGCGGATCGGCCTTTTTCTTGAGCGAGATTCCCTTGGCCTTCGATTTCACTCAGGCTGAACGGAGTGGGAGGACCTATCTGGACAACAACATGCGTTGAGCCTAAGCAAAATCGAAGGCAACGCCCGAGCCGATCCCCTTAGGCCAAAATGCGCCGCCGGCGCAACGCCAGGACCAGCAGCGCCAATCCCCCCGCCATCAAAGCTACACTGGCAGGCTCCGGCACCGGCGCGGGCGTGCCGCCGCTGCTTCCGGTTCCGCCCGAACTGCTCGGCGGATTCGACGTCCCTGGGACATAGGTCCCGATATAGGTCCCCAGATGGAACTCGCCATTCTGGATGAGGCTGCCGAACACGGCCGAGCCTTCGATATAATTGCCGGTGGTCGCCGCCGCCTTGGGCGCCAGGATCGATCCCTTCCAGGCGGTCGTCAGCTCCAGGCTAGTCGCGTCGGGGAAGTTCCAGATGACATGCTCGCCCAGGCCGGTCGCGTTGTTCAGGAAATTATCATCCAGCCGCACCGCGCTGCCGCTGACATTGACGATCACCGTGTTCGCGCCGTTCGTGTTGAACGCGATCTCGCCGAAGCGGGACAGGTCGGCGGCGGTCAGGTTGAACACGCCGACGCCATTGGGCCCGGCCACCGCGTTGAACGTCGCGCGATTGCCGCTGATCGACACCTGCGCGGTGGCGGACAGCGCGGCATAGCTGTTCGACAGGTCGGTCATGCTGCTCGCCAGCAGCGTCTTCTGCTGGTTCAGCCCGGCCACGAAGCCCGGATCGGTCAGCCCCAGCCCCGACAGCACGACATTCTGGTTGATGTTGGTGTTGGACAACAGCCCGCCCACCTTCACCGTCTGGACGCCGCCGTTCAGGTTGAAACCGCTCGCCACATTGCCGCCGATCAGCGCGCCCGAACCGTTGTTGAGGTTCTTCGTGCCCCCCAGCACATTGCCGACCACGGTCAGCCCGGGCACCGCATAGCTCGACGCCGGGACGGAGCGAATCTGATAGTTGGAGGAATTGCCGTTCAGGTTGCCGCCGACAAAAGTCCGCCCCTCGACCTCCGAGCTGGAGGTCAGATCGCCCAGCACGATGAGGTTCCATTCCTTCAGCGCGTCGATTCCGACGACGGGCGACGCGGCGGCGAGCGACGGAATGGCGGCGGCCATCAGGCCGATGGCGAGGAGTCGGTGCTTCATGACAGGAATGATAGACAAAAAGCCCTGCCGAATCATTAGCCTGTCGGCCATTTTCTGTCCCGGTTTCGGGCGTAATGTCAGCGCCGCTCCCACACCTTCTGCCCACCGATCCACGTTTCCTCGACCTGGGTCCTGCGCAGCTCGCTGGGGTTGATGTCCAGGGGATTGCGGTCGACGATGATGAAGTCCGCCTGCTGCCCCTGCCCCAGTCGCCCGAAGAGATCCTCGGCGAACCCGGCATAGGCACCGTCCATGGTGAAGGCGCGCCAAGCCGCCTCGCGCCCGACGATCTCCTGCGGCTGCCACCCGCCATAGGGCTGGCCGTCGGGGCCCTGCCGGGTGATCGCCGCCGCCCAGCCCGCAAAGGGATCGGGGCTCTCGACCGGATAGTCCGACCCGAACACCAGCTTCGCACCGTTCTTCAGCATGGAATTCCAGGCATAGGCCCCCGACAGCCGCGCCGGGCCGAGACGGGCCTCGGCCATCTGGCGGTCGCTGGTTTCGTGCACAGGCTGCATCGAGGCGATGATGCCGTGCCTGCCGAAACGCGGCAGGTCGGCCGGATCGACCACTTGCGCATGTTCGATCCGCCAGCGCCGGTCGCCCTTATAGGTCTCGGCCAATTCGTCGATCGCGTCGAGCACCTGGGCATTGGCCTTGTCGCCGATCGCGTGGACGGCGATCTGGTACTTGTCCATCGCCGCACGGCTCATGAGGTTGCGGATCACGTCGTCCGACATGAAGCCCAGCCCGGTCTGGCCCGGCGCATCGGCATAGGGCTGTTTGAGCCACGCGCCCCGCGACCCCAGCGCGCCGTCGCCGTACAGCTTCACGCCGACCAGCCGCAGCTTGTTGTTATACAGCCACGGCGTCGGCCCGGTGCCGCCGATGCGCACGGTGTCGTCGACGCCGCCGCCATAACTCATGATGCGGACGCGCAGGTTTCCAGCATCGCCCATCCGGCGATAGGTCATCCATTCGTCCAGCGTCGTGCCCATATCGGCGGTCGCGGTGATGCCGTGGCTCAGCAGCTCGTTCTGCGCCTTCAGAAAGGCAGCGTTGCGGTCCTTGGCCAGCGGCTGGGGCACCGCCTTCTGGATCAGCTGCATCGCGGCATCGACGAACACGCCGGAGGGCTGGCCGCCGATCTTCTCGATCCGGCCACCGGCGGGCGAGACGGTCTTGGCGGTGATCCCCGCCGCCTTCATCGCCGCGCTGTTCGCCCAGAGCGAATGGCCGTCGGCACGCTCCATCACCACCGGCCGATCCGACACCACCGCATCCATGTCGGCGGCGGTCGGAAAGCGGCCCAGCGCCCAGCTTTCCTGGTTCCAGCCGCCGCCCAGAATCCATTTCCGCTCCGGGTTGGCCGCGACATAGGCCGCGATCCGGCTGCGCGCCTCGTCCAGCGACTTGGTGGAGGCCAGGTCCAGCTCGATCTGGCGGAAGCCCAGCGCCATCACATGCCCATGCGAGTCGACGAAGCCGGGCAGCATCACCCGCCCCTTCATATCGGCACGCCAGTCGAGCTTTTCGGGGCGCTTGTCCTTCGCGCCCAGCAGCTTGACCACCTTGCCGTCCGGGGTCAGCAACAGGCCGGTGAAGCGGACGACCTTGCCGTCCTTGTCGAGCGTCAGGCCGGTCACATTGTCGACCAGCGCATCGGCGAAGGCGGCGGCGGGGGTCAATGCGATCGCCAGCGCGGTCAGGGCGGTGCGGAGGATGCGGGGGAAGGAAGCCTGCTTTGCCATGGCCGTTCCCTATCGGGTGAATGGGGGAGTGGGAAGCGGGGTAACGATCCTCCTCGGCACGGGGAGGTGGTAGGGCGCAGCCCTGACGGAGGGGGCGCTCCTCATAGGACAGCTATTGCGGCACGCCCCTCCACCAGCTTCGCTGGTCCCCCTCCCCATGCCGGGGAGGATTTTAGGACCGCCGCACCACCTCGCGAATCACGAAATGCGACGCCAGCCGCGTCACGCCCGGCAGGCGCGCCAGCGTCTCGCGGTGAATGCGTTCGTAGCTGTCGTCGCGGCGCACCTCGACCTGGATCATATAATCCGCCTCGCCGCTCATCAGGAAGCATTCGACGATCTCGGGACAGCGCAGGATCTCACGCTCGAACGCCGCCATCGTATCCTGTCGCTGGTCCTTCAGCGTGACGTTGACCATCACGGTCGATGGCCGCCCGCGCGCCTCATGGCTCAGGATCGCGCGATAGCCGGTGATGACGCCGCTCTCGCGCAACTGTGCCACCCGGCGATGCGCGGCGCTGGCGGACAGGCCGACCTTCTCGCCCAGCGCGGCGCTGGTCAGGTCGGAATCGCGGGCCAGCTGGGCCAGAATGCGGCGGTCGATCGCGTCGGACATTTCATCCCGATACAGCGCCTGTCCGCGCAAGAAAATCCTGTTTGAGCCATCGGTGCGGGACCGCTTTGCACACCTCTCCCACCCTATCGGCGCTACTATCGTCGCAATATTCTAATGGAGAGTCTCATGCGCGTCGGTGTGCCCAAGGAAATCAAGAATCACGAATATCGTGTCGGCCTGACCCCGCCATCGGTCGCCGAACTGGTCGCCGCCGGTCATGAGGTGATCGTCGAGACCAAGGCCGGCAGCGGCATCGATTTCGAGGATCAGGACTATGTTGACGCGGGCGGGCGCATCGTCGCCACCGCCGCCGAAGTGTTCGACCAGGCCGAGATGATCGTGAAGGTCAAGGAACCGCAGGCGGTCGAAGTCGC
>DXIH01000192.1 GCA_019112965.1 Candidatus Sphingomonas excrementigallinarum | reverse complement strand
GGCCCAGGCTCCGACCCCGGCGACCCAGGAAGGGGTAACTCCCGATGCCGGTGCGTCCAGCGAGGACATCGTCGTCACCGCGACCAGCGGCGAGCGGTCGCGCTTCCGCAGCTCGATCTCGGTGTCGCAGGTCAGCCAAGAGGCGATCCAGAACTTCACGCCGCGCTCGACCGCCGAAATCCTGCGCAACATTCCTGGTCTTCAGCCCAGCGACACGGCGGGTCCGGGCGGCAACGCCAATATCGGCGTGCGCGGCATCCCGGTGTCGACGGGCGGTTCGGAATATGTCTCGCTGCAGGAGGATGGCCTGCCCGACGTGCTGTTCGGCGACATCAATTTCGGCAACAACGACTATTGGCTGCGCTTCGACCAGAATATCAAGACGGTCGAGGCGGTGCGCGGCGGTTCGGCCTCGACCTTCGCCAGCCAGGCGCCCGGCGCGGTCATCAACTTCATCAGCAAGACCGGCGACGTGAAGGGTGGCCAGATCGCCTATTCCAACGGCCTGGGCTTTCGCGAGCACCGTATCGATTTCGACTATGGCGGCCCGATCGACGAGACGACGCGCTTCCATGTCGGTGGCTATGCGCGCAACGGCGGCGGCTACACCAACGAGAATTTCAACATCCTGCGCGGCTATCAGATCAAGGCGAACATCACCAAGGATCTGCCCGACAATCGCGGCTTCATCCGCCTGTATTTCAAACGGCTGGACGAGCAGGCACCGACCAACACCACCACGCCGACGCTGGCTACGCTCGACGGGAACAAGGTGACCGGCTTTGCGCCGCTGCCCAATTTCGACGGACGGTCGGGGTCGGCCTATACGATCTACAACCGGAATTTCCAGTATCTGGACTATGACAATGGCGGCGTGAAGACGGCCGAGGTGCAGGGCATCCACCCGCGCGTCACCGGCATCAGCGGCCAGGTGCATTACGACATCACCGACAATATCTCGCTGGACGACACGATCCGTTACCAGTGGATCAGCGGCAACTTCACGACCCAGTTCATCAACGTCCAGACCCGGACGGGCACCGGCGGCCTGATCGGATCGACGGTGAACGGCCAGACGGTGGGCTCGATCCGCTATGCGGCCGGGCCGAACACAGGCCAGTTGTTCACCGGCGCCTATGTGAACAACAACCCGAACATCAACGTGTTCATGAAGAACATGAACAATTTCGCCAACAATCTGACGCTGAACGGCAAGTTCGATGTTGGTCCGGGCAAGGCGCGGCTGACCGCCGGTCTGTTCGTGATGCGGCAGAACATCGTCCAGGACTGGCATGTCAACCGCCAGTATAGCGAGCTGAACGGGAATAATGCCGCGCCGCTCGACCTGTTCTCGACCACCGGAACGCAGCTGACCGCCGCGGGCCAGGCCGGGTTCAACGACAATTGGGGCAGCTGCTGCGCGCGCCGGGTCGACCTGACCTACACCGATGTCGCACCGTTCCTGCAGGCTGGTTACGAAGTCGGCGGGCTGAACCTCGACGCCTCGATCCGCTATGACAGCGTGCATGGAGAGGGCACCGCGCAGGGCGGTGTCGCAGGTCCTACGACCCGCGTGACTGACGCGCTGGGCTCGGCACTGATCCCGTCGCTGGTGCTCAGCCCGAACGCGGAGAAGATCAACTATACCGATGGCTATGTCAGCTGGTCGGTCGGCGCGCTCTATGCCTTTGACAGCAGCACCAGCGTCTTTGCCCGCGCCAGCCGGGGCGGCCGCTTCAACGCCGACCGCCGTGTCCTGTCGGGCAACTTCAACGCGGACGGCTCGCTGAATGCGCAGGGGCAGGCGACTTCGGTCAACTATCTGAACCAGCAGGAAATCGGCCTGAAGCAGCGCGGCAGCCTGTATGGCGCGTCCTATTCGGTCGAGATCACCGGCTTCCACTCGACCCTGACCGAGAACAATTACGACTTCACCCGGATCAACAATCCGGCGCCGAACAACAATCCGAACATCTCGAACGGCTATCGCTCCTACGGTATCGAGTTCACCAGTCGCGTGACCTATGGCGACTTCCACCTGGCGGTCGACGCGACCTATGCGAATTCGAAGATCACCAGCAGCGCGACGCCCGGACTGGTCGGCAAGAAGCCCGGTGGCCTGCCCGACTTCCTGTTCGTCGTCTCGCCGTCCTATGACGCGGGTCCGGTCGCGTTCGGCGTCAGCATGAACGGCCAGACGAGCACCAAGTCGGACGACTTCAACCTCTACACGATCAAGGGGTCGACCTTCTTCAACGGCTTCATCACCGTGCGGCCGATGGACAAGCTGGAGCTGGGCCTGAACGCCAACAACATCTTCGACAAGCTGGGCTTCCGTGGCGGCGGTGGCATCTTCCCGGTCCTGTCGGCGACGCAGGGCGTGTTCAACAACACCGCGCTCTATGGACGCACGGTGACGGCCTCGGTTCGCTACCGCTTCTGATCCACTCCCCTTGGGGCGGGTGCCACTTGGCATCCGCCCCGTTTTTCGTTCAGGAGGACGGCCATGACCCAATCGGCTCCGCCCGCCCGAACCCTGAAGGATATTGCCCGGCTGGCGGGCGTATCGCCCGGCACCGTCAGCCGCGCGCTGGCGGGCAAGAGCGTCGTCAATGCCGAGACGCGGGCGAGGATCGAGGCACTGGCCGCCCAGCATAATTTCCAGATCAACCAGATGGCCCGCCGCCTGCGGGCGCAGCGCACCGGCGTGATCGGCGTCGCCATTCCGCTGGGCCATGAACGGCGCCAGCGCCTGTCGGATCCCTTCTTCATGACCCTGCTCGGTCATCTCGCCGACGAACTGGCGGCGCGCGACCATGACGTGATGCTGTCGCGGATCATCCCCGACGACGACGACTGGCTGTCGCGCATCACCCGGTCGGGCATGGTCGACGGCGTGCTGCTGATCGGCCAGTCGGACCAGCTGTCGGTGATCGAGGCGGTGGCGGAGAGCTATCTGCCGCTCGTCGTCTGGGGCAGCACCATGCCGGGACAGCATCACTGCGCGGTCGGCGTCGACAATCGGCTGGGCGGGCGGATGGCGGGCGACCATCTGATCGCCACGGGCCGCCGCCGCATCGCCTTTATGGGCGAGGTCCGCACGCTGGAACTGGCGCAGCGCCATGCCGGGCTGTGCGAGGCGATGGCCGATGCCGGATTGCCGCCGCCGCACCAGCTGGACGTCGCGCTGGCGCCCGAGCTGATGCCCGCCCAGATCGAGGGCAATCTGGCACGGATGGAGCGGGAAGGTCAGGCGGTCGACGGCATCGTCGCGGCGTCCGACATGATCGCGATGGCGACGATGGCGGCGCTGGTCGCCGGAGGACGGTCGGTGCCCGGCGATGTCGCGGTCACGGGCTTCGACGACCTGCCGCTGGCCGAGCGCGCCATTCCGCGACTGACCACGATCAGACAGGATCTGGAGGCGGGGGCCAGGGCGATGGTCCAGGCGCTGTTCGCCCGGCTGGACGGGACCGCCGCACCGGGCCTGGAAATGCCGCCGCGCCTGATCGTCCGCGATTCCGCCTGACAAAAAGATCGGCGCGGTCTTGAGGGAGATCAGACCGCGCCGACAAGGTTCAGGGAGTTCGAGGTAGAGGTCAGGCCAGCGTCAGGCCGACATCCACATTGCCGCGCGTGGCGTTCGAATACGGGCAGATCTGATGCGCGGCCTCGACCAGCTTCTCGGCCTCGGCACGATCGACGCCCGGCAGCTCGACGGTCAGGTCGGCGGTGATGCCGAACCCGCCCGCCGCGCGGGGACCGATGCCGACCTTGGCCGACACGGCGACGTTATCGGGGACCTTTACCTTCAGCTGCTGGCCCGCGACCTTCAGCGCGCCGATGAAGCACGCCGAATAGCCCGCCGCGAACAGCTGTTCCGGGTTGGTGCCATCGCCGCCAGCGCCGCCCAGCTCCTTCGGCGTCGACAGCTTGACGTCGAGCTTGCCGTCCTGGCTGGCGGCATGGCCGTCACGACCGCCGGTGGCGCGGGCCTGGGTCTGGTACTTCACGTCGATCGTCACGGTGCATGCTCCAATAATTGTTATCGCGATACATATATGGGGCAGGCCAGCGGGCTTGTCCAGCGCGTCATTTATCGCGATATGCATTTTGCCTTTAGAGGAGATGGCGAATGTCGGCCCCATGGCCGCTCGACGAACAGCTATGCTTTGCGGTCTATGCCGCGAACATGGCGATCCAGCGCAGTTATAAGCCGATGCTCGACCAGCTCGGCCTGACCTATCCGCAATATCTCGCGCTGCATGTACTGTGGGAGGAGGACGGGCGGACGATCGGCGCGATCGCCCAGCGTCTGTCGCTCGAGTCCAGCACGGTGACGCCGCTGGTCAAGCGGCTGGAGGCCGCCGGACTGCTGGTGCGCGAGCGCGATCCTCAGGACGAACGACAGGTGCGGGTGAGACTGACGTCGGGCGGCCGTGACATGCGCGATCGCTGCGGCTGCCTGGGCGAGGAACTGATTGCCCGATCCGGCATGGCGGTCGACGATCTGAAGGTGCTGAAGGCCGAGGTCCATGCACTGCGCCACGCGCTCGAACGGAGAGAGGGCGCGCAGGGGGACGGCGGCGCATGACCTCGGACTTCGCTCGGGCGGAACGGGGTCTTGGATTTCGCAAAGTCCCCCGTTGAGCCGGAGCCGATCCCTACGGCTTCTGTGCCAAGGTAAACACCACCCCCGGCGCGTCGCGCAGCGTCACGTATAGCAACCCGTTCTGCCCCTGCGGCACCGTCAACCGCGCCGCCGTAAACCCCGGCGGAACGCTGACCGCCCCCGTCATGTCGGCATTCGCCGCGACCCGGTCGATCAGGAACAGGTCGCGCCCCGTCATCTGGCACCCGTCGGCGGCGCACGTCATCGCATCGATCCCCGGCAGCCGGACCAGCGTCGCGAGCGGGCTCCAGTCGCCCTTGATCGCCCCGCGCACGATCCGGTAGCGCAAGGGCCCCGCCGCCGCCGGACCCAGCCGCGCCGGATCGAGCGTCGCCACCGCGATGTCGGGCGAGGACAGCCGCACATCGCGCCCGCCCTCCAGCGTTACCGAAGCGCTGCCATCGGCGGTCGCGACCTCGATCGCATCGGTCGGTGCCAGCCGCGTGCCATCGGCCGCACGCACCGAGAAGGTCAGGCGGTTATTGTCGGGCAGGATCGTCTCGTCCTTGGTCGCCAGCGTCACCGCCCCAGCCGCTGCCTTGGGCGTCAGGCTGCGCGCGATCAGCGTCGCGGCGGGACGCGGCGGCGCAGGCGTGATCGGCACCGACAGGGTTCGTCCATCGGTCAGCCTGATCTTCGCGCTCGTCCCCATGGGCTGGCGGCCGTCGGCAGCGGTGACGACCAGCCGGTCGGTGTCGCCCTCGCGGGTCAGGCCATCGGGCGAGAGGCGGACATCGCCGATCTCGACCCCGGCGATCTCATCCAGACGCTGCCCGGACAATGTGGCGAAGCGGTCGCCCTTGGCCAGTGTCACCGCGTCGACCCGGCTGGCGGGGGAGAAGGCGCGCAGGGCCACGGTGCGCGGGGCGGCGTCGCCGACCTGCTGCACCTCCAGCGTCACCTCGCCCGCCCGCGCCGATTTCAGCGGCAGGGTGACGGTGATCCCGTCCGCCCCGCGCAGGGCGAAGGGCACGGCTTGCGGCGTGCCTCCGCCGCTGCGCATGGTCACGGCGGTTACGCAAGCCGCGGCGGGGCCGGTCAGCGCAACGCTGTTGTCGCGGCCGACGACCAGGCTCTGCCCGCTATCGTCGGCACGCCAGTCGCCGCTGCCGGGAAATTGCAGGGTGAAGCTCGGCCCCTCGAAACGGTCGAAGCCCCAGTCACCGTGCAGCTTGGCCGAAACCTTGCCGGACAGCGCGCCCGCGGGCAGCGGCTCGGTCAGGACATAGCCGCCGCGATCGGCGCGCGCGCGGACAGGCAGGTCGATGCGCTTGCCGTCGGCGGTGGTGATCGACACCATCATGTCGCGCGCAAACGCGGTCGAGTAGATCAGCGGCGCGCCCTCGACCGGCAGGACCAGGCCCGGCCGCGCGCCGCACAGCGGCACGTCGGCGGTGACGCGCAAGCGTGGCGGGCTGACCGCATCGATCGCGGGCATGGCGGCCACCAGCACCGACTTGGGCTTGGCGAAGGAGGGGGCGGCGTTGAGCAGCAGCGACATCCGGTCCCCGTCGCGCGTCGCGAGCGTCGGCAGATAGCCGAATTGCGGATTGCCGAACGCGCCGAACACGCGCGCGATATCGCGTATGACGCCGATATAGGGGCTGTAATAGCCCAGTCCCGCCTCACGAGTATAGCTGACCTGCAGGGCCAGATCGGTCGGTGCACCGATCAACGTATCGGTCATCGAGCTGCTATGGATATCGGCGAGGACCAGATTATCCTGGTTTTCGAGCAGACAGGCTGCCTGCAACTCGATCACCTTGGCCAAGCAGTCGGGATTCAGCTTGATCGCCAAGCTGTTGGACAAGGCGGGCGCGAGGGTGCGCAGGAATTCGGGATGGCTGTTCTCCTGCGCGCGGATCGCCGCGACGAAGGCGTTTAGCCGCGACCGATCGAGCGAGGCCTGGTTCAGGTCCTGCACGGCGCGGACGAACTCGCCCGGCCGGTCGCGCACCGCATCGACGATGGTCCCAGATGCGCCGCCCGTCTCGGGCACCAGGAACAGCGCCATCTGCCGCGCGCCCTTGGGCACGGTCAGGGCCAAGCGGCGATCCTTGTCCTTGGGTTTCCAGGTCTCGGCTGATTGCACCCAGTCCTTGGGCGGCGGGTTGGTCGCTCCGCTGAGGAAGGCGGAGAAGAGGATATAGCGTGCCCGCTGGTCGCGGGGCAGGTCCGCCTCGATCGTCAGCGTGTCGCCGGTGGCGAGATTGGGCACCGCGGCGATCGGCAGGGTGCGGTCGCCGCGCGTGACCGAGATGCGCAGACCCGGCCCCGGCAGGTCGAACGGGGCGGGATCGGCGGCGCAGAGCGGGCTTTCGACCAAGGCGGCCGCCGCGAGCGCCAGCGCCATCAGCGGGCGTGGGAAGGAGAGGCGAGGGAGCATGGCAAGGACTTAAGGCGCAGACGGCGGCGGGGATCAAGCCGTTCGCGGCAGATGACATGCTGGCGTCATCTGTGTTTTCAAATTCCTCCCCATCGAAGATGGGGAGGAATTGGGGTCACCCCAGCTTGTCGGCGGTCTTCGTCTCGAAATCGCTGGCGTCATGCCGTTCGGCCAGCTGCTCGGACGGCTCGCCGAAGGTGCGGTTGACCATCCGCCCGCGCTTCACGGCGGGACGCGCGTCGATCTCCCGCGCCCAGCGCAGGACATGGGTGTATTCCTGCACCTGCAGGAACTCGGCGGCATCATAGAGGCGGCCGAGCACGATCTGGCCGTACCATGGCCAGATCGCCATGTCGGCGATGCTGTATTCGTCGCCCGCGACGAAAGCATTATGCTCCAGCTGGCGGTTCAGCACGTCGAGCTGGCGCTTGGCTTCCATCGCATAGCGGTTGATCGCATATTCAATCTTCACCGGCGCATAGGCGTAGAAATGACCAAAGCCGCCGCCCAGGAACGGCGCGCTGCCCATCTGCCAGAACAGCCAGGACAGGACGCGCGCCTTGGCGGCCGGATCGGTCGGCAGGAACGCGCCGAAGCTCTCGGCCAGGTGCGTCATGATCGCGCCGGATTCGAAGATGGCCAGCGGCTCCGGCCCCCGCCGGTCGATCAGCGCCGGGATCTTGGAATTGGGATTGATCGCGACGAAGCCGTTGCCGAACTGGTCGCCATCCGAAATGCTGACCAGCCAGGCGTCATATTCCGCCGCGGTGTGACCGGCGGCGAGCAATTCCTCCAGCAGGATCGTGACCTTCACCCCATTGGGGGTGCCCATCGAATAGAGCTGAAGCGGATGCTTGCCGACCGGCAGCGCCTTGTCGTGCGTGGCGCCCGCGACCGGGCGATTGATCGCGGCGAAGCGTCCGCCGCTCTCCTTGTCCCAAGTCCAGATCGCGGGCGGGGTATAGGCGTCGTCGCTCATGGCTCTTGGCTCCAGCTTTGTCCGGTGCGGGAGATGGGCGGGGGCGATGGCGAAAACAATCGCGACCGTCCCTTTTATTTCGCTGACGGAATGCGCAGGTCGCGACGGACGTACAGCAGCTCATGCCGCTCCTCGCGCGGGATCGCCATGACCAGCCGATAGTCGCGCGCCAGGGCCCCGGAGACCTGGGCCTGCGTGGCGGCGTTCCAGGGCGAGAAAGGGTCGTCCATCGTCACGATCGCAGGGGGGCGTCTCGCCAGGATGCGGGCCACCTCGGCGCTTTCGTCGATCCCGATCGCACCGCGCTCGGCCTCATAAGCGAGCGAGGAGGGGAAGGCATAGGCGGTCGGGATGCAGCCGCCCGACAGATGATAGAGGCTGGAGTCGCCCGCAAAGACATAGGGGCATTCGCGGCCGTCGACCGCCGCCATCGCCCTGGCCATGCGGCGGATGCCGTCGCCCTCGCCGGGGTCGTTGGTCGCGGCGTGGAAGACGAACAGTCCGGCCCCGATCGCAAAGACCGCAGCCACCGCGCGGCGGCGCATCGCGAAGGCGGGTGCGGCGGCCATCGCCAGCGGCGCGACCAGCGGCAGGGCGTAATGGTCAAAAAACGCGCCGATCATCGCAAAGGCGATCAGCGCGAAGCCCAGCCAGATGCGGGTCAGTGTCAGCGCCGGATGCTTCGGACCCTTGCGCCAGGCATAGACCGCGCAGGCGACGAGCGGGAGCAGCTGTCCCCCGATCCCAGCCAGCCGCCCGATGATCTTGGCCGCCGGATAGCCGTGCCGCAGCGTGATGGACGTGAAGTTGGCGAACCAGAAGGCGTCGAACGCCGCCGCATCGCCCTGCCAGAAATACAGGACGACCAGCGCGGTCGGCAGCAGCCCCAGCGTCATCCAGACCAAGGCCGCCAGCCCGACGATCAGGATGTTCGCCCGCGCCCGCCAAAGATACCAGAGATGCGCCAGCCCGAAGAACGCTCCCTCGACCAGCGGGGTGTATTTGATCTGGATCGCGATTCCCGCCAGCAGGCAGGCGATGGCGCCGCTGACGACGATCGCGCCGACCGCGCGCCGCTCAGCCAGGCGCGGCAGCTCCAGCGTCAGCACGGCGGCGGCGGTCATCGCCAGATTGTAGAAGACCGGCGACTGGCCGCTCCCGCCGCTGAGCAGCGGCAGCCACAGGACATAGGCCGCTCCCGCCGCCAGCCCGGCCGGGAAGCCGAGGTCCATGCGCCGCGCGGCAAGCCAGATCAGCCATGCGGTCGCCGCCGTGCAGGCGGTGCCGACCAGCTGATAGGCCAGGAAGCCGTCGCCGGGCAGCAGCCGGAACCCGGCGAACAGCAGGAACAGCCCCGGCGGCTTGCGATCCCACAGGTCGATATACAGGCGTGCCCCGTGCAGGATGCGGTCGCCGACAAGCAGATAATATTGCTCGTCGACATGCGCGACCGGATTCCCGAAGTCGCGCATCCGGGTCAGCACCGCAAAGGCCAGTAGCATCAGTGCCGCGCCGATCGGCCGGTTCAGAAACAGCTTCAGGCCATGCGGCATCGAATCAGCGGGGCGGGCGGGCGTCATTTCCGTCATCACGAACCCTGTTGGAGGAGGGCGACGGGCGGAGCAAAGTCCGGCGGACCCAGCCCGGTGCAGGGCCGTCCATGTCATCGACACCGGGGCTTTCGCAAAGAAAATCGACATGGTTCCCGGCCGAGTGAAAATATTTTCAGCCGCCATGTCCGGTTTGGCCGGGATCGCTCCGTCTTAGCCATGAGCACTTCTGGCGGCGGCTTCGGCCGCCTCCGGGCGGGGGCTTCGGCAACCGGGTGCTTTGGTCGTTTTTAGGGCGGGGTGGGGTAATGCTGCTCGATGCGGAAGGCGCGGCCTGGCGGAATGCCAGGGCTTGGGCCCGGGCCGGAAAGATCGAACGGACGGGCGCTTATGTGGCGCCGTGCTGGACCGTGGTCGTGCCCTTCTTCAACGAGGAGCGCGATCTGGCGGCGACTCTGGAAAGCCTGGCGGCGCAGACGGTGCGCTTCCGGCTGGTGCTGGTCGACAATGGTTCGCTCGACGCCAGCGCGCGGGTGGCGACCGAGACCTGCGAGCGACTGGGCCTCGACCATATCCTGTTGCACCAGGGCCTGCCGGGCAAGATCAACGCGCTCCACCTGGGCCTCGACCATGTGCACACCCGCTTCGTCGCGACCTGCGACGCCGATACCTATTATCCGACCGATTATCTGGCGCAGGCGCAAGCGCTGCTGGAAAAGCCCGGCTGCGTCGTCGCCGGGGCTTATTTCATCGCGCCCCGCGACGGCGAGGCGGAGCGACGCCGCGAATCCGCCGCGATCCGGCTGGCTGCGCGTTTCCTGCCGCGCCAGTGCCATGCGGGGGGCGCGGGTCAGGCGTTCCGCACCGAAGCGTTGAAGGCGGCGGGTGGTTTCGACGCGCGCCACTGGAACTATGTGCTGGAGGATCATGAGGTCATCCACCGCGTGATGCGCCACGGCACCATGGCCTATGCCGACGGCTTCTGGTGCGTACCCTCCGACCGCGAGCGCGACCGGGAATCGATCCGCTGGACGCTGACCGAACGGCTGGTCTACAGCATCGCGGCGCCGTTCGCTGGGGACTGGTTCTTCTACGACTTCCTGGCGAAAAGACTGCGTGCCCGGCGGCTCACCACCGAGCGGATGCGCGAAAAGGCCTATCAGCATCTGGCGGGAGTGGTGGGTGAACCGGCTTATTCTATGCGCTGACGATTTCGCCTTTTCCACCGAAGACAGTCTGGTCATCGCCGAGCTGCTGCGCTCGGGAAAATTGAACGCCACAAGCTGTATGACCCTTCGTCCGAACTGGATGGAGGACAGCGTGATGCTGCGTTCCGTGCCGCAGACGGCGCAGATCGGCCTTCACCTGACCCTGACCGAGGAGGCGCCGATCCATCCCAACGGCTTTACCCGGGACGGAGTGATGCCGGGGATCGATCCGCTGACGCGATTGGCGGCGAAGCGCCAGCTCGACCCCGCCGAAATCACCCGAGAGGTGGAGGCGCAGTTCGACCGTTTCGAGGCGGCGATGGGCCGTCCCCCCGCCTTTGTCGACGGGCACCAGCATTCGCACGCGCTGCCCGGTGTTCGCCCGATCGTGCTGGCGATCACGCGGCGGCGCGCGCCCGACGCCTGGGTCCGCACCTGCGAGGACAGGCTGGTCGGCCTGTTGGGGCGTCCCTGGCGCGGCAAGGCGATCGGCAGCGCCTATCACTCGCGTGGCCTGACCCGCGCGGCAGAGGCCGCGGGCCTGCATTGCAACGAGGGATTCGCCGGGCATTACGGCTTTGACGGCCGCTTCGCCGAGGCGTTGCCGCGCTTCCTGGATCACGGCGGCCCGGAGCATCTGGTGATGTGCCATCCCGGCGCTGGCAAGCGGGCGGGCGACACGATCGCGGCGGCGCGGCGCGACGAAGCCGATGTCTTGCGCGCCGTTTCGGTGTCTGACATGGCGGCGCAATGCGGGCTGGCCTTCGCCGCCTGATACGAGGGCGGTCTTTGGGTAATCAGGGTCTGGAAGGCCGGTTCATGGAGGCGCGCCCGCTGCTGCGTCGCCTGCTGGCCGCCCGGCTCGGCTCGCCCGATGAGGCGGAGGATGCGCTTCAGGACCTCTGGCTGCGCGTCGCGGGTCTCGACGCCGATCAGATCGAGCAGCCCATTCCCTTTCTCTGCCGCATGGCCACCAATCTGGCGACCGACCGCCGTATCGCCGCTGCCAGGCGTGGCGCGCGTGACGGCGCCTGGGAAGAGGTACAGCCGCAATCGGGCGAATATGCCGATCCCGAACGCATCGCCTCGGGCCGCAGCGAACTGGCGCAGGCCCATGCGCTGATCGCGCGGATGCCCGAGCGGATGCGCGAAGCCTTCACCCTGTTCCGCTTCGAGGAACGCCCGCAACGCGACATCGCGGAGCAGATGGGCATCACGGTCAGCGCCGTCGAGAAGCTGCTGCGCCGCGCCTATCAATTTTTGCAGGAAAATCGTGATGCCGGGGGTGCGGATCGGTTGCGGTCGTGTCGTCCTGACAATGGAAGGAGCGGGGACGAGTGACGCGGGAGGAACAGGCGATCGACTGGCACGTCCGGCAACGCGACATGAGCGTGGCCGAATGGGATGCCTTTGCGACTTGGCTGGAGGACAGCCCGGAAAACGCGCGCGCCTATGACGCGGTGGCGATGGCCGATGCCGCGCTGACCGCCCCGACGACCGGGGCCGAACCGCTAACCGTGGAGATGCCGGTCGCCGCCAACGATAACAGGGGGTGGGGTCGTTGGTGGCTGATGGGCGGGGTTGCGGCGGCCGTCGCGCTGATGGCGGGTCCGGTGCTGCTGCATTCGCGTCCCGATATCCGGATCGAACAGACCCGGGCGGGCGAAACGCGGGTCATCGCGCTGAACGACGGCACGCAGGTCGAACTGGCGGGCGGATCGCGGCTTCGGCTCGACCGCAACGACACGCGCATGGCGACCCTGGAAAGCGGACAGGCGCTGTTCCGCGTTCGCCACGACGCCTCCGCTCCTTTCGAACTGCGCTCGGGCGACGTGTCGATCCGCGACGTGGGGACCGTCTTCAACGTCCGGCGTGAGGGCGCTCGGCTGGACGTGACGGTCGCCGAAGGGGCCATCGCGCTGGCGCCGCAGGGTCAGGAAATGCAGCAGCTGTCCGCCGGGCAGGGCGTGCGACTGGACGAGGCGCGGGGCAGCGTGCGCCGCGTCCGCGTCGACCCGGCGATGGTCGGCGGCTGGCGTCGCGGTTTCCTGGATCTGGACGGCGACACGGTCGACGCGATTGCTGCCCGATTGCAATCCGCCTATGGCATGCGCGTCGCGGTGGAGGGGCCGCTGGCGAAGCGCAGCGTCACCGGGCTCGTCCGGATGACCGGCGACGCCGGCCAGGACGTTCCGCGTCTCGCGAAGCTGATCGGAGCGGAGTGGCGCCAAAGCGGTGGGGACTGGATTTTGCGGGCGTCGGACGGGGTTCATTGAGCGCGGCCTGTTGGCCGTGGCCGTCTTTGCCTTGCCTGTTGCCGCTCGGGCGCAAACCACCGACGATACCGCGTCCCGCCGGATCGTGCTGGCCCCGGCGACGCTGGACTTCGCGCTGCGCGAACTGGCGCGGCAGGGGGGCATCACCGTCGTCGCCACCGATCCTCGCCTGCGGAACGTCCACACCCGCGCACTGACCACCGCCGCTCCGCCGGCCAAAGCTCTGGCGCTGTTGCTGCGCGGCACCGGCTATCGCGCCATCGCGGTCGATGCCGCCAGCTTTCGTGTCGTCGGATCGCCGCGCCTGATACCGGCGCGGCGTCCTTGGTCGCCTTCCTCTCCGCCCCCTGCCGGTGCGGGCAGCGACATCATCGTGACGGCCAGCAAACAGGGGACCGAACTGGCGCGTTATCCGGGCAGCGTGTCGGTGGTCGGTCGCGGCGTGGCCTTACCGAACGGATCGATCGACCTCAGCGATGTCGCCGCACAAACGCCGATCCTTCAGACCACCGCGCTGGGGCCGGGACGCAACAAGCTGTTCATTCGCGGCATAGCAGACAGCAGCTTCAACGGCGCGACCGAGTCCACCGCCAGTCTCTATCTCGACGAGGTGCAGATCGCCTTTGCCGGGCCCGATCCGGGGTTGAAGCTCTATGACGTCGGCGAGGTCGAAATCGCCGAGGGGCCGCAGGGCGCGCTGCACGGATCCGGCGCGATCGGGGGGATCATTCGCCTCACGTCCAATCCGGTGTCGCTGACCCATGACGGCGGCCGGATCGAATGGGGCGGTGCGCTGACCGGGGGCGGGGCACCCAGTAACGATGTGGCGGCCGTCGCCAACAAGGTGTTGCTGCCCGATACGCTGGGCGTCCGGCTGGTCGGCTATCACGCGACCGACGGTGGCTATATCGACAATCTGCGCACGGGAGCACGCAACATCAACCGGGTGCTGACCAGCGGCTTGCGGGGTGCGCTGGCCTGGGATGGCGGCGGCGGCTGGCATGCGGAACTGGGAGGCGGCGCCCAGTCGATCGTTGCGCGCGATGCGCAATATGTCATGCGCGAGGATGTGCTCGCCAGCCGATCGGCGATCCCGCAACCGTTCTGGAGCGACATGCGGTTCGGGCGGCTGCTCTTGACCAAACAATGGGCGAGCGGCCTGCAGTTCGTCTCCGCCACCGGCCTGGTTCAGGGGGCATCGTTCGAACAGTTCGATGCCAGCACGCTGCTGCCGCTTGGATCCTATCAGTTGAACGGGTCCAAGACCCTGTTCTCTCACGAAAGCCGCCTGTCACGGCGCCTTCCCGGCGGCGGTTCCTGGGTGGTCGGTGTCAATCTGGTGTCCGACCAATCGGTGATGGGGCGCTCGCTGACCATCCGCCAGGGCGTTCGGCCGGTGATCGGCGTGACCAATGTGACGCGGAGCGGCGCCGTCTTTGGCGAGGCGACGCATCCGCTGACCAGCCGCTTGTGGGTGACGCTCGGCGGCCGCCTGACTGCTGCGCGAGTGGATGGCGAACCGTCGATCGCGCCGCGATCGAGAAATTTCGTTCGCGGCCGTTCCACCACGCGGGTGGACCCGACCTTCGGCTTTTCCTGGCTGCTGGGCGGCGACTGGACGCTGTTCGGACGCTATCAGTCGGGCTTCCGCACGGGCGGCCTGGCGGTGGCGGTGGCGGCGGGCGTCGGACGGGTCGCCAATTTCGAGTCCGATTCGATCCAGATGGTCGAGGCGGGGCTGCGCCATGTCCGGCGCGGGGTCACCGGCGTGTCGGCCTCGGTCAGCCTGTCCCACGCGCATTGGGGCGCGATTCAGGCCGATCTGCTCAATCGCGGGGGCCAGCCCGTGACGAGCAATATCGGCGACGCCCGGATCGATGCGCTGGAGGGCTGGGTCGAATGGGTGCCGCGACAGGACTGGCACCTGACGGGCGCCGTGTTCGTGACCGACAACGAGGTGACCGGCTCGATCGCCTCGCTCAGCCGCGCCAACAATCGCCGTTTGCCCGAAACGCCCAGTATTTCTGCGCGCATGGGCCTGATCCACGATGTTCCGCTGGGGCGCGAGACGGTGCTTTCGGCGCGCGGCGAGGTGGCGTTCGTCGGGCCGTCCGTGCTGGGGGTAGGGGATCTGCTCGACGTGCGGCAGGGGGGGTATGGCGTCGCCAACCTCGGGCTGACGGCACGGCGGGGGGGCTATGCGTTGGCGCTGACGGTCGACAATCTGCTCGACGAGGGGGGCAATCGTTTCGCCTATGGCAACCCGTTTCTGCTGGGGAGGCGCAATGTCTCCACGCCGTTGCGACCGCGTACCGTGGGCGTCAGGCTGAGCGCGGACTTCTGATCGCGGCACGGGCATAAGCGGCAAAGCCCGCCAGCACATGGCGCAGGCGAAAGGCGTGGAAGTGCCGGATGGTCGCCACGGGGCCGGCAAAGCGATCGCCGAGATTGTGCAGGTCCTGCGCCAGCCAGCGGCGGACCCGGCGGTCGCTCCCGATATGCTTGGCATAAAGCGCCCCGTCGCCGAACCCATAGCCTGCCAGGAGGGCGACGCCCTCATCCTCCCGGCGGCGGCCATGGTGGTGATCGACCGTGAAGCCGGGATCGTACCGGATCGCAACGCCCAGTGCCTGTGCGCGCATCAGGAAGTCGGTGTCCTCGGCGGCGCGGAACGGCGCGCCCGCCCCGAACCGTTCGTCAAATGGCCCGACCAGGCGACGGACATCGGCGCTGAAGGCCAGATTGGCCCCCATCACGAAGCCGCCGGGAAACACGCCGGGCTCGGCGATCATCGGGTGATCCTCCAGCTTGACCGTCAGCGTCAGGTCGGCGGGATCGCCCAGCAGGATGCGGCCACCGATGATGACGGGTGCGGGCTGTTCGGCAAAGACACTGGCGAGCCGGGTGAAATAGTCGGGGTGCAGCACGCAATCGTCATCGGTCATCGCGACGATCCGCCCGCGTGCGGCGCGCAAAGCCATGTTGCGGGCGCGGGCCAGGCCGGGCAGCGGCTCCGACAGCAAGCGAACGATAAAGGGCCGATCGGTCGCCCAGTGCCGGATGACCGCCGCCGTGGCATCGGTCGAGCCGTTGTCGACCAGGATCAACTCGATCCGGCCATCGCTCCATTGCCCCGCGGCGGCCTCGACCGACGCAAGCGTGGCCGCCAAGCTGCGGCTGCGATTGCGGGTGCAGATCAGCAGGCTGACGTCGATCATCCCGCGATCATCTCCGCCGCCTTCTGCGGAGACCCCGCCTGTCGGACGAGGGGGCTGCCGTGCGTCCACGCGGCGATATAGGCACCGACCTTGCCATAGTCATTGTCCAGCACGACGTGCGGGATGCCGAGCAGAAGCGCCAGGATATGGCCGTGCAGCCGATCGGTGACGATCCGCTCGCCGCGCGATAGCAGCCGCAGACCGCGTTCGACCCGCATAGTTGCGCGCTCGGTCGGAGCGGACGCCGCGACCGGCGGTTCGTCGAGCCAGTCGAGCGCCACGGCACCCGGCGAGGCGAGCAACGGCGCGTCATCGCGCGCCGCCCGTTCGGCATCGGAGCGCAGCAGCATCAAGGTTCGGCATCCCGCCTCCACCGGACGTGCCACATAACCCAGGCCGAAGGCGGAGTCGGGGGCGGGCGTGCTGGCGCAATGGAAACGCTGGCGCGCCAGATCGAGGCTCGCCGTGTCGCGGACGTGCAGGTGGAAATCCGGATGGCTGTCGACCAGTGCGGCGAACCGATCGCGATGGGCTTCCTCGCGAAAATGGATCGACTGGGGCAACTGGACGATTCGGCGATCGTGAAAATGCTGGATCAGATATTCGCGGAAATGCTGATGATGCGGCCAGATATCACCCAGATTGCCGCCGCCATGGATCAGGATCGGCCCGGTCGGGCAGGCGGCGCGGAAGGAAGCCTCGTCGAAATCGTCCCAGCGGCAGACATACGCCGGATCGCCCACGCCGACCGCATGGAGCAGCGCGATCTCGCCCAGCCAGATCGCGCTGTCGCCCACATTGGGATGGTCGGGGAAATCGACCAGCGCATAGGGCTCGCCTGGCGTGACGTGGCGGCGATAGAGGGCGAGCAGCGCCTCTCGCTGGCCTGCAATGACGTCGCCGGTCACGCGGCGATGGCGCTCGGCAATGCGCTGCGGACACTGGCGTAGAGTGCCTCGCAGCGGTCGAGCCAGAGGTCGCGGGCGAAATGCGTCTCCACCCGGCAACGGGCGGTGCTGCGTGGAATGGCCATGGCCCGGGTCAGGGCGTCGGCCAGCGCGGAGACATCCCCGGCGGGGGCGATGCATCCGGCCTCGCCCACGACTTCACGCGCCGCGCCCGCATCGAACGCTGCGACCGGCAGGCCGCACGCCATCGCCTCGATCGCCACCAGCCCGAACGGCTCGTCCCAGCAGGGGGTGAACAGGAACACCGACGCGCGCCCTAGTTCCCGTGCCAGCGCCGCCCCGTCCAGATGCCCGCCATAACGAATGCCGTCGTTCAGCAGCGGCTCGACCTCGGCGGCGAAATAGTCCGGGTCCTCGATCGCACCGAACAGGGTCAGCGCGACGCCCGCTTCCCGCGCGGCAAGGATGGCGAGGTGCGTGCCCTTATTGGGGGTGATCCGGCCGCACCACACCGCCTCGCCATTGCCCTGCTCGACAAAGGGCCAGGCGGCGGGATCGATCGCATTGTGCAGCACCGAGGCTTCCGGCGGCGCGCCGTTCGGCCACCAGGCCTGCAACTGGCGGGCGGAGGTGACGGTCAGCCTGTGCGTCGGACTGGGGCTGATCGACACGAAATGGTGAAGTGCGTCATAGGGTGGCACATGCAGCGAGGTGACGGTCGGCACCTGCGCGGTACGGCGCTGCTCCAGCGGAAAGCGGTGCAGGCTGTTGTTGTGCACCACATCGAATCCGCCGCGCGCGATCCGGTCGCAGGCAGCGGCATAGCCCGCATCGACATGGGCGATCAGCTCGGGCTTGCCGCGATGCTCGGCCCAGGGGAAGACGGCTTCGTAATGGACCGGCAGGACCGGATCGAGCGTGAAGCGCGGGTCGCTGTCGCCGCTGGCGAACAGCACCACCTCATGCCCGCGCGCGGCCAGCCCCTCGGCCAGATACCAGCCATGCGCCTCCATGCCGCCCAGGAAAGGCTGGCGGATCGGCTGGCGGACATGGGCGAGCAACGCGATCCTCATGCCGCGACGCGCTCTTCCAGCAGGCGGATGACGCTGGCGGTGTTGGCATAGGGCTGGTGGCTTTGCTGCCCGGTCAGCGCAAGGTCATCCTCGTTGGGGCGGCGCAGGATTTGGATCGGGCGGCCGGGCGTGTCGTCGATCAGTCCCATCAGGCGAAAGGCGTGCAGCCAGTGCCCCATGGTGCGGTATCCCCATTTTGCCTCGAACAGCTCGGCATTGCGGATCACGCTGTCGATATGGTGGACCGGTGGCATGTGGTGGGGGTGGTACTGGTGATAGGCCAGGCCGCCCTTGATCCAGGCGATCGGCACGCCTGCCTTGTCCACCACCTTGCCGAAATCGGTATCCTCGCCGCCATAGCCCGCATAGCGCTCGTCGAACCCGCCGGTCGACAGGAAGGTGTCACGCCGCATCGCGAAGTTGAGCGACCAGAAGCAGCGGTAATCCTCGCACCGCTCGATCCCCTCCGGCGGCGGCCCGCGCCGGTCGGAGTGGCGCACCGCAACGCCTGCGAAGTCCTCATACCGCCACTCGCCCGCCGTCGCGCCGCCGGGCAGGTACATGACCTCGCCCATCAGCAGCCCGTCTTCCTGATCCAGAGCGCGGTCGTAATCGGCCAGCAGCTCAGGCGTCGGGATGCAGTCCATGTCGAGGAAGACCAGCTTGTCGCCGACCGCCGCCTTGGCCGCCACGTTGCGCGCGGTCGCCAGCGGCAGGCGGGGCCCCGACACCATCATCTGGCGGATGGGGAAGGGCGCCTCGGGCAGGTCGTAGGGCGTATCCTGGATGACCGCGACGATCAGCTCGGCGGGCAGCATCGTCTGGCGGCTGAGGCCGATCACGACATTGCTAAGATGATCGGGGCGGCCCCCGGCAAGCGTGACGACCGAGATCATGAAAGGGCTCCGGTGGATTGGGGGATAGGGGAATGGTTCGGGGCGGTCTGCCATAGCCGTTCGGCCAGCGCCTCCAGCCAGTCGGCGGCGGCCTGCGCGGGTGCGTCGGCGATCATCGCACGCTGCACGGCCGGGCGGTGCTGGCTGCGGGTTTCGGCCAGCGCGGCGGTCCAGGCCTGGGCCGAGGAGGGTAGATGCGGGCGGACACAGGCGACACCGGCCGTGGCCAAAGCCTCCGCCTTGCGATGCTGCTCGTCGAAATAGCGCCATTCGGGAATGGCGAGCCAGGGCCGGGCAGCGGCCAGTATCTGCTGGCAGGTGGTATTGCCGGTCGAGGCGATGACAAGGTCGGCGGCGGCGACATGGTCGGCCGGATTGTCGACCCAGCCGCGATGCTCGATATTGGCGGGCTCGGTGGCGTGCCAGTCGCGCGCGACCGGGCCGATGGTGATCCAGCGGGCGCCGGGGCGGCTGCGCGCACCGACGCCCAGCGGCGCCTGGGCAAAACCGCCGCCGCCGCCGCCCGATAGGACCAGGATCATTTCCTCGTCCGCCCCGACCCCGATCCGCTGGCGCGCCAGCTCGCGCTCGGGGATGCGGGTATCGACACCCAGCCCACCGACGAAGCAGGTCTTGGCGCGCATCCCGGCGTCCCATTCGGGCTGGGCCAGCGCCTCGTCGAACGCGGCGAGCAGCCCGGCGGCGCCGTCATAGGCGGCGCGGTGCCCGGCGTCGCTTCGGTCGCCATGCTGGAGGATCTTCACATGCGGGACCGAGCAGATCCGCGCCAGCTGCGCGATCTCGGCCGACACGTCGCAGATCATCAGCGCGGGGTCGGCGCGGTCGAACCAGTTGGCGATCACCGCCATGGCATGGCGGATGCCCGGCCAGCCGAGCGGCGCGCAATGCAACGTCTCGGGCGTCGGCACCGCGTCCATCGTTCCCGCCTCCAGCCCGGTCGGTTCGAAGAGGGATGGGATGGCGACGATCTCGACCTGCGGCGGCAGGGCTGGAAAGATGTCGTCGCGCGCGCAAAAGATGGTGACGGGCCGCTCGGGCGGCAGGGCGTTCAGGATGGCCGCGCAGCGTTCGGCATGGCCGCGCCCCTGATGATGGACGAAATAGCCGAAGGGGCGCGTCACGCCGCCGTCGCCTGGGTCGGCATCGGCGCGGTCAGGCCCAGCTTCTCCAGCCCCTCCATCACGCCATTGGCATGGTGCGCGGTGACCCGCATCAGGCCATCACGCTCGGCGAGGTCGGCGAGTTCGTGTCCGGCATTGCCGACGACGATCGCATGGCCGCAGGCGTCGAGCATGTCGACATCGTTGCCGCTGTCCCCGGCCGCGATGCACGCGCCCATCGGCAGGTCGAGCCGCCGGGCATAGGCCGCGACCGCCGCCGCCTTGCCCCCCAGCGGCGCCAGCACGTCGATCAGCCGTCCGTGTGAGAACACCGTCTTGGCGGACAGGCCCTGTTCGGCCAGCGTCTCACGGACGCGATCGGCATCCTCGGCGGTACCGAAATAGCTGACCTTGTGCGGCCCGGCGGTGTCGCGTGGCTGCGGGCGCAGGCGCAAGGGCTTGAGCGCGGCGACCACCGCCTTGCGGTCCCATCCCTCGTTCAGATGGGCGGCAAAATCCGGGCATTCCTGCCATCCGCGCTGCCCCTTCAGCATGATGCGGGTGCCGACATCGGTGATGAAGGCGTCGGGTTCCGGGATACCCCATTGCGACAGGATGATCCGGGCCATGGCGAAGGAGCGGCCGGTCGCGACGACGAAGGGCAGGTCGCTCGCCTGACGCCACGCCGCGAAGTCGTGCGCGCCGACCCGGCATCCGGTCAGCGTATGGTCGATATCGCTGGCGAGCAGGCCGGGGGTGCGCGGCAGACGGGCGTAGAGCGCGGTGGATTCCATGGCGTAGCGATCCCAGGCATAGAGGGCGGAGCCCGACCGGCCATTCGCGCTCATACGCTTGTGGGTGTCGGGATCGGACAGGATGGTAAGGCAGGCGGTGGCGATGGCGTCCTCGTCGCGCGGCTCGACCAACAGGCCGTGCTCGAGCGCGGTGATGATCTCGCTGGGGCCGCCATGCCGCGTCGCGACCACGGGCACGCCCGCCGCCGCCGCTTCGATCAGGGTCAGGCCGAAGGGCTCGTGCAGCGCCGCGTTGACGAACACGCCGCCAACGGCCGCGCGTTCGTAGAGTGCGGCGACATCCTGCCCGTCGTGACGCGGCGGCAGGGCGAAGCGGCCGCGAAGCTCCGGCGTCTTCGCCAGCGTCAGCAATTCCGCCAGCACGGCGCGTTCCTCGGTCGATCCGGGGCCGTCATGCTGCCCCGCCAGGATCACCAGATTGGCGGCGTCGCGTAAGGCAGGCGAAGCGGCATAGGCACGGGCGAGCGCCCCCAGATTCTTCTTGGCGACCGGCCGGGCGATGGCGAGCAGGATGGGCTTGGCGGGTTCGTCCAGCCACTCGCCCAGCCGGTCGACGAGGGTCGGGCGGCCAGCGCGGCTTCCCTCATGGTTCGGCACGCCCGGCGCGATGCGATGGACATGTCCGCTGGCGGGGACGCCATAGGCCTGGACTTGTCGCTCCGCTTCGTCGGTCGTCGATACGATCAGCGCATCGGCGGTAGCGATCGCGGTTCGCTCGGCGGCGATCCGACCGTCCAGCGCGGGCGAGGGCCCGTGATGGCGGCGCTTGTCGATGCCCAGCGCATGCGGCGTGTAGACGAAGGGAATGGCAAAGCGCCGCCGCGCCTCGGCGGCGACGGCGGCGGCGTCGGAGAAATGCGCGTGGATGACATCGGGCAGGCGCGGTAGCCGGGCTAGATGGGCGCAAAAGGCTTCGGTGAAGCTGGCCAGATTGTCGGCAAGTGCCTCCTTTTCCAGATAGCGGCGATTGGCCGTCGCGATCCGGTCGATGGTCAGTTTGGGCGACAGCCGCTCGGTGGCGCGGGCGTGCTCCAATGACAGGCCCGGTTCCTCGAACAGGCGCGTGACGATCGAAACTTGATGTGTATCAATATTATTCGCCTGCGCGGCGGCTGCGTCCAGAATATAGGCGATATGGCCGCCGGTATCGGCGGTAATGCCATAATGGACGGGCGGCGATTTCAGGCAAC
>DXIH01000191.1 GCA_019112965.1 Candidatus Sphingomonas excrementigallinarum | reverse complement strand
AGGAGTGATTAAGGGGAGCCGTCCGCAAATGACCTCTCCCCTCCCGCAAGCGGGAGGGGCTGGGGGGAGGGAAAGAGGTCTCACCGAGACCAACCCCTCAATCAAACGCCCCCCGCCCCATCCGCCCCGTCGCGCGCAGCAGCGCCGCCTCCCCGATCAGCACATCCACCTGCGCCCGCGCCACCGCCAGCTGCGCCGAGCGATAGCTCTGGTCGGCCACCAATATGTCGATCGTCGAGCGCAGGCCGAAGCCATATTCGGCCCGCACGCCCTTCAGCGCCAGATCGGCCGCCTTCAGCCCCTCCGCGCTGGCCGTCAGCCGCCTTTGCGCGGCGGTTAGCGAGGCCCAGGCGGTATCCGCGGCCCGCACCACGCCCCGTGCCACCGCATCCGCGTCGAACCGCTCCGCCCGCCGCGTCGCCTCCGCCTGCCGCACGCGCGAGGCGACGAGGCCGCCGGTCAGCAAGGGGATACGCAGCGCCAGCCCCGCATTGGCCGCGCTGTCGAAGCCGTTCGCCTGGCCCCCCGCCCATTGCACGCCGCGCCCATAGCCTCCGGCCAGATCGATCGCCGGTGCCCGGTCTGCCCGTGCCTGGTCGATCCGTGCGGTGGCCGCATCCACCCGGCGTTGCTGGGCGAGCAGCAGCGGATTGCTGGACTCCGCCGCCGCCCGAGCATCGGCCAACGTGCGCGGCAAGGCGGCGGGCGTTCCGATCGTCGCGTCCAGCACGCCCGCATCGCGCCCGACCATCGCGCGATACGCCGCCGCTGCGGTCGCTGCCGCCCCCTCCGCATCGACCAGGTTGGAGACGACGCTGGCCCGCTGCGCCTCCAGTTGCGCAACGTCGGTGCGTGTCGCCTGTCCCAGGCGGTAGCGGGATCTCGCCTCCGCCACCTGGCTGTCGAGCCGCTCGATCCCGACCCGCGCGACGTCGACCGCCCGCTGGGTATAGAGCAGGTCGGCATAGGCGCCGACCACCCGCTCCAGCACATCCGCCTCGACATCGCGCAACGCCTGATCCCCGGCCGCGACATCGCCCTTTGCCGCCCGTACCGCCGAGGATACCCGTCCGCCGGTCCAGATCGGCAGGATCGCGTTGATACCGCCCAGGACCGAGGCCGCACCCGTCCGCACGCCGGTCCCATCATAACCCAGCCGGTCATACCCAGCATTGCCGGTCGCCCCCGCCGTCAGCCGCCCGGCGGCGCGCGCCTGGTCGGGCGTCTCGGCCAGCGCATCCTGCCGGGCGCGCGCGGCGGCGAGTTCGGGATTGCCCTCCCACGCCGCCGCGATCGCCTCCCGCAGCGTTTCGGCCGAAGCGGGGGCAGCGACCATCAGCGCCGCTCCCAACAGCCACCACGCCCCCGGCTTAGTCATGACGCAGCGCCCACGCGGGAGCAGCCCGGCTGGCGCGCAGCGACTGGCCCAGCACGGTCAGCACCGCGATGACGAGCGCCAGCATCGTCGCCCCGACGAAATAGAGCGGCGACAGGCTCACCCGGTCGTCGAACCCAGCCAGCCAGGCCCGCATCGCGACATAGGCCAGCGGCCAGGCGACCAGATTGGCGATCAACACGGGGCGCAGGAACTGCCCGACCAGCAAGCGCACGATATCGGTGGCCGAGGCGCCCAGCGTCTTGCGGATGCCGATCTCCTTCACGCGCCGCTGCGTATTGAACGAGGCCAGACCCCAGAGGCCGACGCAACCGATCAGGACGGCCAGCGCGGCGCCGATACCGAACAGGCGGGTCGCTCGGTCATCGGCCTTGTAATACTCCTCCATGTTCTGGTTCGCGGTCTTCGCCTCGAAAGGCACTTGCGGTGCGATCTGTCGCCAGATGCCGCGCAGCGCCGCGATCGTCTCACGCGGGTCACCCTCCACGCGCAGGGTCGTGCGCGGGATCGTCGAGAAGCGCGACTGGTAATAGTACATGGTCGGATTGATGAACTCGCGAGGCGAGAAGAAGCGGGCATTCTCCACCACGCCGATGATGGTGCGGGGATTGTCCCGCCCGACCGTCTTGCCGATCGCGGCCTCCGGACTTTCGAAACCGAGGGCCTTTACCCCCTCGCGATTGATGACGACGTTCATGACGTTCGGTGGGGGATTGGTGGCGTTACGGCTATCATCGGCTCGGTGGGCATTATCGGGCAGACGACCCGCGATCAGCTTGAGGCCGAAAGTCGGGAAGAAGTTTTCCGACACGATGATCGCTTGCAGGCTGGGGCCAGGTTCGGGCTTGCCGGGCACGGCATAGCTGTCGCTGTTGAAGCTGCTCGCCCCCGGCGAAGAGTCCGACGTCGTGATCGACCGCACCCCCGGCAGGGACGCCGCACGCGCAAGAAATGCGGTCATTTGCGGTTCTGTAACGGCACTGTCGCTGGTGGAGCTGACGATGACCAAGCCATCACGGCGGAACCCGACATCGGTGTTGCGAACGTGGCGGGTCTGCGCGATCAACACGACCGTCCCGATCATGAAGGCGATGGCAAGCGCGAATTGAAAGACGACCAGCAACTCGCGCACTCGCGCCCCGGCCCGCCCGCCGCCCGGCGAGCGTGACGAAGCCAGTACCGCGGCCGCCGGAAAGCGCGACAGCAACACCGCCGGATACAGCCCTGCGAGCCCGCCGACCAGCAGCGACAGCAGGATCAGGGCTGGTATGACGACCGCGTAATCGAGCGAGAGCTTCAATCCCCCAGCGGCATTAATCATCGGCAGCCCAAGCTCGGCGAGGATCAGGCCGCCCAGCGCCGCCAGCAGCGCCACGAGCAGCGCCTCGCCCAGGAACTGCCGGACCAGCGCGCTGCGGCTCGCCCCCAGCACCTTGCGCATCGCGACCTCGCGGGCGCGCAGCCCGGCCCGGGCGGTCGCCAGGTTCACATAATTGACGATCGCGATCAGCAGGGTCAGTACGCCCACGATACCCAGCGTCGCCACCGTCATCTTGCGACCCGGCGTGCTTTGCAGGTGGATGTCAGTGATCGGGTTGATCCTCAGGCTGAGGTTCTTGATCGAAGGCCCTTGATCCTTGCGTCCTCGGCGATCGACGAAGCTACGCATCTGCGCCTGCCGGTCCTTCGCCGCCTGCGGGGTATCAAGGCGCAGGATCGTCCAGACGCGCGAGCTGCCCCAATGAAACCACATCTTGTCCGGATGCGGATTGGGCGTCCTGGCCAGGATGGAATATGACAATTCGGTATCGGACGGCAGGTCGCGAAAGATGCCAGCCACACGGTAATTGGCGGTCTTGCCGAGTGCCGTCAGGGTCATCGTCTGCCCGATCGGATTGGTGCCGGGAAAATAGCGTTTCGCGATGGTTTCGCTGATGAGCACATTGTCCGGGGCCTGCAATGCCCGGGCCGCGTCCCCAGCGACGATCGGCAGGCGAACGATGTCGAGAAAGTTAGGGTCGGCATACGCGAACTTCTCGCTGGTCGCGGTCCCGCCGCGCACGACATTGGCATCCATCGCCTGGATGCGCGTTCCCACCGTATCGGGGAAATCCTCCCGAAGCTGATCGATCAGCCCGCCCATCGTGCCGGTGGAATAGCCATTGGCCGGACTGCCGGGCATGTTCCAATATTCTTCGACCAGGTACAGCTTGTCATACCCAGGCAGCCATTTCTCATAGCCCGTCTCGAACCGGACATAGAGGCCGAGCACCAGGAAGACGGCGATGCCGACCGCCAGGCCGCCGATGTTGAGGGCGGCATAGAGCTTGTGGCGCACAAGCGAGCGATAGAGCGACAGAAGCGCGAAGCGGTTCATGATGGCGTTCCCCCGGAAGACGCGGTCATCGGCCGCAGGCGATGCGGGCCAGCCCGCTCTTGGACACGGTGCAGCGCGCCTCGCCCTCGACGGTGACGTTGGACATGCCGCTCGCGCCGATCTGCGCCTGCTCTGCGCGGCCGACCCGGACCTTGGCCGTCCCGCTGGCGCCGACCGTCACGACCGGCGCGTTCAGGGCACGGGCCTCCACGTCGCTGGCGCCGCTGCTGTCGATGGTCAGCTGTCTCGCCGCGCCCCCGACCCGCAGGTGGCTGGCGCCCGAGGCGTCGAGCTTCACCCGATCGGCCCGAAGATTGCCGACGGTCGCTTGGCTGGCGCCGGACAGACCGAAGCTGGCCGATCCGCCATGCAGGGCCGCGAGGCGAAGCACGCTCGCACCGCTGGTCTCCGCCGCGAAAGCCCGAACATCGAGCGCGGGCAGGTTCATCTCCGCCGCGCCGCTGACATTCACCGCCTGGAGCGACGGCAGAGTGATGGCGATCGCCACCCGCCGGTCGTGGCCGTTGCAGCTATTGTCCCTGCGCCGGATGCGCAGCGCGCCGCCGGTCGTGTCGATGCGCAGATCGGCGATATTGTCCGCCCGCCCCTGCGCCGTCACGGCAAAGCGCGACCCCAGCGAAACCGTGGCGATATCACACCCGGCCATGTCGATCCGGTCGAACCCGTGCACGTCGAAGCTGCGCGAGGTCCGGGCGCTATCCTGCGCGGCGGCACCGGCGGCGGCGAAGGACAGGAGGGCGATGGCGGAAAGTGTCTTCTTCATGTCCGTGGTCCTTTTCAGATCGCGCGCATGGCGCTGGCGACGATACGGCCGTCGAGCATGTCGATCCGGCGCTTGGCGAGGTCGGCATGGCTGGGCGAGTGGGTGACCATCACGATGGTCGCGCCCGCATCGTTCAACCCGGTCAGGATGTTCATCACCTGCTCGCCATTGGCGGTGTCCAAATTGCCGGTCGGCTCGTCCGCCAGGATCAGCTTGGGATCGCCGACGATCGCACGGGCGATCGCGGCGCGCTGCTGCTGACCGCCCGACAGCTGGTGCGGGAAGTGGCGCGCCCGGTGGGCGATGCCGACCTTGTCCATCGCGGCGGCCACCCGGCCCCGCCGGTCACCCGCATCTCCGCGATAGGCGAGGCCCAGCGCGACATTCTCCTCGATGGTCAGTTCATCGATCAGGTTGAAGCTCTGGAACACGAAGCCCAGGGTTTCGGCGCGGAACTTCGCCAGTTCCTTTTCGCCCAGCGCCGCCAGGTCGCGATCTCCGAACAGATAGCGCCCGCCGGTCGGCCGATCGACCGTGCCCAGCGTGTTGAGCAAAGTCGACTTGCCGCAGCCCGACGGCCCCATGATGGCCAGGAACTCGCCCGCTGCGACATGCAGGTCGATATCGTGCAGCGCAGTCGTCTCCACCTCGTCGGAAACATAGCGGCGCTGAATGCCTTCCATTCGGATCATCGGTCTTCCCCCTTATCGGATGTTCAGGATATCGCCCTTCACGGACGCGGTGTTGCTGGTGACGATGCGCTCGCCGGGATTGAGGCCGGACAGGATTTCGACCTGTTCGGGATTGCGGCGGCCGATCTTCACGCTGCGGCGACGGGCATGGGCGCCATCGGGATCGAGCACGAAGGCTGAGCTGCCGCCCGCCTCCAGCCAGCCGCCGACCGGCGCCACCACCGCGCGGCTGGCCGCGCCCAGCGTGATACGGATGTCGATCGTCTGCCCGCGATTGAGCCCCGCGGGCGCCTTGTCGAAGGTGAGTTCGACCTGGAACCGTCCGTCCTTCACGGCGGGCAGGACCTTGGACACGGTCAGTGCGGCGCCGTCCGAGGTGGCCGCCGTCTGCCCCACCGCGACGCGGCCGAGATAATATTCGTCGACCTGCGCGACGAGTTTCCACGAACCTTCGCTGTCGACCTGCCCGGCCGGATCGCCGGGTTTCAGCGTCTGGCCGGGCTGGATGGTGAAATTGGTCAGCCGTCCGTTCGCGGGCGCACGGATGGTCAGCGCCTCCAGCCCGGCGCGCACCGCCGCCAGATTGCCCGACAGCCGCACCTGCGTATCGTTCAGCCGCGCGGACTGGGTGGCGGTGATCCGCGCCTCCGTCGCGCGGCCCGATTTCAGCTGGGCGAGCCGCTTTTCCTGATAGGTGGCCTCCTCCTCGAAGCTCTTCACGCCCGCGTCCGACAGAAAGCCCTGATCGTGCAACTGGCGGCGAATGCCCAGGTCACGCCTGGCCTTGATGAGGTCATATTCGGCCTGCGCCACCTGCCCCGCCCGGTCGAGCTTGTTGCGTTCGATCCCCAGCCCCTCGCTCGCCACGCCGCCCAGCTGGCTGGCGATCTGCGCCTCGCGGGTCAGCACGTCGAGCTTCAGCTGCGGATTGGCGAGGGTGGCGAGCGGCTGTCCCTCGCGGACCATCTGCCCGTCCTGCGCCAGCAGCTTTTCGACCTGACCGCCGGACAGCACGCCGACCAAGGTGGTGATGCGCGGGGTGACGGTGGCGCGAACCGGCAAATAATCGTCGAATGCGGCGCGCGTCACCTCGCCCGTCTCGATATTGGCGGCGGCGATATCGGTGGAGCCTGCGGCGGGCAGCATGCGCCACACCGACACCGCGCCGATCACCAGCAGCACAGCGACCACCAAGCGGCGGCGCCACCAGGGCACGGCCTTGCGGGCGATCCGGCGGTCCATTCCCGCCCCCGGCGAAGCGCTTGCGTGTACGGGCTGTTCGGTCATCATGGACGGAGTGTCACCCCGAACGGCCGAAAAACCTAAAGCCCTATGAATACGCCATTTTTATCCAAGTCAGCCGAATCCGACCGTTCGGGACCGGACGCACCGTCCGGAAATGGACGGTGCGACGATGCGTCAAGCGCGCTTTCGATCCTGGTCATCGACGACAATCCGCGCATCGCCGAATCGCTGGCCATCGCGATCGATCTGGCGGGGCACCGGCTGGACGTGGCGCAGGGGCCGGAAGAGGGCTTTTCGCGTCTGGCGGCCAAGCGCTACGACGCGATCCTGCTCGACCTCAACTATGCCGTCGGGCGAACCGACGGGGCGGAAGGGCTGGCAATGCTCGACCGGCTGCTCGCCGACGATCCGGGCGCGTGCATCATCGTCATCACCGCGCATAGCGGCATCCGGCTGGCCGTCGCCGCGATGCAGGCGGGCGCGCGCGACTTCGTGATGAAGCCGTGGCGCAATGCCGAGCTGATCGCCAAGATCGAGGTCGCCGCCCATCGTCGTGCGATACCGCGCGACCATTTGGCAACGGCCGGGGACACCGTCGAACCCGCACGCCTGCTGGGCGACAGTCCCGCCATCGGCCGGGTGCGCGACCTGATCCGCCGCGTCGGGCCGACGATGGCGGGCGTCGTCGTGACCGGACCTTCGGGGGCCGGGCGCAGCCTGATCGCCGCCGCGATCCATGCCGCCTCCAGCGCCGCCGGGCGACCGATGCAGCGGATCGACATACGCGATCCGCTGGCTTGGGAGCGGCTCGATACTGCCGAGCGGGGGACGAGCTGGCTGCTCCGCCATCCCGACCGGCTCGACGAGATCGGCCAGTCCCGGTTGCTCGACCGATTGCGCCCGGACGATCGCTATATCGCCGTCGCCGATGATCCCGCCGCGATCGCACCCGCCCTCGCCCGGCGGATCGCGGCGGTGGAGATCGCGGCCCCAGCGCTGGCCGAACGGCGCGAGGACGTGCCGCTGCTCGCCCGTCACTTCGCCCGGGTCGCAGCCGAGCGGCACGGCCTGCCCACACCCCGCTTCACCCCCGCCGCCGAAGCGCTGCTGGCGACCGCCCACTGGCCCGACGAGGCACGCGGCCTCGCTGCCGCGATCGAACGCGCGCTGCTGCTCGGCGAACAGGGCGTGATCGAGGCCGCTTTGCTCGCCCCGCCGATCGCGCAAAATCCCGCCCCGGCCGCATCCCGCGCCAGCTTCGACCTGGACGAAAGCGAACGCGCGATGATCGAGGCCGCGCTGGCCAGGCATCACCACAATGTCACCCAGGCGGCGCAGGCGCTGGGGCTCAGTCGCGGCGCCCTGTATCGCCGGATGGCGCGTCATGGGCTTTGAGCTGTCGCAGCGTCGTGCGGTGGCGGCGGCGCTGTCCGGGCTGGCGCTGGCCATCCTTGGCGCGGCGATCCTGCTGGCATGGCAAAGGGGCATGTTGGGGTCGATCCTGGGCGCGGGGCTCTGTATCGCGTGGCTGATCGGCATGGGATGCTGGGTCGCTGTGCGCGCAGGGATTGGCCGAGGGGAGGGAGAGCTGACACGCCCCGCCCCGGACGGCCCGCCGATCGACGCTCTGTTCGACCAGATCCCGCTGCCGCTGCTGCGCGTCGATGCCGGGCGGGCTCAGGCGATCAACCGGGCCAGCCGCCGCCTGTTCGCCACCGACGACCGGGTGATCCCGACGCCGCCCGCGCTTCTGGATGCGGGGCAGACGCAATTGCGGCACGAGGGCAGAAGTTGGCGGATCGAGCGCGTTGCAGGTTTGGGCCGCACGCTGGCGATGCTGGTCGATATCGAAGCCGAACGCCGCGCCGCCGAAGCCCATGCCGATAACGAGATGATCGACATTCTCGGCCACGAATTGCTGAATGGCCTGTCGCCGATCGTCTCGCTGGCCGACAGTGCCCAGGTGGCGGCTGAACGTGGTGACGCAAGGCTGCCCGGCATCTTGGCGACGCTGGCCCGGCGGATCGAGGGACTGGAACGCTTCACCCGCGCATACCGAATGCTGGCGCGCCTGCCCGATCCGGTGCGAGCGGCGGTGGACATGAACGAACTGGTCGGCGATCTGTCCCGCCTGTTCGCCGAGCGTTTCGACGGCCGGGTGATGCTGTCGGTCGAGGTGCCCGAGGGCGCGACCGGCTGGTGCGACCGCGACCAGATGACGCAAGGGCTGTGGGCCCTGCTCCATAATGCGGCCGAAGCCGCCCTGGCCGGTACGGTCGCCCCCGCGGTGACGCTGTACGTCGCGGCGGAGGTCGATCGGCTGATCGTACGCGTGTCCGACAGCGGCCAGGGCGTCGCCGCGCCGGAGCGGGCACGCATCTTCCGCCCCTTCCACACGACCAAGCCGGAGGGGTCAGGCATCGGCCTGACCCTCGCCCGCCGCATCGCGCAGGCGCATGGGGGGACGTTGAACCTGCTGCCGATGGCCGTGACGACATTCGAATGGGTGGTGCCGGACACCCCGCCTTCCTCCCCTGCAAGGGGAGGTGGCAGGGCGCAGGCCTGACGGAGGGGTGTCACCCTTTCGATAGCGGGACACCCCTCCACCAGCTTCGCTGGTCCCCCTCCCCTTACAGGGGAGGAAGTTTAGACCGTGATGACGTTGCGTTGAACCAAGGAGAGCCCCTCCCCTTCAGGGGAGGGGTTGGGGTGGGGCCTCGCCAGGGGCTGCACGCTTGCGGCGGCGCCCCACCCCCGGCCCCTCCCCTGAAGGGGAGGGGTGAGTTAACCTCATGTCATCATGCTCTAGCGTGCCGTCCCGTCCATCAGTTTCAGGATCGCAGTAAACGCATCTGCATCCAGGCTTTGTCGACCGACGAGGAAGCCATCGATCCCGCCGTCCACGAACAGCGCCTCTCCATTATCGGGCGTCACCGAGCCGCCGTAAAGGACGCGCGCCTCCGCAACCGTATCACGGATCAGCCCGGCTATGCCCGCGACCTCTTTCGGTTCGGGAGTCCGGTCACCGCCAATCGCCCAGACGGGCTCATAGGCGATGGCGATCCCCTGCCCGTTCATCCCGGCGAGTGAAAGGGTTAGTTGCCCCCGAACCATCTCCGCCGAGCGACCGGCGGCATGATCCTCCGCCGTCTCGCCGACGCACAGTATCACCTCCAGACCCGCCGCCCGCGCGGCGCGCAGCTTGGCCGCGATCAGCGCGTCGTCCTCGTGATGATCCTGCCGCCGCTCGCTATGGCCGAGCAGGACCAACGAGGCTCCCGCCTCGCGCAGCATCGGGGCGGAAATATCGCCGGTGTGCGCGCCATTCGGTTCGGGATGACAGTCCTGCCCTCCGATGGCGAGGCCGGGGCAGACGCGTCGCGCCCGGTCGATCAGGGTCGCAGGCAAGCACAGCGCGACATCCACCACAGGATGCCGCCGCGCCGCCTCACCGATCGCGACGATGACGGCCAGGTCGCCGCCATCGCCGTGCATCTTCCAGTTGCCGACCAGCAGCGGTCGCTTCGCCATGGTCACGCGCCGGGCTTGGCCAGCGTCCGCGCCACCGCGTCGCGCCACCCGGCGACCAGTGGCGCGCGGGCATCCTCCGCCATGGAAGGTTCGAAACATTCCTCCCGCGACCAGAGCTTTTCCAGCGCATCGAGGCCCGACCATAAGCCGGTCGCCAACCCGGCATGAAACGCCGCTCCGCGCGCCGTCGTCTCGAGGTCAACAGGCCGTTCGACCGGCGTCTGGATCATGTTGGCGAGGAAGCGGCACAGCCAGTCATTCGCCGCCATGCCGCCATCGACACGCAGGATCGCGGGCCCCTCCCCCGCATCGGCCATCATCGCCTCGGCCAGGTCCATCGTCTGATAGGCGACCGACTCCAGCGCCGCGCGCGCCAGATGCGCGGCACTCGCCCCCAGCGTCAGGCCATAGATGGCGCCGCGCGCATCCGGCTCCCAATAGGGCGCGCCCATACCGACGAAGGCAGGGACCATATAGACGCCGTGGCTGTCGGGCACCTGCGTCGCCAGATCATCGGTCTGGCTCGCATGGGTGATGACGCCCAGCCCGTCGCGCAGCCACTTCACCGCCGCCCCTGCGACGAAGATCGACCCCTCCAGCGCATAGGTCGTCCGGCCGTTCAGGCGGTAAGCGGGCGTGGTCAGCAGCCGGTGCCTGGAGGCCACCGCCGTCTCGCCGGTGTTGAGCAGCATGAAACAGCCGGTGCCATAGGTCGACTTGGCCATGCCGTGGCGGAAGCACGCCTGCCCGAACAGCGCCGCCTGCTGGTCGCCCGCCATGCCCGCGATGGGGATCGCCGCGCCGAGCAGGTCCGGTGCGGTGGTGCCGAAGATATGGGCGTTGTCATGCACCTGCGGCAGCATCGCCATCGGCACGCGCAGCAACCGGCACAGTTCTTCGTCCCACACGCCGCGATGGATGTCGAACAGCATCGTGCGGCTGGCATTGGTGATATCGGTCGCGTGCACCGTGCCGCCGGTCAGTCGCCAGAGCAGGAAGCTGTCGATCGTGCCGAACGCCAGCTCGCCGCGTTCCGCCCGTCCCCGCGCACCCTCGACACGGTCGAGCAGCCAGGCGAGCTTGGTTGCCGAGAAATACGGGTCGATCAACAGGCCGGTTCGCTCACGCACCAAGTCCTCGGCGCCGTCGGCCTTCAGTTTCTGGCACAGATCGGTGCCGCGGCGGTCCTGCCAGACGATCGCGCGGTGGATCGGCTCGCCGGTGGCACGGTCCCAGACCACCGCCGTCTCGCGCTGGTTGGTGATGCCGATCCCGGCGATCTGCGCCGGGGCTACGCCGCTCTCGGCGATCGCCTTGCGCGCGGTGGCCAGCGCATCGCGCCAGATATCCTCCGGATCATGCTCGACCCAGCCGAGCGCGGGGTAATGCTGCGCGAACTCGGCCTGTGCGATGGCGACCCGGCGGGCCTGTCCATCGAACACGATGCTGCGTGTCGAGGTCGTGCCCTGATCGATCACCAGAATGTGCGACGCCATCGCTCACCCCTCTCCTTGTTTTCGTTTCAAACGGTCACACGCTTTCAAACGAACGTCAATGCTTTCGTTTTTCGCTGACATGGTATAGCAAGGGATGCGCTCAGGAACAGGGACAAGCGGTATGACGGACCATGCGATGGACAGGATAGACCTGCTGATCGTCGGCGGCGGCATCAACGGCGCGGGGATCGCGCGCGACGCCGCCGGACGCGGTCTGTCGGTGCTGCTGGTCGAGCAGGACGATCTGGCGAGCCACACCTCCTCGGCCTCGACCAAGCTGATCCATGGCGGCCTGCGCTATCTGGAATTTGGTGAGTTCCGGCTGGTGCGAGAGGCGCTGATCGAGCGTGAGCGGCTGTTGAACATGGCGCCGCACATCATCTGGCCGCTGTCCTTCGTCCTTCCGCAGACCCAGTCGCCGCGCCCCGCCTGGATGGTGCGGCTGGGCCTGTTCCTCTACGATCATTTGGGCGGTCGCGAGAAGCTGCCGGGTACGCGCACGGTGGCGCTGGAGCGTTCACCGCTGGGTGACGGGCTTTCGCCGCGAAAGGGCAAGGCTTTCGTTTATTCGGACTGCTGGGTCGAGGACAGTCGCCTGGTCGTGCTCAACGCGATGGACGCGGCCGAGCGGGGCGCAACGATCGCGACCCGCACGACGCTGGTCGATGCAAAGCGTGAGGGCGATGGCTGGGTCGCGACGATCGAAGCAGCGGGCCAAACCCGCACCGTCCGCGCCCGCGCACTGGTCAATGCGGCGGGCCCCTGGGTCGCCGACGTCATCGGCCGCACCCATGGGGCGCGGCGCGATCGCGGGGTCCGGCTGGTCAAGGGCAGCCATATCATCGTGCCCAAGCTCTATGACGGCGACCATGCCTTCATGCTGCAGAATGACGACCGGCGGATCGTGTTCGCCATCCCCTATGAGGGCCGGTTCACATTGGTCGGCACCACCGACGAACCCTGGACCGATGCGCCCGCCAAGGCGTCGATCAGCGCGGCGGAGACCACCTATCTGCTCGACACGGTGAACCGCTATTTCGCACGGAAGACCGGGCAAGCCGATATCGTGTGGAGCTATGCCGGTATCCGGCCGCTCTATGACGATCATTCAGCCAATGCCTCGGCGGTGACGCGCGACTATGTGCTCGACCTCGATACGGGTGCGGAGGGCGAAGGCCGGGCGCCGATGCTCAATATCTTCGGCGGCAAGATCACCACTTATCGCAAGCTCGCCGAGCACGCGATGCGCGAACTGGCGCGCTTCTTCCCCGCTGCCGGGGGAGCGTGGACGGCGGGGGCCGCGCTGCCCGGCGGGGATATCGCCGACGCCGATTTCGACGCTTTCCTGCGCGAATTGACGGCCCGCTATTCTGCCTTGCCCCCTGTCCTGCTGCGCCGTCTGGCCCGCGCCTATGGCACGCGCGTCGATGCGGTGGTCGGGCAAGGCGATCTTGGCCCCGATCTGGGCGGCGGGCTGCATACCGCCGAGGTCGATTATCTGGTGAAGACCGAATGGGCGCGCACGGTGGAGGACATCCTCTATCGCCGCAGCAAGCTGGGCCTGCACGTACCCTCCGGAACGCCCGAGCGGCTGGCCGCCTATCTCGCTGAGCAGGGCATCGCGTGAAGCCTCCCGCCCCCGGATCGGCTGAGATCGTCGCGGCGCGTCATGTCGCGATCCTCGACGTGGCGCGGCGGACGGGCAGCGTCGGCGTGGACGAACTTGCCGAAAAGCTGGGCGTGACGCCGCAGACGATCCGCAAGGACCTCAACATCCTGGCGGGCCGGTCGATGCTCGCGCGGGTCCATGGCGGCGCGGTCGTGACATCGGGCACCGACAATCTCGCCTATGCCGAGCGGCGCAGCGTCGCCGCCCCCGCCAAGGCCGCGATCGGGGCGGCGGCGGCCGCGCTGGTGCCCAACGGGGCCAGCCTGTTCATCAATATCGGCTCCACCACCGAGGCGATCGCCAAGGCGCTGGTCGATCACCGCGACCTGATGGTCATCACCAACAACCTGAACGTCGTCGACATATTGGGCGGCCGCCCCTCGATCGAGGTGATCGCCGCAGGCGGCCGGGTCCGCGCCAGCGACCGTGCGGTGGTCGGCGCGCTGGCGATGGACTTCATCCGGGGGTTCAAGGTCGACATGGCGCTGATCGGTGCATCGGCGATCGACCCGGACGGCAGCTTCCTCGACTTCGACGTGGACGAGGTGCGGGTATCGCAGACCATCATCGCCCAGGCGCGGCAGGTACTGCTGGCCATCGACGGCTCCAAGCTGGAACGCGCAGCGCCCGTCCGGGTCGGCGACATGGGGGATGTCGACTTCCTCGTCACCGACGCGGCGGATGCCCGGCTGGCGGAAGCCGCACGCGCCGCCGGGACGGTCGTCGTCGAAACCGATCGCGGCGAAATGTCCCGATTGGCCTGACATGATTTGGTCTGACACTGGCGCTTGACCAGCATCCCGCCTCGCCCCCTATAAGGGTCGCGATGGACAACAACACGACCCAGGACCGGCTCTACCGGGAACTCGCCCGCACGCTCATCACCGAGTTGCAGGAGGGCCGCTACCCGATCGGCACGCGCATGCCCGCCGAGCGCGAGCTGGCGACGCGGTTCGACGTCAGCCGCCCGGTCATTCGCGAGGCGCTGATCGCGCTGGAAGTCCAGGGTTTCATTGAGGTGCGGATCGGGTCGGGTGCGCATGTCGTGGCGCTGCCGGGCCAGGGCGAGACGCCCGATTTCGGCGTCTCCGCAATGGAGGTGGCCGAGGCGCGCCTGTTGTTCGAGCCGGAAGCCGCGGCGCTGGCGGCCTCTCAGATCACCGACAGCGAGCTGGACGAGCTGGCGACGCTGGTCGAGGCGATCGAGGAGGAGAACAACACGGTCGGCGGTGCCTTCCATGCCGATCGTGCGTTCCACACGCTGATCGCCCGCTCGACGCGCAACAGTGCGATCCTGGAGACGATCGACCGCCTTTGGGAACAGCGGTTGCGCTCGGCCGAGAGCGTGTTGCTCGACGCCAAGGTTCGCGAGATCGATGTCCGCCCGATCGTCGAACACCACGCCGCCATCCTGGAGGCGCTCCGCTCGCGCGACCCCGTCGCGTCGCGGGTCGCGATGCAGCGACACCTGACCGCCGCGCTCGAAGGCCTGCTGATCGCCAGCGAGGCCCGCGCGGTGGCCGAAGTGCGTCAGGCGCTGGCCGCCAAGCGCGACCGGACGGCGCATCTGAAGATTTGATGCCAGTAGCATTCCTCCCCTTGTAGGGGAGGTGGCAGGCCGTCAGGCCTGACGGAGGGGTGTCCCGCTATCGATAGGGGGCCCCCCCTCCACCATGCTGCGCATGGTCCCCCTCCCCTTGCAGGGGAGGAAGAGATCAGAAGTTCACGCCGAACCGGACGCCCGCATAACGGCGGAAGTCGCGCGGCAGCACGGCCTGGGTCGCCATACGCCCGGCGAAGTTGCCCGCCGTGTTCACCAGCGAGGCATAATATTGCTGGTCGAACAGGTTGTTGACGAACGCCGTCACGTCCCAGCGTTTGTCATGCGAGCGGACGCCCAGATGCAGGTCGAAGATGGCGAAGCCCGGCTGGAAGGTCTGGGGATCGGCCGCGACATAATAGAGGCTCGACTGATACTCCCCGGCGACCTGCGCCAAGCCGTCCAGCGTGTCGGTCAGCGGCGGGGTGTAATCCACCGACCAGTTGCCCTTCCACACCGGGGCCTGCGGCGCGCGAACGCCGGTCAGGTCGCGGCGCGCGGGCGAGCCGCTGCATCCCTGCGCCGCCGTCTGCATCGGATAGCATTGCGCCGAGGGGAAGGACGTGTACTTGGCATCCAGATAGGTGATCGCCCCGCGTAGCGCGATGTCACGGCCCAGCCGCGCCGCCGTCTCGATCTCGAGACCGCGCGTGTTGAACTTGCCGACATTGGTCAGGCGGAAGTTGCTGGTGCCGTCCGCCAGCGTCTCGATCGTCTGCGCCTGGAGATTGGTATAGTCGGTATCGAACAGCGTCGCGTTCAGCGTCAGGTGCCGGTCGAAGAACTGGGTACGGATGCCCAGTTCCCGGTCGCGCGACCGCTCCGGCTTGACCGGCCCCGCTGCCGCACGGTTCTGGTTGAATCCGGTCGTCAGGTCATAGGTCTGGCCCTTATAGCCGGTCGAATAGCTGGCGAAGGTCATGACATCGGGCGTCGCCTGATATGTCAGGCCGAGATGATAGGTCGCGGCGGTATCGTCCGCGCGTCCGGCATAGTTGGTGCGCGCCAGATTGTCGGCGAAGGTGTATTTGACCCGCTCGTTCTGGATACGACCGCCGACCGTGCCGGTCAGCTTCGGAACGAACTCCCAGTCGATCTGGCCGAAACCGGCGATCTGACGCGAACCCGTCGTCGCATACCAGTTGGCGAGCGAGAAGACCGGGCCCCGCTGGAACGGGCGATCGAACCCGGTATTGGCGTAATAGACACCCAGCGCATAGCGAAACGCATCCTCGCCGGGCGACAACAGGCGCAATTCCTGCGTGAACATGCGCGACTTGAAGGCGCCGACCTGGATGTTGCTGCCGACCGCCGCTGACGACGAGGAGTCGTCATGGTCGAGATAGTCGTCCAGGCGGAAGCGGTCATAGGAGGTCAGCGACAGGACGTTCATCCGGCCGATATTGGCCTCGCTGCGCAGCAGCGCGCCGCCGCCCGAGAACTTGTTGTGCGACCAGTAATTGTTGCTGACGTCCTGATTGTCCCGGTCCAGCGTCACGCCGGGGAAGATGACCGCCGGGGTCTGCCCCGCGACACCCCGCAGCAGCGCGTTCGACGCGACCGCTACGAAAGGCCGCGCGATCGTCGCATTGCCGTCGACATAATTGCCCGAAAGGGTGAAGGTGACGTCCGGCGACGCCTTCCAGCGCAGCTTGCCGCGCGTGTTGAAGGTTTCGCGGCCGTTGGTCCGCTTGCCGTTGAACAGGTTGCGGACATTGCCGTCCCAATTGGAATAGCCGGTCGAGAAGACATAGCCCAGCGTATCGCTGATCGGCCCCGTCAAGCTGACATTGGCGCCATATTCGCGGTCGCCGGTGACGGTCATGTTGCCGCGCACATGATAATCGTCGGTCGGCTGCACGGTCATGATCTTGACCAGACCCGCCGAGGCCGCCTTACCGTACAGCGTGCTCTGCGGGCCGCGCAGCACCTCGATCTGGGCGATATCGGGCAGATCGGTGTAGACACGCGCCATGAAGGGCAGCGCCGCACCGTCGACCGTGATCGCGACGGCGGTCTCGACGCCGATGCCGAAGGCCAGCGTGCCGACGCCGCGCAGCGAGACGGTGCCGTTGACCGGCTGTTCGGCCGGGCGGATGACCAGTGACGGGCTGACTTTCCCCAGTTCCTGGAAGTGGCGCACCCCATGCGCTTCCAGTTCGGCGGGGGAAATGACCTGAACCGCCAGCGGTACGTTCTGGATATTCTCGAAACGCTTCTGGGCCGTCGTGGTGACGACGATGGCGTCCTTGTTCGCCGCAATCGCATTGTCCTTCGCGGCGCCGCTCGCCGCCTCGGCAGGCTTGGCCGCACCGGCCGATGCAACGACAGGTGAAGTCTCGGCATGTGCCTGAGCCACTGAAAACACACACAAAGCCACGCCACACATCAGACGCGGGACAAATACGTTCATTGTGACACCCCTCCTTGAATAATTAGGAGGAATAGAGGCGACTGCTTAAATTAAGATTATTCAGCTGTCATGTTCGTGACAGAACTTTCTACTCTTTCGATCAACCAGCTTCGAGCGCCAGCAGTGCGAAGGTCGCCAGCCAGTGTTCGCCCATATAGTCGTCACCCAGATGCGGCAGGCTGGCGGCGAGATGCGCCTCCGCCGTCGCCTTCGCGCGGTTCGTGACCGGATGCGACGGTCCCAGCTTCGCGGCGATCACCCGCCAGCACCAGGCACGGGTCAGGTTCAGCCCATCGAGATGCGCGATCTTGCCGTCGCTTCGATCGGACACGATGGCGGGCATGAACAACGTCGCGGGCTCGCCGATCGCAACCCGCGGCAGGAAATCGTCGAACCATTCGCGAAAGCCGGGGCCGTCGAGGACGCGGCTCATGACCAGGGCCTCGGCCAGCGCAGGCGACAGAAACTCGTCGCCGCCCGGCTCCCAGGCCTGGCAATCGGCATCGCGCGCGAACCAGCCAATGACGCTCTGCGCGATCAGCGAGCGGAGACCCTGATCGCGATGCTCGGCCCAGTCCCATGCCAGCGTCAGGGCAAAGCCGCTGTTGAAATGCGTACCGACCCGCAGCGGATAGGTCAGACGCGGCAGGAAGTCGGCGAAACGGCGCGCGAAAAGCCGGGCGAGCGGCTCCAGCATCCCGGCCCAGCCCGCGTCATGGCGGCTCGCCTCGTCATGCAGCGCCAGCATCCAGGCCCAGCCATAGGGACGCTCGAACCCCGCCGCGCCGGGCCGCTCCAGATAGGCCAGTTCGCCCGCGACCTTGTCGGGCACGAACATCGCATCCGCCCGCGCCCGGATGGCAGGCGCAGCCTCCAGATCGGGATAGTGGCGGATCAGCCGAAGCAACTGCCACCAGCCATGCACGCAGCTATGCCAGTCATAGCTGCCATAGAAGATCGGGTGGAGTTCGGATGGCGTACGCGCATCCTCCGGCCCGTTCAGAACGTGCATCAGGACATTGGGATATTCGCGTCCGACATGGCCGAGCGTCATGGCGGCGAAGCGTTCGGCGACGGATCGGTTCAACCGGGTCATGCGATCATTCCGTAAAGCAGGAGGATGTTGAAGGCGAGCAGCGGCAGCGCGGTCGGCACCTGCGCGCGGATCACCGCATATTTGTCCTTCAGGCCCAGCAGCACGGCGGGCAGCAGATTGAAGTTCGCCGCCATGGGCGTCATCAGCGTCCCGCAAAAGCCCGCCAGCATCCCCACCGCCGCGACGACGGCGGGGTCCGCGCCCATCTGGCGGATCAGGATCGGCACGCCCACCGCCGCCGCCATCACCGGAAAGGCGGCGAAGGCATTGCCCATGACGATGGTGAACAGCGCCATGCCCAGCGCATAGGCCAGCACTGCGCCGATCACGCTGCCCGCTGGGATCACCGCGCCGACCAGTTCGCCGACGACACCGCCCACCCCGGCCAGCGCGAAGACCGCGCCCAGGCTGGCCAGCATCTGCGGCATCACCGCGACCCAGCCGACATCGTCGATCAGCCCGCGCCCCGCGAAGAAGGGTTCGGCGGGCCTTGCGCGCAGCAATGCGCCGCAAAGGACCAAGGCGATCACGGTCCCCAGCGTCAACGCCACCAGCGTCGCCTGCTTGGGATCGACCAGCGTCGGCACATGCTTGAACGCCAGTGTGCCGACCAGGGCGACCGCCGGGATGACAAGCGCGGGCGCGAACACCTTCGTGCCATGGCGATCCTCGGCTGGCTCGACCGCGTCGGCGCGACGCATACGCCCCGATGCCGCAATGCCGACCAGCGCCAACACCAGCACGCCATTGGCGACATCACCCAGCCGGTTGCCGAACAGAAACGACACGGTAATCAGCGCATAGAAGGCGGCATTGGCCCAGCGCCGGTCGCGCGCCGACAGAAGCGCGAAGACCGCAAAGACGATCCCCGCCGCCGCATAGACCAGGTTCAGCCCGATCATCGCGCACCGCCCCGCGACAGCCGCCGGTCGAGCCACCATAGCCGCGTGCCATGGATCAGGAACGCCGCGATCGCGGTCGGGATCGCCCAGATCGACAACTGGAACGGCTCCAGCATGATGCCATAGCCCTCCAGCACGCCCTTCATCAGCAGGATCGATCCGACCGCCAGGAAAATGTCCTCGCCGAAGAACAGCCCGACGGTATCGGTCGCCGCCGCCATCGCCTTGACCCTTTCGGCGTCGTCGGGCGCGCCGCCCTGGCGCTCAGCGGCGGCTTCCGCCATCGGCGCGACCAGCGGGCGGACGGTCTGGGCAGGCCCGGCGACCGACGTCAGGCCCAGCGCCGCCGTGAGCTGCCGGAACAGCAGATAGCCGGTCAGCAGCCGCCCCGCCGTCGCACCGCGAAGCCCGCCGACCAGCGCCCGCGCCCGCGCCTGAAGCCCCCGCCGTTCCAGCAGGCCGATCACCGGCAGGACCATGTAGATCGCGGTCACATAGCGCGTTTCGTTGAAGGCATGGCCGAAGGTCGCGACGATCCGAACCGGGTCCAGCCCCGCCGCGAAGCCGGTGACGAGCGCCGACGCGATGATGACCAACAGCGGGTTGAAACGAAGCAGGAAGCCGCCCGCGATGACGACGATTCCCGCCAGCACCCACATCAGCGCATCCCCCGCCCAAAGCCGCCGCCGCCGGGCGTCTCGATGACCAGAACGTCGCCCTCACCCATGGCGATTCCGGCGGTCGAGGCTAGGTCCTGCACGCTGCCATCGGCTCGCTCGACCCGGTTGCGGCCCGGCTGTCCTGCCTCGCCACCGTTCAGGCCGAAGGGCGGCACGACCCGGCGATTGCTCAGGATCGCCGCGCGCAGGGGCTGGCGGAAGCGCAGGCGGCGGATCGTGCCGTCGCCGCCATGCCATTCCCCCGCCCCACCCGATCCGCGCCGGATGGCGAATTGGTCGAGCAGCACGGGATAGCGCGTCTCCAGCACCTCCGGGTCGGTCAGGCGGCTGTTGGTCATGTGCGTCTGGATCGCATCGGCCCCGTCATGTCCCGGCCCCGCGCCCGCGCCCCCCGCGATCGTCTCATAATATTGATAGCTGTCGTCGCCGAAGGTCAGGTTGTTCATCGTCCCCTGACTGGCCGCCATCGCCCCCAATGAACCGAGCAGCGTGTCGGTCACGACCTGACTGACCTCGACATTGCCCGCCACCACCGCCGCTGGAAAACGCGGGTTGAGCATCGATCCTTCGGGCACGATCAGCGTGACGGGCCGCAGAAACCCTTCATTCAGCGGCACCGCCTCATCGACCAGTAGGCGCAGCACATAAAGGACAGCGGCGCGCGTCACCGCCAAGGGCGCGTTGAAGTTGGTCGGCCGCTGTTCGCTGGTGCCGGTGAAATCGATCGTGGCGCTGCCCTGTTCGGCATCGATCGTCACGCGCACCGCGACGACCGCGCCATCGTCCAGTTCGTAACGGAATTGACCGTTGGACAGCGTCGCGATCATGCGCCGCGCCATCGCCTCGGCATGGGCCTGGACATAGGCCATGTAGCGCGTGACGACGCCCTGCCCCTGTTGCGCGGCCAGTTGGCGAAGCCCGTCCGCCCCGCGCGCGCAGGCGGCGACCTGCGCGGCCAAGTCGGCGATATTCTGGTCGATATTGCGCGCGGGGCAGGGACCGCTGGCCAGCAGTTCGCGGATCGCCTGCTCGCGCATGGCGCCGTCCTCGACGATCAGCACATCGTCGAAGACCACGCCTTCATCCGCCAGCGTCCGGCTGTCGGGCGGCATAGAGCCGGGCGTCGTGCCGCCGACATCGGCATGATGCCCGCGCGCCGCGACGAAGAAGGCGGGTGCCTCCTCCCCGGCAAAGACCGGCATGATGACGGTGATGTCGGGCAGGTGCGTGCCGCCGCGATTGGGGTCGTTCAGCGCATAGACCTGCCCCTCGCGCATCGTGCCCCCGCGTGCCTGGATGACGGTGCGGATACTCTCACCCATCGACCCCAGGTGAACCGGGATATGCGGCGCATTGGCGACCAGCCCGCCGTCCGCGTCGAAGATGGCGCAGGAGAAATCCAGCCGCTCCCGGATATTGACGGAGGCCGCGCTCCGCTGAAGCGCTGCGCCCATTTCCTCGGCGATGCCCATGAACAGCCCGGCGAAGATTTCCAGCCGGACGGGATCGACCGTCTCCTCCACCGCCTGCTCGCGCCGCGCCGCGATCCGCTCCAGCAGCAGCGTCCCTTCGGGCAGCACGCGCGCCTGCCAGCCGGGCTCGACAACCACGGTCGACACCGGATCGATGAGGAGCACCGGCCCCGCCAGCACCGCACCGGCCGCCAGCCCTTGGCGGCTATGAACCGGCACCTCATGCCGCTCGCCCGCCAGATACATCGCCACGCGGTCGACCGGATCGGCGGTGTGCTCGGCGAGAAGGGGCGTGGGCAGGTCCTGTGCCTCGCCGCCCGCAATCGCCTCGACCCGCAATTGCTCGACGACCAGCGCGTCCTCGCCGACAAAGCCGAAGCGTTGCCGATGCGCCTCGGCAAAGGCAGCGGCCATCGCTTCCGGATCGTCCCACGCCACGCCGATCGTCTGGTCGTTCCGCGCATAACGAAGCTGCGCCAGCACGGTCAGCCGCACCGCCGCCGGATCGACGCCCTGTTCGGCAAGCCCCGCAATCGCGGCCGCACGAAGCTCGGCGAGTGCGCCGTCCAGCGCCTCTTCACCCAGCGGCAGGCCCACCGTCGCCTCGCGCACCACGCTGCGATCGGCCAGCCCGATGCCGACCGCCGAGAGCACGCCCGCCAGCGGATGGATCAGCACCTGCGCCATGCCCAGCGCATCGGCGACCAGACAAGCATGTTGCCCGCCCGCCCCACCGAAACAGGCCAGCGCGTAAGAGGCCGGGTCCTCGCCCCGCGCGACCGAGACGGCGCGGATCGCGCGCGCCATGCTGGCCACCGCGATCGCCACCAGTCCCTCGGCCGCCGCCATGGGATCGAGCCGCTCGCCGGTCGCCGCCTCGACCTGGTCGAGCAGTGCGTCCAGCGCGCGCTCGGCGGCGGCGCGGTCGGGCGGCAGGTTGCGGTCGGGCCCGAACAGCGCGGGGAAGTGCCCCGGTTGAATCTTGCCCAGGATCATGTTGCAGTCGGTGACGGTCAGCGGCCCGCCGCGCCGGTAGCAGGCCGGTCCCGGCTCCGCCCCTGCCGAGGCCGGGCCGACCAGCAACCGCCCCCCGTCGAAATGGCAGATCGAGCCGCCGCCCGCCGCGACCGTGTCGATCCGCATCATCGGCACGGCGACGCGCACGCCCGCCAGCACCGCGTCGGAGCGACGATCGTAACTGCCCGCGAACAGCGACACGTCGGTCGAGGTGCCGCCCATATCGAACCCGATCACCCGGTCGAAGCCCGCCCCCATCGCCGTACGCGCCATGCCGACAATGCCACCGGCGGGCCCCGACAACAGCGCGTCCTTGCCATGGAAACGATCGCCCGCGACCAGCCCGCCGCTCGACTGCATGAACAACAGCCCACCCGCCGCCGCTTCGCCCAGTCCGGCTTCCAGTCCGCGCACATAGCGACCCAGCCCCGGCGACAGATAGGCGTCGGCCAGCGTCGTGTCCCCGCGCGCGACCAGCCGGATCAGCGGCGCGGTTCGGTGGCTGACCGAAATCTGGGTGAAGCCCGCCGCCTCGGCCAGTTCGGCCAGTGCCAGCTCATGCGCCTGATGTTTCCAGCCGTGCATCAGGACGATCGCGATCGAGCGCAACCCGCGCGCATGGGCCTTTGCAAAGGCCGCCGCCGCCGCCTCGCGGTCGAGCGGGGTCAGGACGGCGCCGTCCTCCGTCACGCGCTCGTCGATCTCGACGGCCTCCGCGAACAGCGGCGGCGGGCGACGGATATCGCGCGCGAAGATATCGGGCCGATCCTGATAGCCGATCGCCAGCGCATCGCCGAAACCGCGCGTGATCGCCAGCAGCACCGGCTCCCCCTCTCGCTCCAGCAGGGCGTTCGTCGCGATCGTGGTCCCGATACGAATGCCGCACGCCGGAAGTGGCCCGTCACCCACGCCGGTCAATTGCCGGATCGCGGCCTCGGCGGCGTCGTAGCGGCGATCCGGGTCTTCGGACAACAGCTTGGTCGTGACGACCCCGCCATCGGGGCGCCTCGCCACCACGTCGGTGAAGGTGCCGCCGCGGTCGATCCAAAAATGCCACCGCGCCATCGCATCCCCCATGTCGCCCTCCGTCGACGCCCGCGGCATCGGTCGAAACGGCTTTTGCCAGTGACATGCGCGTTACACAATTGGTGCCTATCCGCCCGGCGGCAGAAATCCGAATTGGCAGCGACAGGGACGGCAGGCGACGAATGAATTGCGGTTCGCCAGGGACGCGGCCATGACGCCGTTCGTCGCGCTGGCCCTTGTCGCGGCGCAGGGTGATGCGCTGCTTGCCATCGATCTTCCCGCCCAGTCCGTGGGCGCCGGGCTGGACCGGCTGGCGCGTCAGGGGGGCGAGGCACTGGTCGCACGGCCCAGCGATCTGGCCGGGCGCCGCTCGCCCGCGCTGAGGGGAAGGATGCGCCTGTCGCACGCACTTGCCAGATGGTGCGCGCCCGCCGGTCTGTCGTGCCGCCGCATCGCGGGCGGTATCGTCGTGCGCGCCATCGGGCCGATGCCGCGTGCGACACGGCCGCGCGCAGCTGCCACGCCGCCGCCCGAAGACCCGATGACCGGCCCCGACGTGATCGTCAGCGGTCGTCGCGGGATCGGGCTGCAGGGCGAGCTGGAGCGCAGCTATTCCGCGTCCCACATCGATGAGGTCGAGTTGGCCCGCCGTCCGCCGCACAGCCTGGCGGAAATGCTGTCCGGCCTGCCCGGCCTGTGGGTCGATACCTCGGCCGGGGTTGCCGCCAACACTATCCGGGTGCGCGGCATTCCGCTCGACGGGTATCAGGCGATCGCGGTGCAGGAGGACGGCCTGCCGGTGCAGCACGACACCCTGCCCTGGACCGATATCGACCAGTTCGTCCGCCCCGACCTGATGATCGAGAGCAGCGACTATGTGCGCGGCGGCCCTTCCGCGATCTTTGCGAGCAACGCGCCGGGCGGCGTGCTCAATCTGCGCACCCGTGCGCCCCGCGACCGTCCGGGCGGAGCGATACGGACGACCGTCGCCGATTACGGGCTGATCCGTTGGGAAGGCTATGCGACCGGGCCGGTCGGCGGGGGCTGGCGGTTGATCGCAGGCGGTTCGGTGGCACGCGACCCGACGGTGCGGCGGATCGCCTCGACCCTGGGGGGCGGCCAGTTCCGGGTGCGCGCCGATCATGATCTGCTCGGCGGCGGGCGATTGACGCTGGCGGTGCACGCGCTGGACGACGACACGCTCAACATCTCGTCCTTTCCCATGCGGTACGAACGCGGGCAGATCATCCCGCTGCCCGGTTTCGATCCCCGGCGAGGCAGTTTCCTGGGGCCGGAGCTGTCCCGGCTGCGCTTTGCCGCACTGGGCGAGCGGCCGCTGGGGCGCAACAACCGCAATCGCCTGGTCACGCCCTCCCTGGTCTGGACCCGGCCGCTCGCGGGTGGCGTCGTGACGTTGAACGCCCATTATCGGGCTTCGCGAACCGAGCGTTATGCGCTGTCCTCCTCGGGCACTGCATTCCCGGCCACACAAGCCATTGCCGACGCGCTGCCCCGCCTCGCCGCCGCCTTTCCCGCGACGGCGCGCGTCGTGCTTCGCCATGCCGAAGACGGCAGTGCCTTTGTCCCGCTGCCCGGTAATGACCGGGTCATCGTGCTGAACCCGGTGGCGGCGGATACCCGGCTAAACGAGGGGATCGTCGACCTGTCCTATGTCCATCCGCTGGAGGCGGCGGGGCACCACGATCTGACGCTCGGGCTGTATGCGGTCGGCTATCGCTGGGACTTCCGACGGGCGGTTGCGCGCGCGCTGCTGGAGGCGCGCGAACAGGGGCGGCGGCTCGATCTGGTCGCGTTCGACAGCGCCGGACACCTGCTGGGGCGGGCGACCGATGACGGGCTGCTCAGCACGGGCTCGACCTATGAGGCGGTGCATAGTCGCCAGCACATGGTCGCCCTCTACGCCGCCGACGAGTGGCAGCTGGCGCCGCGCTGGCGGCTTGACTGGGGTCTGCGGCACGAGCGCGCAGCATTGTCGGCGACGGTCGAACGGCCGACGCTCATCGACGGCGGCGATCCGACGACCCTGGCCGACGACCGGATCGCCGTCGGATCGGGGCTGTGGGATGCCCGGTCGAAGCGCATCGCCCGAACCGCCGCGACACTGGCGTTGCACTGGCGGGCCAGTGACCGACTGGGCGCATTTGCCCGAGCGACGCGCGCGATGCGCCTGCCCGACCCCGGCGTCTTCCGCATCGGCGGCGACGCTCCGCGTGCGCTGACCATCGAGCAGGCCGAGCTGGGGCTGATCTGGCGGCATGGCACGACTGGCCTCGACGCGACGCTCTTTGCCAGCCGCTTTCCCGATATATCTCTGCCGGACCTGTCGCTCGACCCCACGACCGGGGCGGTACGCATCGGGGCGTATCAGGCGGCGGCGCGGACCATCGGGCTGGAAGTCGGAGCCGGGGCCTCGCCCCTGCCCGGCCTGTCGTTACGGGCGACGGTGACGTGGCAGGACCCGCGCCTGCAATCCTATCGCATCACCAGCCTGACCGGCGACACGGTGACGGTGAACGACCTGAGCGGACGCATTCCGCGCCGGGTGCCGCGCATCATGGCCAGCCTGTCGGCCAGTGCCGTTCTGCCCGGCACTGGGGTCACGCTCGACGGCGACCTGTCGGCGATGGGGCGGCGCTATGCCGACGACGCCAATAGCCTGGCCTTGCCCGGCTTCGCGCTGGTCGGCCTCGGCGCGAGGTTGGACGCCACCGAGACGCTGACGCTGGGGCTGCGCGCGACCAACCTGTTCGACCGGATCGCGATCATGCAGGGCGATGCGCTGGGCGGCGAAATCCGCGCCGGGGACAAGGACGGCGTCGTCACCGTCCGCGCGCAGCAGGGTCGGGTCGTCTCGCTTAGCGCGGACTGGCGATTTTAGCGCGGTAGCGCGCCAGCTCCTCGGCCGCCGCCTCCATGTCGTGCCGGAACGCGGCATTGCCATGTTCGCGCGCCACGATCGCGCTCGCCGCCATATAGCCGCCCTCGACCGCGCTCTGGCTGTGCGATCCGCAGATCCAGCGGCTGTTGCCATAGTCCCGCCCACGCGCCAGGATCGCCTGCGCCCGGTCTGGCAGCAACTCGGCCATCAGCAGCGCAAAGCCCCAGCCATGCGCGGTATGGCCCGACGGGTAATCGCCATTGGCGATCAGCGCGGGCCGGCGTGGCTCGCAGATCGGCAGGTCGCTGCCGATAAAGGGGCGCTTCGACTGCCAATGCGCCTTGGCCGATCCGATCGCGGCCGAGCGATCCGCATCGAACTTCGCCAGCATGGCGCGGGTGACGGGCAGCTTGGTCCAGTCGGGCCGGAAGCCCAGCGCGGCGGCGAAACGCTCGCCCATGTCGCTGGAGACATCGGCGGTCGCCTGCTGCCACCGCGCCATGCCGTTCAACGCCCGGCTGTCGCGAAAGGCCCGCGCATCGGCCAGCGCGCGCGGCGATCCCGGCGTCGGCGGCCCCGGCAACACCGCCGCCAGGTCCAAGCCCTCGCCCGCCGCCAGATAGCCGGTCTCCCGCGCGGACGCCGCCGCTGGCGCCAGCGCAATGAGCGTCATCGCGGCCGCCAGCCGCCAACCCTTTGTCCGCTTCGTCATATTACCCACCCCCAAGACTTGAACCAGTGCCCCAAAGAGCTCCGCGGCGACCTATCGGGGACAGGGTCTTTCAAAACTTTCAACGACAAAGACAAGCCCGGCCACGCCTGTAACAAAAACGCCATAAATGTCTTAAAACTTTTACAAAAATCCTTGTCCCCGTTTGGCGACGCCCCCCGTCTTCCCCGCGATCGTCCTTATGGCTGGGCGAGCCATTTGTCTTTTGGGGGTTTGAAGTGATGGGAACGAAGCGGACGCTGTTGCTGGCGTCGAGCGCGCTGTTTGTCGCGCAGCCGGTGCTGGCGCAGGATCAGGGCGAACAGACGACCGCAACCACCGGCGGTGCGACCAACGAAGGCGGCGATGTCGTCGTCACCGGATACCGCACCAGCCTGGCGCAAGCGCGAAACTCGAAGCGTAACGCAACGATCATCAAGGACTCGATCTCGGCCTCCGACATCGCCGCCTTCCCCGACCTGAACCTCGCCGAAGCGCTCCAGCGCCTGCCCGGCGTCGCGATCAACCGCGAGGCGGGCGAAGGACGGCGCATCTCCCTGCGCGGGCTCGGTCCCGACTTCACTCGCGTCCAGCTGAACGGCATGGAAGTGCTGGGCAATGTCGACTCGCCGCAGGACAGCCGGGGCCAGACGACGCGTGACCGCGCCTTCGACTTCAACCTGTTCGCCGCCGAACTGTTCAACCATGTCGATGTCGAGAAGTCGTATCAGGCGCAGCAGACCGAGGGCGGTCTGGCGGGCACCGTGGGCCTCTTCACCGCGCGCCCCTTCGATTACAAGGGCACCAAGATCGCGCTGTCGGCGCAGGGCGGCAGCAACACGCTGACCCGCGATTTCCAGCCACGCCTGACCGGCCTCATTTCCAAGAACTGGGGCAATTTCGGCATCCTGGTGTCGGGCGCGTATAGCCGCCGTAACACCCGCGAAGAGGGCTTCGACACCTATCGCTGGCGTCGCAACAAGGCGAACGGCAGCAACATCAGCCGCCTGACCGCCGCCGAACAGGCCAAGATCAACTCGGGCGACCTGTTGTTCGCGCGCGGCAACCGTCTGTCGGTGTGGGACAGCAAGCAGGAACGGATCGGGCTGACCTCCTCGATCCAGTGGGCGCCGACCGACAAGGTCCATGTCACGCTCGATGGTCTGTACGGTCAGTTCAAGGGCGACCGTTTCGAGACCCACCTCGCCTCGCGCGGCGGCGGCAGCTCGACCTGGCTGGGCGGCGGTGAGACCTTTGCGGGTACCGTCTATCCCAACTCGCGGGTCAACGCGATCCAGTGGAACGACCGCAACGAAGTGACCTATCTCGACGTGTCGGGCGGCAAGGCGTCGACCGAAACCCGCGTCCAGAATACCAAGAACGCCTTCAAGCAGGTGGTGTTGAGCGGCGATGCCGAGCTGGTCGACGGGCTGACCTTCACCTGGCTGGGCGGCGTCGAGCGCTCGCGCTACGACATGCCGGTCAACGACAAGTTCACGCTGGAAGGGTTTGGCGACGTCATCTCCGACTATCGCGGCGGCACCTATTCGCTGGTCAACACCTACAAGTTCAACACCACCGACCCCAATTTCTGGCACGCCAAGCGCCTGTACGCGAACAACACGTTCCAGGATTCGGCGTTCGACAATATCAAGGGCCGCTTCGACTATAAGCTCTCCCCCGGCGACACGATCAGCATCGGCGGCGAATGGCGGCGCTTCGCCAATGGCGGCTATTATGCGGAAGCCGACAATATCGAGACCAGCGGCTTCGTGTCGGGGAAGGTCAACGCCAACCCCAGCGCCTATGCCCGGACCTATACCGGCTATTCGGGACAGGACTGGACGATCGTCGACTTCCCCAAGATGCTCCAGACATTGGGCATCAATCGTGCACAATATCTGACCAACAAGATCGGTGTGTACGCGGTCGAGGAGCGGACCAGCGCCGCCTTCGTCCAGTATGACTGGAACCATATCCTGGGCGGCATCCCTTTCCGCGGCAATATCGGCGCGCGCTATTACCGCACCGATGTCACCTCGAACGGCACCGCCAATGTCGGCCCCGTCACGGTGCGCGGCGAATATGAGGGCGTGCTTCCGGCCGCCAACCTGATCTTCGAGCTGGACCAGGGCCTGATGCTGCGCTTCGCCGCGTCGAAGAACATCAACCGCCCGGCGCTCGGCGCGCTGGCGGTCAACGGATCGGTGACGAACGACAATGGCAATGTCACCGTGTCGATCGGCAACCCGAACCTGCGCCCGTACAAGTCGAACGACTATAACATCTCGACCGAATATTATTTCGGCTCGGTCGGCTATGTCGCGGCCGCGCTATTCTACAAGAATCTCGACGGCTATATCTCGACCCAGACGATCAACAACGTGCCCTATTCGCAAACGGGCCTGCCCGACAATCTGTACCCGGGCGTGACCGGATCGACCGTGGTCGACAGCTATTCGCGACCCGTAAACCTGGCCAAGACCAATTTGTTCGGCGTCGAGCTGTCCGGCCAGACCGACTTCAAGTTCCTGCCCGCCCCCTTCGACCGGCTGGGGACGGCGGTGAACTTCACCTATGTCGACTCGCGGCTGGATTATTCGAAGATCTATCAGGGCAGCATCCCGACCACGCTGGAGGGGCTGAGCAAGTATAACGCCAACGCCACGCTCTATTATCAGGACAAGGCGTTCGACGCCCGCGTCTCGGCCAATTACCGCAGCGGCTATATCTTCAGCGCCTCGCCGGTGCTGACCGCGCTGGGGCCGGACCAGGACGTGACCGGGTTCGAGGGCACGGTCTATGTCGACATGTCGGCGCATTATGCGGTCACGAAGAACGTCCAGCTGACGCTGAACGGCATCAACCTGACCAACCAGCGCGAAAAGCAATATTCGAACAGCACCAGGCGACTGTACGTCGTGACCCGTTCGGGCACGACGCTGCTGGGCGGTGTCCGCGTCACCTTCTGATCCCCGACGCCCTTGATGTCCTGCCCCTGAGGGATATCAAGGGCCCCTGTGCCGCGTCGGCCCGTCACGGGTCGGCGCGGTCTTTTTCGACGAGGATTGTCCCCGGATGCGATGCGACCGGCTCTTCCTGACCGGGACCGAATGACCGCCGCGAACGCCTGGATCGCGGAGGGACGGACGCGCCTGCTGACCTATGTGCGCAGGCGGATCCGCGAACCCGAACAGGCGGAGGATATCGTGCAGGAGGCGATCATGCGGGTCATCGAGCAGGAGCGGAAGCAGGTCATCGACCAGCCGCTCGCCTATGGCTTTCGCGTGGCGGACTCGGTCATTTACAATCGCGGACGACGTGGGCCCGAACATCATGCGCCGGTCGATCCCGAACTGGCCTGCGCCCTGCCGCTGGCCGACGAGATCCTCGACTATCGCCAGCGCTATGACCGTTTCCAGACCGCCTTGTCGCGCCTGCCCGCGCAGCGTCGCGCGGTGTTTGTCGAACGGCATCTGGAGGGCAAGTCGCGCCAGCAGATCGCCGAGGAGATGGGCCTGAGCATCGAAGCGGTGAAGAAGCATTTGGTCCGCGCGATGATCGACCTGGACGGGTGTATCGACGATCTTCCATCACGCGGAGGTCCTTTGCGTGGCTGATCGCGACACCATGCTGGAGCAGGCCGCAGACTGGGCCGACCGGCTCGACACGCTGTCGCCCGAGGCGCGGGCGGAGTTGGGCCTATGGCTGAACGCCGCACCCGAGCACCGCGCAGCGCTCTCGCGGATGGTGCGGCTGCTCGGCGATCCGGCGCTGTTCGACGTGGTCGAGCAGGCGACGCGCAGCACCCCGCCTCTCCCACCGCGGCCGCGTCCACGCCGCTGGATATCCGGAACTATGCCGAACCGCCGCCGGGTTGCTGTCGGCATTGCGGCCGCGCTGGCCGCTGTCGTCGCCGCACCGATCGTCTGGCATGTCGCCGCTCCGGACGGGACGGTCGACCGCGTCTATGCCTCGACAGTCGGGGAGCAGCGTCAGGTAGCACTGCCCGATGGATCGGACATGGTGCTCGATGCGGACTCGCGGGTCGCCATCGCCTTTTCCGACAGGGCGCGCGACCTGAGGCTGGAAAGCGGCGCGGCCCGGTTCGAGGTTCGCCATGACGCCGCGCGCCCCTTCGCCGTGACGACGCCCGAGGGGCAGATGGTCGCGCTGGGCACCAATTTCAGCGTGGATCGGGGCGCGGGACATAGCGAGCTGCGCGTCTATCGCGGACGCGTGCGGCTGACCGTGCCCGGCCAGGCGGCGATGGTCGTGACCGGCGGCCATTGGGCCGAGGCGGGCGCGGGGCGGATCGTCGTCCATGACTTCGACGTCGTCCGCTATCAGGGATGGCAGGATCACTGGCTGAGCGGCGATAAGATCCGGCTAGGCGATGCGGTCACCCGGCTGGGTCGCTACAGCACCCGGCCCATCCGGCTGGCCGATCCGGCGCTGGCGAACGAGACCTTTAACGGCCGCTTCCGACTGGACACGCCGCTCGAAAGCCTGACGCTGATCGGGGCGCTGTTCGACCTGTCGGTCGAAGATGACGGACGCATCATTCGTATAGCCCGATCCGGCAAAACCAGACAGGCCAATTGGCCGAACCAATAAGCACGTACCAATTCAGACCCGACGTTCCTGTGGGTGATCGTGCGCGCTCTAACTGCCAAAAAAGAAGACATACGGTCTCCCACAGGCGCTTATGACAAAATCTTCATGACGACAAATAGCTGATTTCAAACATATATTGTGCAGCCTCGATCGTCATGACCAATTTTTCCACGAAACGACCCTGCGGCCGGTTGACAGGCATGACCATTCCATGTCACCGATAAGACCATAAGATTACAACACCGTGATGCAGGACGAAATATTCGGTCCTTCGGTCCATGCGTCGCACACGATCCAAAGGATCGGGCGACCATGGCGCTGACGGACTTCGGACAGACCTGGCGTCCCGGCGCAGCAGATGTGACGGTCGAAACCGGATCGTGAACGCTCACCCCGTTCCGGCCGCCGACGCCCCCTGCTTTCCGCCGGTCGCGAGAGTCCTTTCCGGCAAAGTCTCGGGGAAGCCCGGCGCGATGTGCCCCGCGTCGGGATCAGAGGGAGGGAAAAGAGCATGACCATGTCACCGTGCCACGACGCGTTGCGTCTCCGGCGCAAAAGCCTGCTTCAAACGACGGCCTTCACGGCGGCCTGGGCCGCCTCGGCGATGATCGCCGCGCCCGCCACGGCGCAGACCAGCGGCCCGGCCGCCGCCTCCACCACCATTGCCGCTGCCGATGCCGCTCAGGCGACGCCGCAAGTCGACACCGCCGGGGCGGACGCGCAGAACGAGATCACCGTCACCGGCTATCGCCAGAGCATCGCCTCGGCGCTGGCCGCCAAGCGCAACGACATCCGCATCACCGACGGCATCTCGTCGGAGGATATCGGCAAGTTCCCCGCCCAGAACATCACCGAGGCGATCCAGCGTATCGCGGGCGTCCAGATGTCCAACATCAACGGTCGCGGCTCGACGATCAGCATCCGTGGCCTCGGCCCGCAATATGCGCGCACCACGATCAACGGCCAGACCTTCGCCAGCGCCGACTTCAAGGACGGCTTCCGCTACGACATCATCCAGACCGATCTGGCGAGCGCGATCCAGGTCATCAAGTCGCCGACCGCCGACATGGACACGGGCGGTCTGGCGGGCACGGTCAACATCGATACGGTCAAGCCGCTCGCCTATAAGGGCCCCAGCTTCATCGCCGGGATCAAAGGCTATTATTCCGACTATCGCAAGGCCGCGACGCCCAAGGTCAACGCGGCCTATATCAAGCGCTTCGCGAACGACACGATCGGCGTCATGCTGGATGTCGGCTATCAGAAGCTGAAGGATCGCGGCGACTATCTGTTCATCAAAAACTGGTATCAGCCGGGTGCCGTGGCGGGCGCGGCCGATGTCCAGGTGCCGGGCAACCTCCGCTATCGCCGGATTGACCGCGATACCGAGCAGCTGATGGGCAGCGGCGCGATCCAGTGGAAGCCGCAGGACAATTTCGAGGTCCTGCTGCAGGGCGAATATTCGCGCGACCACACCCGGTACGACACGCGCCAGATGGTGTTCGGCCGCTGGGCCGCCTCGGCGGTCACGGTCAACGGCAAGGCCAATGGCGTCGCCGACAAGATTTCGATCAGCAATTTCAACGTCGACAACAATGACCAGCCCGAATTGCGCAACCTCCAGACCCAGGCCTATACCGGCACCGTCAACTGGAGCCCGACCGACACCACCCATATCCGCGCGATCGGTCACTACACGCAGGGCGATGCCAAGCTGTACGAGTGGGCGACGATCGACGAGGTGCGCTTCGCCAATGGCGGCCAGCTCGACATTTCAGATCCGTTCAACGTCAAGTGGAACACCGCCAGCCTGACCGACGGCTCGATCTACAACATGGCGAACCGCACCTGGTACGCCTTTGTCGACGGCGCCACGCATATCCAGTCGGCCCGCGACCGCGCGATCCAGACCGACCTGACCCAGGACCTCGACTGGCACGGGATCAAGGCGCTGGTCTTCGGCGCGAAATATCACCACGAGAGCTTCGACACCAAGGCCTATCGCCACGACCGCGACGCCGATGTCAGCGATCCCGTCACCTATCCCGAATTCGCCTGGATCCCCGACCTGTCGAAGACCGGCGTGCTGGTGAACAACTTCCTGGGCGGATCGATGGCGATCCCCAGCAGCTTCCTGTCGGTCAATGCGCCGCTGTGGCAGCAGATCCTGCGCGACAAGGGCATTTCGGTGCCCGACACGCCCGACTGGCCCAACACCTACAAGGTCGACCGCTATATCCCGGCCGTCTATGCGATGGCGAACATCGACGGCACGATCTTCAACCTGCCCGTTCGCGGCAATGTCGGCGTGCGGTACGAGCATACGCACCAGAACGTCACCAGCAGCCTGACCAACGGCACCGGCAGCGACGCGACGCTGCTCGGCCAGCAGCATGTCGTGCAGGATTACGGCAATGTCCTGCCCAGCGCCAGCTTCGCACTCGACGTGACGTCGCACCTCGTCGCCCGTATCGCCGCGGCCAAGGTGCTGGTCCGTCCGCTGCTCAACAGCCAGACGCAGATGGCCGACACCATCACCCGCGTCACCACCAGCCTGCGCCCCAGCGTCTCGGTGGCGCAGGGCGAGAGCCGCCTGAAGCCGCTGACCGCCAACCAGCTGGACGTCAGCCTGGAATATTATCACGGCAAGGGTAACTCGATTACGCTGGCCGGTTTCTACAAGGCGGTGAAGAACGGCACCTTCACGCAGTTCTACTGCCCCAATTCGTTCGACGGCGTGGCGCTGAACGGCGTGGTCAGCGATTGCCAATCGGCCGACCTGAAGACCGACTACAGCTTCAGCCGGGTGCTGAACGACGACCGGGTCATCCATATCAAGGGGCTGGAACTGGGCGCGTCGCAGAATTTCGATGCGATCCTCCCCGTGAAGGGCTTCGGTGCGGTCGGCAACGTGACCGTCGTCGACACCGATGCCAGCGCGATCGGCACCGGCTTCAACCTGCGCGACCTGTCGAAGCTGACCTGGAACCTGACGCCCTATTGGGAAAACGAGATGTTCAGCGTGCGGCTGTCGGTCAACCACCGCAGCTCTTACGTCCAGGACGCAGCGTCGAGCTTCTTCGTCAATGGCGGCCTGACCCATGTGGTGCGCCCGCGCACCCAGATGGACCTGGCGCTGGGCTTCAATCCGGCCAGCTATCTCAGCTTCACGGCGGGCATCATCAACCTGAACAACACGCACGAAGACGCCTATCAGACCAACGCGAATACCTTCCAGCTGGCCAGCCGGACGGGTCGCACCATCTACCTCTCGGCGTCGACGCGCTTTTAGACCTCCCCTCTGGAGGGTGGACCGCCGATGGCCGGTCCACCCTTCCCTTTTGTCATGAACCGGGGACAATGCCGTCCGTGATGACCTATCCCAAGACGCTCGGCCTGATCGGCACTCTGTTGTTCACCTCCGCGACCGCCCATGCGCAGAAGGATGGCGGGCAGGCAGCCCGCGCCGCGCTCCAGCGGCTGGGCGTGCCCGACCGACAGGTTTCGGTCGCGATCCAGCCCTCGACGACGCCCCGCTACCGCGTCCGGGTCGACCATGACCGGCTGAAGGTCGAAGCCTCCTCGGCCGTAGCGGCGGTGCGCGGGGCAGCGGCGATGCTGAACGCGCAAGGGCGGCTGGCGATCAGCTGGGAGGGCAACCGGGTCGGCCCGATGACCCGGCTGACGCCCGGCGACAGCGGCTGGGTATCCTCGCCATTTGACGTCCGCGCCTATCTGAACACCTGTACCTTTGGCTACACCACGCCCTGGTGGAACTGGACCCGCTGTGAGCGGGAGATCGACGCGATGGCGGTGCACGGCGTCGACATGCCGCTGGCGATGGAGGGGCAGGATTATGTCTGGCGCCAGCTGTGGCGCGAACAGGGGTTGAGCGAGGCCCAACTCGCCGCGCATTTCTCCGGCCCCGCCTTCCTGCCGTGGCAGCGCATGGGCAATATCGAGGGCTATCGCGCGCCCCTCCCCCAGGGTTGGATCGACAAGAAGCACGACCTGCAGAAGCGCATCCTCGCCCGGATGCGCGATCTGGGCATGACGCCGATCCTGCCCGCCTTTGCCGGATATGTGCCCAAGGCCTTTGCCGAGGCGCACCCCAAGGCGCGCATCTACAAGATGCGGTCCTGGGAGGGGTTTGAGGGGACCTATTGGCTCGATCCGTCCGATCCCCTCTTCGCGCCGCTCGCCAAGCGGTTCCTGCAACTCTACACCGCCGAATATGGCCGGGGGCAATATTACCTGGCCGACGCCTTCAACGAGATGGTGCCGCCCATCGCCGAGGATGGCAGCGACACGGCGCACGCCTCGTATGGCGACGCGACCGCCAACACGCCCGTGCTGGACGCCGCGACCAAGGCGGCCGCTTTGCCCCGCGAGGTCCGCGATGCAAGGCTGGCGGCTTACGGCCAGCGGCTCTACGCCTCGATCGCCGCCGCCGTGCCGGGCGCGACCTGGGTGATGCAGGGCTGGCTGTTCGGCGCGGACAAGAAATTCTGGACGCCCGACGCCATCGCCGCCTTCCTGCGCGACGTGCCCGACCGAAAGATGCTGATCCTCGACATCGGCAACGACCGCTATCCCGGCATCTGGAAGACGACGAACGGCTTCGACGGCAAGAGCTGGGTTTACGGCTATGTCCATAACTATGGCGGCAGCAACCCGGTTTACGGCGCGCCCGACTTCTATCGCCGCGACGTCGCCGCGCTGTTCGCCGACAAGGGGCGCGGGAATGTGCGGGGCTTCGGCATGTTTCCCGAAGGGTTGCACAATAACAGCCTGGTCTATGACTATGCCTATGACGTCGCCTGGCCGGGCGGCGACATGGCGATGGGGCCGTGGCTGACACGCTATACCGCCGCGCGCTATGGCCGGAGCGATCCGGCGATGGTCGCGGCGTGGCAGGATGTGGTCGCGGGCGCCTATGACGTGCGTTACTGGACCCCGCGCTGGTGGAACGAGCGGGCGGGTGCCTACCTCTTCTTCAAGCGCCCCGCCGCCGATGCCCCCACCTATCCCGCCGAGCCGGGCGACCGCGTGAAGCTACGCGCCGGGATCGCGGCGATGCTGAAGCTCGCGCCCGCCTACGCTCGGAGCCCGCTCTATCGCTATGATCTGGTCGACCTGACCCGCCATGCCGCCAGCCTGTCGCTGGACGATAGCGTCAAGGCCGCCGTCGCCGCCTATCAGAAGGGCGATGTCGCGACCGGCGACCGAGAGACGGCGCGGGTCAAGGCGCTGGCGCTGGCCATCGACCATCTGATCGGCGGACAGCAGGAAAGCCTGGCCAGCTGGATCGCCGATGCGCGGGCCTATGGCGACACGCCCGCCGAGAAGACCGCTTACGAACAGAATGCCAAGGCGCAGGTCACGATCTGGGGCGGGCGCGGCCATCTGGGCGATTATGCGTCCAAGGCCTGGGCGGGCATGTATGCCGATTATTATCTGCCGCGCTGGACCGCCTATCTGACCGAGGCACGCGCTGCCGCCCTCGCAAAGCGGCCGGTCGACGACGCGGCGTTCACCGCCAGGTTGCTCGATTGGGAAAAGACCTGGGTCGCCTCGCCACGCACCTACAAGGCCAGCCCGCCCGCTGATCCCGTGGCCGAGGCCCGCGCGCTGATGATGGAGACCGCCCGATGACCGCCGCCAGACCAGAGCGCTTCGCCTCGCTCGACATGTTTCGGGGCGCGACCATCTTCCTGATGATCGTGGTCAACACCGCGGGCGCGGGCGGGGCCTTCAACCAGCTCCAGCACGCGCCGTGGATCGGCTTCACGCTGGCCGACCTGATCTATCCGACCTTCCTGTTCGCGGTCGGCAATGCGATGAGCTTCGCGCTGAACCGCCCGATGCCCGAAAGCGTGTTCCTGCGCCGGGTGTTCAAGCGGGCCGCGCTGATCTTCCTGCTCGGCGTGCTGATGTACTGGTTCCCCTTCGTCACGCATCAGGCAGACGGCAGCTGGGTCGCCAAGCCCTTTGAAACCACGAGACTGACCGGCGTGCTGCAACGCATCGCGCTCTGCTATCTGCTGGGGGCGCTGTGTGCGCGCTATCTGAAGCCCAGCCAGCTGGTGACGGTCGCCATCGGTCTGGTAGTCGCGCACTGGGCGATCCTGGTCGGGCTGAGCCCGGCGGGCGAGGCGTTCGGGCGGTATAAGAATGCGGGCACGTTGTTCGACCTGTGGCTGATCGGGCCGGAGCATCTTTACAAGAAGGATCATGGCTTCGATCCCGAGGGACTGCTCGGCTCTCTGCCCGCGACCGCCAATGTCATTGCGGGCTATCTGACCGGCCTAGCCATCCAGCGTTGGGGCAAGCATGGCGCGACCGTCGGAAAACTGGCCGCGATCGGCGCGGCGCTGGTCGTTGTCGCCCTGCTCTTCGCGCCCGTCCTGCCGGTGGCCAAGAAGCTATGGACCGGCTCGTTCGTCGCGCTGACGGTAGGGCTCGACCTGATCCTGCTGGGCGCGGTGCTGTGGCTGGTCGAAATACGCGGCGTGACGCTCGGGCGGACCTTCCTCCAGATGCTCGGGCGCAATCCGCTCGCCATCTATATGTTTTCCGAGCTGCTGGTCGTCCTACTGGAACTGGTTCATGTCGACGGCGAGGGACTCTACACTTGGGTTGGCCTCACCGCCTTCCAGCCGATTGCGCCGGGGCCGGTCGGATCGCTGCTCTGCGCGCTGGCCTATACGCTGATCTGCTGCGCGTTCGGCTGGGCGCTGGATCGCAAGGGGATTATTTTGAAAGTTTGAGGCAGAGGTCGGGGCGTGCGCTTCGACTTCGCTCCGCATGAACGGAGGTTGATTCTGATCCCCCCATCCGTTCAGCCTGAGCCCTTCGGCTGGCTGGCAAGCCAGCCGCTCAGGATAAACTTCGGCGCTTTGCGCCGAAGTCGAAGGCCAAGGGCCTACTTCTCCCGAACCGAAATCGTCCGCCCCAGGCCTGACGCCTTGCCCGGCTCTGCCTCGACGACCAGCACCACCTGCCGCTCGCCCGCTCCGACCGGGAACGGCACCTCCAGCGGCGCGGGGGTGAAGTCGGTCTTCTCCGCACGCTTCACCCCATCCACCCAGGCTTCGGCGCGCCCGGCGACTTCGGCGAAGACCACCGCCCCACCCTGCTCCGCCACCCGGCGGCGCGGCTTGAAACTGGTGCGATAGGTCGACCAGACGCCCTCGCCCGGCCCTTCCAGCCTGCCGGGCCGCGCATAGACAAGGCTGTTCATGTCATTGCCCGCATAACGCCGCAGCGGATCAGGCCGGGTCGCGGTGAAGTCGCTGCGCTTCCAGTCGGTCAGCATCGCGACGGGGCGCGTCGCCGGGAGCGCGGGCAGTGGCTCGGCCGCGATCACCCGCACCGTTGTGCGCGTGGGCTTTAACCCCGGCGCGCTCGCCTCGACAGTCAGTGTGCCTGTCCCCGGCTCGGCGCGGACCAGTGCCTGGGCCAGCCCATGGAACAGGCGACGCGCGGGCACGATCTCCGAGTCATGGTCGTTGGGGTCACCATTGCCGACCCCGATCACCGCGCCCTTCGTCACCCGGAACGTCACCGGCGCATCGGCATCGGGCACGATCCGACCGCGTGCATCGACCGCAGCGACGGTGAAGGGCTGGACGTCGCTGCCGGTGCCCAGCATCCCCCGCCGATCCGCGATCAGTTTCAGGGCGACCGGCAACCCCGCGGTTTCGACCGCGGTGCGCGACACCTCGCGCCCGCCACGATAGCCGACCGCCTCCAGCCGTCCGGGGGCATAGGACACCTGCCATTCGGGCATCGCCAGCCGGTCGACCGCCTTGCTCCCCAGGCTCTTGCCGTTCAGGCGCAGTTCGACCGTCTCGGCATTGGTCAGCGCGATCACCCGGATCGGCTGCCCCTCGCGCCCCGGCCAGGTCCAGTGCGGCGCGATGGCGAGGGCGGGCGCATCGTCCACCCATTGCGCGCGGCGCAGATGGAAGGCCATCTTGGCGAAGCCGCACAGGTCCATGATGCCGAACACGCTGCTCGTCGTCGGCCATTCGAACGGCGTCGGCTCGCCATGATAGTCGAAGCCGGTCCACACGAACGTTCCCGCGACGAAGGGCCGCGTGTCGATCATCTTCCAGCTTTCATGATGGGTCAGCCCCCATTCGGCGGCGTCGGTGTCGTAGGAGCTGACCTCATGGCGCGCCATGTCGGTCTTCCAAACACCGCGCGTCATGAAGGCGCTGGTATCCTCCGAGCTGGTCATCGGCTTGGTCGGGTGGGCGGCGTGGAAGCTGTCGTAACGGCGATGCTGATAGTTGAATCCCATCACATCGACCGCGTCCGACACGTTGAGCGGTGAGAACATCCCGTCATTCATCGCCGCCGTGACGGGGCGCGAGGTGTCGAGCTCCTTCACCGCCTCGGCCATGCGGCGGACCATCTCATAGCCCTGTTCGGTGCCCTGCATCGGTTCCTCGTTGAAGACCGACCAGAGAAAGACGCTCGGGTGATTGCGGTCGCGGCGGACCAGCCACTCCAGTTGCCGCAGATAATCCGGGCTGGGGTTGAAGTTACGGTTCTCGTCCATGACGAGCAACCCCAGCCGGTCGCACGCATCGAGCAATTCGGGCGCGGGCGCATGGTGCGAGCAGCGCAGCGCGTTGCAGCCCATCGCCTTCAGCCGCCGGACGCGCCACTCCCACATCGCATCGGGCATGGCGACGCCGACCCCGGCATGGTCCTGATGGACGCACACGCCCTTGATCTTGGTCGCCACGCCGTTGAGGTAGAAGCCGGTGGCTGCGTCGAAGCGGATTTCGCGAAAGCCGATCCGGGTGGCGCGCGCGTCGATCGCCTTTCCGTCACGCAGCAGCCGCGTTTCCACCCGGTAGAGTATCGGCTGGTCGACCGACCAGAGCTGCGGCGCGGCGACCGGGATTGAGACCTTCACCTCGGCGGTCTTGAGCGGATCGACGGTCACGTCCGCCTCCGCCCGACCGATGGTGCGGCCCGCCGGATCGATCAGCACCGCCTCGGCGCGAACGGTCGCCGCCGTCTTCTGGATGTTGGAGACCGTGAGCGCGACCGGCACCGTCCAGCCCGTGCCCTCGCGTCGCGGATCGGCGTGGAGGCCGTCGGTGACGATGCTGACCGGCCCCCGCACCGCCAGCCAGTTGTGGCGATAGAGGCCTGCGCCCTCATACCACCAGCCCTCCATCGTCTCGGCGTCGACGCAAACGGCCAGCGTGTTCACCTCCTCGCCGAACCGGGCATAGGGGGTGATGTCGATCAGGATCGCGGTATAGCCGCTGAAGCTGTGCGCCACGAGGACACCGTTGAACCAGACCTTCGCGTTGGTCGCCGCCGCGCCCAGTTGCACCTCCAGATAGCGGCCGCGCCACTCGGTCGGCAGTTTCAGCGTCCGGCGATACCAGCCGATCCCGCGCCGCCGATAGCCTTGCGCGACATTTGCGTTGGGGTCGACCACCTCCTCCATCGCCCAGTCATGCGGCAGCTCGACGCTGCGCCAGTCGCTGTCGTCATAGCTGACGGCGGCCGCTCCTTGCGCGATCCCGGCCTTGGCGTTCTGATAGCTTTCCTCATGCCCCAGGATCGGCGGCACGGTGATGTCGCCCTTGTGGAACAACCAGCCATCGTCGAGCCGCAGCAGGCTCGGATCGGCGACGAAGGGCGGTTCGGGCATCGCGTCGAAGGGTGCGGGCGCATCGCCACTGTCGAGCATCACGGGACGGTTCGCTGCCAGAGCGGGCGCCCCCAGCGCCGGAGCGGCCAGCCCGCTGGCGAGCAGAGTGCGGCGGGTCACGGTCATCGGGCAGTCTCCGGCGAAGAATCAGAGGGGAGCGGCGCATAGAGCGGGCGGGCGCCATCGAGCACCAGCTCGACACGATCGAGGGTCAGGCCGGGATCGAGCGGCACAATCGCCACCCGGTGATGCCCGGCGGCAAAGGTCTTGAGCGGCAGGGTGGCGATGGCGGTGTTGGTCAGGACATTCTGCCGCCACTGATCGCTGCGCCCGGCGGTTGCGAAATCGACCGTCTGCCACGCGCCGTCGTCCAGCCGGACAGCGGCGCGAAGCCCATGCGCGGGATCGCGCGTATGGGTCGGCAAGGCGACAACGCGCAGCGTCGCCCCCGCCTCGGTCATGGTTGCGAACCGCCAGGCCGCGGGCGTCCCCTGCGCCGCCGAGCCGCGTGACGGCAGGGTCAACTTCGCCCGCAGCGCGCCATGCCGGCTGCCGAGATCGGGGATCGCTTCCCAATCCGCGCCATAGCGGGCGGTCAGTGCAGGCATGGTGACGCGGCGTTCGTCCTCGATTGCCGTGCCGGGCTCGACCTGGGGCGGGGTCAATAGCGTCGCATGGACGACCACCGGCTGATCGCCACACCGCAATGTCACCGGCCCGACCGCGCCCTTGCCGTCATAACGCAAGTTCAGCCGCTGCTCGTAACCGCCGCGCGCGTTCAACTCGCCCTTGCTTTGCGACAGCGTCAGGCCGGCGGGCATGTCGCTCACAGCCCAGGCCACCGCCTGCGGTTGATGCTGGTACAGCGTCACGGGTCGCTCCGCGGGCACGCCACGGGTGAAGGTCAGGACATTCTCGTCCCCGATCCATGCGCCCCATAGCCCGGCGGCGCAGCCTTTCTGCGTCGAGGACTGCCAGTTCGGCCACATCGGCTCGGCGAAGACGGGCAGACGACGGGGCGCCATGTCCATCATCTCACGCCACTTGCCCCCGCCCACCGCATTGTAGCGTGCCGTATCCTCGACCAGCCCGACATGCGCCGCCTTGGCCAGCGCGACATAGGCATTGGCGCTGGCCCGCTGGTCACGCGCATACAGCTCGGCCAGATCGAGCGACAGGGTACGCGTGTTCAGCCCCGCCGCACCGCGCACCGGATAGAGGACCAACTCGTAAAAGGCGTCCTGCCGATCCTTCGGGATACGCGCGCCGATCGCCTCGGCTTGCGCCGCGAGTGCCCGATAGGCGGCGATCCGCGCCTGCGCTTCCTCGCCATCGGATTGCACGTACCCGCTCGGCCGGTTGGGCGTGACCCATTCGGTCTGGCCGAAGCCCATGAACTCCGGCTTTCGCGGCCAGGTCAGGTCGTAGAAGCGCATCATCACATCGGCGATGGCACCCGCCTCCGCCTCGCCGAACTGCTCGGCCATGAAGCGGCGAAGATGCTCGCGCGGAGATTGGTCCAGCAGCCGCGCGTCGAAGGCGAGGTCGAGGAAATATTGCGAGAGATATTCGATCGGCTTGATATCGCCGACATTGACCATCCAGATGCGCCGCGCGTCCGTATCCCAGGCGCGCCCCATCTCCTCGCGGATCAGGGCCGGGTGGGTGGTGCCCAGCCATAGATAGTCGTGCGGCCGCCCCCAATAGGACAGGTGGTAATAGACCCCCGCCCCGCCCGGCCGCTTCTGCTCCTCGGGCGTGCTGAGGCGGCGCAGATAGCCGTAATTGTCGTCGGTCCACATCAGCGTAACGTCGCCCGGCAGGGTGAGCCCGGCGTCATAGGCCTCCTGCAACTCGTGATAGGCGACATAGAGCTGCGGCACCTGCGCCGCCGGTTTGCCCAGCGTGTCGGCGAGCAATGTGCGCTGCCGCCCGACCACATCCTCCAGGATACCGCGCCGCGCCGCCGTCGTCGTCACGCCCTGCATCGGTCCATCATGCAGGCCGCGCAGGCCGACCGTGTAGAACGCCTCCTGCCCCCTGGTCTCGGCCACCCGCTCGCGCCAATAGTCGAGGATCGCCTCTGGCCGTCGGGTGAAGTCGAACGCGCCCCGCTTCCCCTCGTCCCATTCGCGCAGATTGTTGCGGAGCATCGGCTCGGCGTGCGAACTGCCGATGACGATGCCATAGCGCCGGGCGAGCGGCGCGTTGCCCGGATCACCAAAGAAGGGCGTCGAAACGGAGTGCATCGCAGGCCACAGCGTATTGGCCTTCAACCGCCACATCAGTTCGAAGACACGCTGATAGGTCTTCGGCCCGATATTGCCCTTTTCCGGGTCGAAGGTCTTGGCCGCCCAGGGCTCGAGCCCCCAATCCTCGTCGTTCAGGAAGATGCCGCGATACTTCACCGACGGCGCGCGCGAGACGAAGGTCCGGTCGGAGACGACAATCCGGTCGCGACGACGCGGCGTGACATCCGCCCACCATTCCCAGGGCGACACGCCCAGCGCACGCGAAAGGTCGGTCACGCCATAAGCCGCACCCCGTGCATCCGATCCGGCAATCAACAGATAACGCCGACCGGCCACGCGGACCCCGGCCCGGACATAGCGTTCCCAGCCGCCCGCGATCGGCGACAGGTCCACCCCGCCCTCCCGCGCCAGCCGCTGCACCACCGGCGAGGCGATCGTCCCGATGACGACGCACATATCGATGCAGTTCGCCCTATCCGCGACGATCGGCCCCGGCCGCCCGCCCAGCGCGGTCAGATCGCGGGCCAGCAGTTCGGCGGCGATACGGGTCGTCCCCTCGCCATCGGCGACCGCCAACAGGCTTGCGTGCGTCAGGTCCAGATCGGCGGCCTGAACGGGGGCGGCGATCCCCAGCATCGCTGCAAGGCTGGCACCCAGCCCCATGATCCTCGCCCGCATCGTCCCTCCGCCACCATGACCGTCGGCAGCAATCTAACCCGGCCCACCAAGCTGTAAAGCTTATTTGCCTGACCAATTGAAGGCCGATACAAGCCATCCAAAGACAGGTATTTGGGTCATCGCCCACACTCCCCGGCTGGCAAAACCCTGACAAGCGCAGAACAAACCGCACAGCGCCTATCTGCCAGTTTGACCGAGGCGGATCGGGCGGAACGCAGTATCCCGCCGCCGAAACCGTCCCCCCGAAACGATGAAAACCCAACATGCCCTGGGACGGCCAAGCCCCATCATTTCGTCGAAGGAGCCGCACGAAACGGCCCCCTCACATCGTCAGGCTGTGACGCCGTTGCCCGCGATAACCAGCGGAACGCCGATCGGATGACGCGCGTCCTGGGGTAGCGTGACTTCCAACGCCTCGGCGGTACGCCTGAAGGCGAGCGGGGTATTGTCGCCCTGGATCGTCACCCGCTCGATCCGCCCCGGCATCGTCGGGTTGCCCTGCGCCAGCAGGGTCATCCGCACGACGCCGTCCTCGGGCCACCCCATCACCAGCGCATGAAGATTGCCGCCCCGCGTCACGTAGCGAACGTCGCGCGCCGTATAGGGCGACTTAGGACCTCCCTCGGAGAAATTGCCCGCATTGGGGCGCGTCGGGCCTTCGCCGTTCAGCTTCCACGGGCGGCTGCCATAGATCGCCTCTCCGTAACGGCCCATCCATTCGGCGATGTCGTTGACGACCTTTTCTTCCTTGTCGTCGATCGTGCCGTCGCCCCGCATCGGCACCGACAGCATCAGGTTGCCGTTCTTCGACACCACGTCGCACAGCGTATGGATGACGTTCGCCGCCGTCTTGTAGCCGTCGTTGTTGTACACATCGATGTCATAGTGCCAGTTGCCGATGCAGGTGTCGGTCTGCCACGGGAAGCGCTCGATATAGCTTTTCCCGCCGCGCTCGACATCATCGACGATGCCCATGCGGCGCTGGGGCGGCGTGACCTTGCTGGTGACAACGGCTTCCAGCCGACCGCCATTCCACTTCATCGACTGGTTGTAGAACCAGGACGTGAAATCCAGGCCATATTGTTCGAGCGGCAGGTCGAAATTGTCGAAATAAACCATGTCCGGCCGATATTTCTCGGCGAGGTCCTTCACGCGCATCAGCCAGTTGGCCGCGAAATCGCCCGCGGGAACGCCCTCGTTCCACAGGCGATCGGTGGCTTCGTGCCAGGCATTGGCTTCGTCCAGCGTGCGTATGCCGTCGGGCATCGGCATGAAGCGGCCGGTGTAGAGCTGCTGGGGGTCCAGCCCGTCCCACCACTGGCCGCGACCCTGCGCCGCGGTCAGCTTGTAGGCGTCATAGCGTTCGCCCGCGCGCGGCCCGGTCGGATCATAGCCATAAGCGGGCTGGTTCCAGTGCCAGGCATGGGCCGAATGGTTCGACACGGCAAAGCGCAGGCCGCGTGCACGGGCGGCTTTTTGCCATCCGCCGATGATGTCGCGACGCGGGCCGACCCGCGTCGTGTTCCATGGGTGATATCTGGAGTCATAGGTATCGAGATTGTCGTGGTGATTGGCCAGCGCCATGAAATATTTCGCGCCCGCCTTCTTGTAGAGGTCGAGCAACCGGCCGGGGTCCCAGCGATCCGCCTTCCACAAATTCTGGATCTGCATGAAGCCGACATCGGCCGGATGGCCGTAATGTTTCAGATGATGCTCATAGGCGCGGCTGCCCGGCAGATACATGTCGCGGGCATACCAATCCCCCGCTTCGGGCACGCATTGCGCTGTCCAGTGCGCCCACATGCCGAACTTGGCATCACGGAACCAGTCGGGCACGCTATAGCCGGTGGTCAGCGACTCCCAGTCCGGCGTAAATCGTGCGGGCGCCGGCACCTTCAGCGCACGTCCCACCCCCGGTGCCTGCCGTGCGGTCGTGACTGCCGACGCCGCCGCAGGGGCCAGTGCCGCCGCCGCGATCGCTCCCCCGATCATTTCGCGCCTGTTCGCCTTCATCCCTTTCTCTCCCGCCATCGCGCCGATCATTCAGGACCAGCCTTTTCCAAGACCCATTTGCCAAGCCCTGCCGCCACTCTCTTATGTGAAAGTGATCTGTTATACACGCGATCCTAAGTCACATCGGCCGCGATAGGCAAGCGAGACCGATCGACGATTCCAAACTTTGATTGCCCTCCGGTCGTCACCGCCCCTTGACCCGACAGCCCGCGAAATGACGGTCGCCCTGATCGTTCGACAGAACATCGAACGGCGGCATGCCGGGAAAGTCCCTGCCGCCAAAAACTACACAGGGTTGCACCTGCGAACCATTCTCGTTAATGCGACCTAATAGCATTAAGGGGTTGATCGTGGAATCGTGGAACTATGCCGCTGGTCTGGCGGCGATGATGCTCTGTGCGCCCGCCATGGCGGAAACGGCGAACGATCCGATCGACTCCGAAGGCCAGACTGCCGACATAATCGTGAACGGTCGGGCGCAGCATCTCTACCGCGTCGACACGACGACCGTGGGCAAGTCGGCCGAGGACCCGCTCGACATTCCGCAGGCTTTGCAGGTCATCAACGAGGACCTGTTCACCGATCAGGGCGCGCGCGACGCGACCGACATCTACCGCAATATCTCCGGCGTCAGCGCCTTCAGCTATGCGGGCATCACCTTTCGCGGGTTTCGGCAAGACCAGTCCTTTTATGACGGTCAGCGCGGCAATCCGTTCATCGGCTTTTCGGTGCCGCAGCTGTTCACCATCAGCCGGGTCGAGGTGCTGAAGGGCCCGGCGGGCCTGTTCTTCGGCCCCGGCTCGCCCGGCGGCATCATCAACTATGTCTCCAAGACGCCCAGCGACGTCAGCAGCCTGCGGACGGTCGCGACGCTCGGCAGCTATGGTCGCGCCGGTATCTCGTCGGAGGCGACGGGCAAGGTCGATGCGAACGGTGTCGTCACCTATCGCCTGGGCGGCTTTTACGAGGCGATGTCGCCCTTCCGCTACAACACCCACAACACGTCGCTGATCGGCGACGGCGGCCTGTCGTTCCGGACCAACGAGGGCGGCAAGCTGACCATCCAGGCAACGGTCTATGATAATTTCCTGCGCGGCAATCGGCTGCGCGGGGTGCCGGTCGACAATGACGGCAACTTCCTGGCCGACATCCGCTGGAACGCCAACGAACCGACCGACTTCCTTCATCTGAAGTCACAAGCCTATCAGGCGCGCTATGCCACCAGCATCGGCGACGCCGTGACGTTCGATATGGGCGCACGCTATTTCAAGGCGACCGAGACCCAGCAATATCACGAAGCGCGCGGCTTCGTGCCCGGCAGCACCGACCTGATCGCACGCGAGTTTCGCGACCAGATCCGCGACGTGGACGGCCTGTCCTTCATGGCCAACGCCACAGTGAAGGCACGACTGATCGGCATGGCCCACAAGTTTCAGATGGGGGCGGACTGGTATGACGAGACCAGTATCCTGAACTCACGCATCGTGCGCTCGGGCGTCGCGCCGTTGAGCCTGAGCAGGCCGGTCTATAGCGTTACCGCGCGCGACGTGGCGCGCGCCGCCGTCCTGCCCTTCGCCAAGACCGACACACGCACCCGGCGCAAGGGCGCCTATCTCCAGGATCAGATCGGCATCACCGATGCGCTGCTGCTGGTCGGCGGTGTCCGCTATGACAGGTTCGACGATGGGGTGACGACCAGCACCGCCGGGCGCATCACGGCGAATCCGTCCTATAGCGACGGTCGCTTCACCTATCGCGCCGGGGCGATTGTCAAGCCGCGCTCCGGCGTGTCGCTCTATGCCAGCTGGTCGGGCAGTTTCGAGCCGCAGAGCGCCGCCAGCCAGAACACCGATGCGGGCGGCCCTTTCGCCCCGGTGACGGGCAACCAGATCGAGGGCGGTGTCAAGTCGGTGCTGCTCGGCGGGCGGCTGCAGGCCAATGCGGCGGTGTATCGGATCATCCGCCGCAACATGCTGCAGGTCGACCCAAGCCTCGCCCCCGTCAACGGGCAGGATCAGCTGCGCCCGATCGGCGAGGTCACGAGCAAGGGCTTCGAGATCGACCTGTCCACCGACATCACGCGCAACTGGGTGCTGCTCGCCAACTACGGCTATAACGACACCCGGATCACCGGGACGGTGGCGGGCCAGTCGCTGACCAACGCGGTCGGCAACCGCTTCGCCAATGCACCCCGGCATCAACTGGGCTTCTGGACCCGCTATCAGATTGCGCCGATCGGCACCGCGATCGGTGTCGGCGGCGAATATCTGTCGCGCCGGGTCAGCCTGTCGGGCCAGGCGGTGCAGCCCTATATGATCTTCGACGCGTCGATCACCAAGTCGCTGGGGATCGCGGAACTGATGCTGCGCGTCGATAACCTGTTCGACAAGCGCTACGCCGCCTCCGGCTTCTCATTGCAAAGCGGCAGCTTCCCCGGCGAACCGCGCACCCTGCTGGCCGAACTGCGGTTCCGCTTCTGACCCGAGACGACGCGCCTAGTGGATCTTCCAGTCGACGATCGCCCGCAGGCCCAACACCACCACGCCGGTCGCATCACGCAGGCCCGATGCACGATGGACATATTGGATATCGGGCTGAAGCGTCAGGAAGGGCGCAACCCGATCGCTATAGGTCAGCTCGACGGTGCTTTCCGTCTTGGTCAGCGACGGTTCGTCGGGTGGATTGGCGCGGCGATAGGCACGGCTGAGCCCGGCGGTGGCCAGCCCGATCGACAGCAGCGACTCCGGGCGCGACCGCAGGATGCCATGGCCGGTCACCCCGACCTGCACCCCGTCGGCGAACGGCGTGGTCAGCCCGTCGGACAGACCGGCCCGCAGAAAGGCGCACCAATGGCCGATCTTGCCCGCCTCGCCCGCCAGATCCCGCTCGATCAGCGCATAGAGGCCATGCGACGCGGCGGTGCCCGGGCCCGGCGTGATGCCCGGCGGAACGATCCGCTGCTGGCGATGGCTATAGGTCCAGCCGCCGACCGTGATCGCCGTCCGGCCCTTCAGCCCCGCCTCGGCGATCAACAGGGCCGAACGCGGGCCATTCTCATCCGCCACCCCGCGCGGGGCGCGAACGGCGGCCGCCTGCACATAATGGCGCTTTCCCTCCAGCCGCACGCGGATCGCCAGGTCGGTCTGGGGAAAGATCGACGGCCCGTTGGGGCCCGTCGCCGCCAGTTCCGACCCGATGCCAAAGGCCGGCGCGATCAATGCCGCCGCCGCAGGATTGGCATAAAATTCGCTGTTCAGGTCATATTTGCCGACCAGTATCGAGCCACGATCTCCGGCGAAGCGCTGCTGCACCCAGGCCTGATAGAGCAACAGGTCCGGGCTCATGACCTCGATATTGTTCACGCCCTGCAACGTTCCCGCAATATCGTTGGGCCGCGCACCGGCGTTGCTTAAGGCGCCCACATAGGCGCTGCCGCCCCGCCATCCCGCCGCGCGCTCCAGGTCGAGCGACGCGATCAGATCCAGATTGTCCAGGAACCGCGCGCCGCGCCGCCCCTTTCCCGCCGAGACGCCGACCAGATCGGCCTTGTAGAGCAGATCGAGACTGAAGGCGCTGGAAGCTGCGTCCTCCCCCTCGCCACCGGCTTCGGCGCGCGGCTCCTCTTCCTGCGCCAAAACGGGCGTCGGCAGAACCGCCAGCATGGGGGCGGTCAGCAGCATGATCGATTGACGAAACGTCATCGACATCGCCTCTTTCCCCGAGGGTCGGCAGGAAGCGAGCGCCCCCGCGGCTGCGTCATGCGGCCACGGCTCGCCGGGCGTCGCGCGGGTTTCCGGTCAGGGTCGACAAGGAATCGACGCTGAACCCCATAAGCATCGGAATTACGGCTGCAAATGTCGCGACCAATTTGATCCGGATCGTGGCGCGCATGTCTCCCCCCGTTCACACATCGCGAAGCCAGTCCCATCAAAATGCCGATGCCTCGGTACGATAGATGCGTCGACGAGCGCCGAAGCTGCCCAAAATTCCGTATGGCTCGCGACTTCCTCGTGAGACAGCGCTTAGAGCAGCGGGATTTAATATAAAGTTCCTGCCGCAGGCAGTTTTCATTAACCAAACATACTTTCGAAGTGTCGGCCTTCGCTGGAAAAATAGTCAAGGTGCTATACTTCGCGAATAGGTTCGGCAACTGAACGGCCTCCCGCTCTTGCACAGCTGGGGCGGTATTCTACGACTGCATCCGATCTCGAGGTGACATATCTGATGCCCTCCGGATCATGATCGCCCATTCCGAACGCGGCCACTCTTTATGGCCCCGCAAGACTAGAGGCCTGGCCGGTGCGCCCCATCGAGTGCCTTCCCCTATCTGAAAGCCATGCGGAACGCGGTGACGGTCGTGACAATCGGACAAGTCAAAATGCCTCTGTCGCGGCGGGACGAGACGGACGGAACGAAAGCCTATGTAAAGTCTTTCCGATCAGATATTTATAAGGGGGAAACAAATGGCGAAGGTTTTGGCGTGGGCGCTGAGTGTGGCGGCCGTCATGATCGGCACCCCTGCCCTCGCCCAGGACGAGCCTCGCTTCTGCCCCACGCGTCCCAATCTCGGCGGATCGAGCTGCACGACCGAACCGGGGCGGGTGCATGTCGAGATGTCCGCGCTGGATTGGGAGCGAGACGACCAGTCCGACCAGCGCGAAGACCGTATCGTCACCGCCGATATCCTCACCCGTCTGGGCGTAGGCAAGAATACCGAGCTTCAGCTCGAATGGGTCGGCTATGGCCGGGACCGGACACGCGACAAGGCGAACGAAACGGTCGACACGGTGACGGGCACCGGCGACGTGACCTTCGCGATCCGCGAGCATCTGGCCGGGCAGAAAGGGATGCCCTTTTCGGCGGGCATACAGGCCTTCGTCACGGCCCCAACCGGACGCTATCCGGTCGGGGCTGGCACCTGGTCGACGGGGGTCATCGTCCCCATCCAATATGAGTTGACTGAGAAGATCGCGATCGCGGTGACAGGGGAAGCCGATGCAGCGGCGAACCAGTCCGGCATGGGACGACATCTGTCGTACAGCGAGATCACCGGCGTGCGTTACAAGTTCACCGACCAGATCACCGCCAACGCCGAGCTGTCGCTGGAGCGTGACGACGATCCCGACCAGCATGAGACTCTGGCCCTGGCCGCGCTGTCGGCCGCCTGGCGACCGACCAAGATCGTTCAGTTCGACATTCTGGCGGCGGCGGGCCTCAACCATGCCGCCCCCAGCCTCCGCCTCGTGACCGGCGGCGCCATTCTTTTTTGAACGCGGCGGAAGCGATCGGGCCCGGCAAGGCCGCCCCGCTTCCGCCCGTCCGTCATTCCTTACGCCACCGCCGCGCGGCGATAGCGGTGATCGTCGAGGCTGGAGATATTGGCGGAGGCCCGCCCGCCATTCCGAACGATGGAAAAGCGAGCCATCTGCCGCGAGAGTTCGTCTGCCTCCCCCGCCAGACTGCGGGCGGCGGCCGTCGCTTCTTCGACCATGGCGGCATTCTGCTGCGTGACCATATCCATCTGGTTGACGGCGATATTGACCTGTTGCAGCCCGGTGCTCTGCTGTTCCGCCGACACCGCGATATCGCCGATCAGGGCGTTGATCTCGGTGATACGCGTCACGATCCGGCCGAGCGCCTCGCCGGTCTGGTTGACCAGTCCCACGCCTGCATCGACCTGATCGGCGGACACCGAAATCCGCTCCTTGACGTCTTTGGCCGCATCGGCCGATCGCTGGGCCAGTGCGCGAACCTCGGAAGCGACGACGGCAAAGCCCTTGCCCGCATCCCCTGCGCGCGCGGCCTCCACCCCGGCGTTCAAAGCCAGCAAATTGGTCTGGAACGCGATGCCGTCGATGACCGAGATGATGTCGGATATCTCGGTCGAGGCGCGCTCGATCCCGTTCATCGCGGCGACCGCATCCTCCATGATCCGGCCCGAATGCTGGACCTCGTCCTTGGCCTGACCGACCATCTGGCGAGCCAGCCCCGCCTGCTCGGCGGTCTTTCGCACGGTCGTCGTGATCTCGTCCATGGCGGCCGCCGTTTCCTCCAGGCTGGCCGCCTGTTGCTCGGTGCGCTGCGACAGGTCGTCGGAGGCCTGGCGGATGTCCGCCGCACCGTTGAGGATGCCGCCGGTCGATACGGAAACCTGCGACATAGCCGTCTGCAGCGCATCCGCCGCGCGGTTGAAATCCGTCTTGATCGCGGCGAAGGGCCCGTCGAGGTCGCTGTCCAGACGGGATTGCAGGTCACCCTCCGCCAGCCTGGACAGGGCCGCGCCGACGCTGTCGACGATCAGGCGGGTCTGCGCCCTCTTGGCCTCGTCCGCCGCCAGCAACTGCGCGCGCAGATTATCGAGTGCGACCGCCAGCCGCCCGACCTCGTCGCGGCGATCCTGATCGACCGACGCCACGCTCATATCCCCGCTTGCCAGCGCGGCGAGACCGTTGGTGACCGCATTCACCGGCCGCGCGATCTGGCGGACCAGCAGGACCAGGATGGCGATGGCCAGCATCAGGCTGAGCATCATCCCGCCGAAAATGGCTTGGGAGATCGTGGCGAAGGCCTGCTCCTGCGCAACCTGTCGCTGCGCCAGAAGCTGGTTTTCCATGGTGATGACGGCGCCCGCTTGGTTGCGGAGTTGATCCATCAGCGACTTGCCCACGCCCTTCGCCGTGTTCGCGCGTGCGACGCCTTGCGTCGCGGGAGCAGCCATCAACGCAATGTTGGGCTCCGCGACCTCATTGCGCCAGTGCTGCGCCAGAGCACCGATCTGGGTCAGGCGGCTCTGTTGTTGCGGATTGTCGCTGGTCAGCCGCCGCGCTTCTTTCATGGCGCGGTCGAAGTCGGCCGCTCCATCAGTGTAGGGAGCCAGAAAATTCCGGTCGGCCGTCAGCAGATACCCGCGAAGACCTGTCTCTTGGTTGACCATCCCCTCGACGAGCTTGTTCGAGGCCATGATGACCTTGTACGTATGCTCATTGATACTCGTCGTTTCGCGAACCTGGTTCTTCTTCGTATAAATGACAAAGTTCGTCGTGAGGGTCAGCGCCAGAATAACTCCCAGACACAGGGTAAGCTTTCTTACCATCGAAAGGTTATCAAAAAAGCGCATGGATCATGCTCCGATGATGCTCGCCCTTTGCGCTACGCTTGCATCAGGCGATAAGCCAACAACTCGCCCACGACGCCCGAACGCCTCTGCAAGAACCTGCACAGAGCAACCTTGCACGCCATCACCATACGTCGCGGCGAGCGATTGCATAATGACGCCGCGTTAAAGAACACTTTCAAAAAGCAACACAACCGCCACTTCGAAGCATATCAAATTTCCGCAAAAACACCGATCTTGCGGGAACCAATAGCGGCGCCAGTCATTTCAGGCCGTTTTTGCGGACTCTACCTACTGAATAGACATCCGCTGGAGCCTCATCAGCAGTAATGTAGCTGGAGTAACAACCTTTATGGATGATTGCATAGCTGCGCAGTAAACCGCGCCGGGTTTGTCGGAGACTGTCGGGTGGGGGTTACGTTGCCGTGTCGATGAGGCGCGCGACGACATTCAGGTGGCTTCCAAGCTGCGCCACGGCCTGTGTCGGCAGATCGCACCGGCCTTATGAGGCCGTTGACCGTCTCGATTGGTGCGTTATCACACCTGTCGCCGACGCTGCCTACCGATGGCTCCATGCCAGTCTCATCCAAATGCGCGGTGCATTTGATCGCAACATATCGGCTCCCACGGTCGAAGTGATGGACGAAGCCACCGCCCCGAATGGGTCAACGGCTGTGAAGCGACTGCTCAAAGAAATCCAAAACACCCCTTCCATCCGCACTCCGCCTTGCTCACCAGCAGATGGTTCGGCGGGCGGAGGGTCGATGACGAAAACGAGGAAGACGAACCCTGCCCAATGAGGATCAGCGTGCAATAGGCACCCCCTTCGTGGGGTGATCGGCGTGCAAAAAGGACCCCTTCATCCCGGGGATTTAGTTGGCCGACTGGTTTTGATCAGTTGGCGAGAACGGGATGTTGATCGTGGAGACAGTGGTTCGGATTCGGCGTGAGCATGCAGCGGGTAAGGCGATCAAGGCGATCGCTCGTGACCTTCGTTTGTCGCGGAAGGTCGTCCGCAAAGCGATCCGGTCGCCGGAGGCGGCGTTCAACTATCAGCGCAAAGTCCAGCCGCTGCCGCGGATCGGTCCTTATCAGGATCGTCTCGATGCGCTGCTTGAGGAGAACGAAGGTCGCGGCCGTCGCGATCGGCTACGGATGACGCGTATCCATGACCTGCTGGTGCGCGAGGGGTTCGATGGATCCTATGATGCGGTGCGCCGCTATGCGGCGCGCTGGCGTGCTGCGCGGCGGAAGGATGCTGGCGAAGGCGCACCGGCGTTCATCCCGATGACCTTCCAGCCGGGTGAGGCCTACCAGTTCGACTGGAGCCACGAGGATGTGGAGATCGCCGGCAAGCCGATGCGGGTGAAGGTGGCGCATATGCGTCTCTGCGCCTCGCGCGCACCCTATGTCCGGGCCTATCCGCGCGAGGGCCAGGAGATGCTGTTCGATGCCCATGCCCGGGCGTTCGCGTTCTTTGGCGGTGTGCCGCGACGCGGTATCTACGATAATATGAAGACGGCGGTGACGGCCGTGTTCACCGGCAAGGAGCGTGTGTTCAACCGCCGCTTCTTGATCATGACCGATCATTACATGGTCGAGCCGACCGCCTGCTCGCCGGCGGCGGGATGGGAGAAGGGCCAGGTCGAGCAGCAGGTCCAGACGATCCGAGGCCGCTTCTTCCAGCCGCGGCTCCGGTTCGCCAGCCTGGCCGAGCTCAACGGGTGGCTGGAGGCCGAGTGCCGGCGCTGGGCCGAGCATCATGCCCATCCCGAACGCGGGGATATTACCGTCGCCGAGGCGCTGGATATGGAGCGACCGGCCCTGCAGCCGATCCTGGCACCGTTCGACGGCTTCCATGAGAGCGAGCATGCCGTCACCGGCACATGCCTCATCAGCTTCGATCGCAACCGCTACTCGGTCATGTCGACGGCCGCACGCCGGACCGTTCAGGTCCGCTCCTATGCCGATCGCATCGTCATACGCTGCGGCGATGCGATCGTCGGGGAGCATGAGCGCCACTTCGGTCGGAACCGCACGATATACGATCCCTGGCATTATCTGCCGGTCCTCGCGCACAAGCCCGGCGCGCTGCGTAACGGCGCACCGTTCCAGGACTGGGATCTGCCGCCCGCCCTGCACCGATTACGGCGAAGGCTCGGCACCGGGGACGAGGCCGATCGCAGGTTCGTGCGGGTCCTCTCGGCGGTCCTCACCGATGGCCTGGAGCCGGTAGAGGCTGCCGTGCGCGAAGCGTTGGCGAACGGAACGGCCAGCGACGAGCTGATCCTCAACATCCTCTCCCGGCGCCGCGAGCCGGCGACACCCCACAGCATCGTCACTTCGGAAGACCGGATGCTGCAGCATCCTCCGCTCGCCGACTGTGCCCGCTATGATCTGCTGCGAGGCTATGATGCAGCGGCATGATATGATCGACACGATGCGCGGCCTCGGACTCAAGGGCATGGCGGCGGCGTTCGACGAGGCGGTCACTACCGGCCTCCAGCGCAAGCGCACCACCATGGAGATACTGACCGACCTGCTCCGTGCCGAGGCGACCCACCGGGATGCAGCCTCCATCCGCTATCGGATGACGGCTGCGAGGCTGCCCGTGGTGAAGGACCTGGAGCGGTTCAGCTTCGAGGGCACACCGATCAATGAGGAGATGATCCGCTCCCTTCACGACGGCTCCTTCCTCCCGCCTCGCCGCAATATCGTGCTGGTCGGCGGCACGGGGACAGGCAAGACCCACCTCGCCATCGCGATCACCGCCAATGTCGTGCGAAGGGGCGCTCGCGCCCGCTACTTCAACACCGTCGATCTGGTGACACGCCTCGAAGAGGAGACCAGGATCGGCAAAGGCGGGACCCTGGCGGCGCAGCTGTCGCGGCTCGACCTGATCGTGCTTGACGAGCTCGGTTATCTGCCGTTCGCCCGCTCGGGAGGGCAGTTGCTGTTCCACCTCATCAGCAAGCTTTAT
>DXIH01000190.1 GCA_019112965.1 Candidatus Sphingomonas excrementigallinarum | reverse complement strand
GCAGGGCGGGCCGGGCGGGCGCTGCCATCGCGGCGATCGCGGATGCGGGCGGCGCGACGTGACGGACATCCCCCTTCGGCGTCCCGACCAGCAACGGGCCGACGCGACAGCCTTGGGGGATCAATGCGAGGCTTTCGTTCTTCAGACTCACCGGCCGGGGAAAGGGGTGCGCCCAGCCGGTATCCGGATCGATCATCGCGAACTCGTCGCCCAGGAACCGCCATCCCCTTTGCGAAAGCATCAGCGACAGCGTCGACTTGCCCGCGCCGGACACACCGCTCATCAGGATCGCCCGATCGTCCCGCGCGACGACGGCGGCATGAAGCAGCAGATGACGACGATGCCCCAGCGCGACCTGAAGGTTCATGCCCATCTCGGCCGCGAGCAGCCCCTGTATCAGCGGCAACGGCGAAGCGTCCGGTAGCGTATAATCCCCCGCCAACCGGATCGAATGACGAAGCCAGCGCCGCCAGGGGGAAGCCGCCTCCAGCCGGACGCTGTAATCGGCAAAGGCCGGTCGCGGATAATCACGGTACAGCGCATCCAGCGCCGCGATGGGCGCAGACCAGTCCGATCCGATCCGAAAGCTGACCGGCCCGACCCCCAGAGTGATCTGATGTCTCACACCCGGTCGACCAGCCCGGCCGCCACCAGTTCATCAAGCCGTGCGCGAAGCATCGCTGTACCGTCACCCGCGCCCAGGTCATATTTCAACGCGAGCCTAGCGAGCAGGGCATCCATGGTCAGGTCATCCTGTGCCAGCGCCTCGAGGATCTGCGGCGCGGGCTCGTTCAGCAGATGGGTGACGCCCGAGGGACGATGGAAGACGGCCGTGAACATGTCCAGCGGCTCGACGATCAACAGCGCCGCCTCCGCCGCGCGCCAGCGCGGATCGGCCATGCGGTCAGCCCGTAGGATTCTGAATGGATACGAAGCAGGTATAGCCAGCCTGACCGCCGCTCAGCTTCCGGATATATTTCAGATAGGCGTCGTTGGAATAATAGGTCGTGCCGGGCAGGTATACGCCCTTGGTGAGGGCCGCGCGCACCTCCTCGCCGGTGAACGGGCGGGATGGCGGCGGATACGGCCCGCCGAACAGCGCGCCGAGCGGCCCCAATGGTCCAGGGTTCACGACATTGCCGTTCCTGTCGATATATTTACCGGCATTGCCCGGATCGGGCACCGGAATCTGGCAGGTCAGGACCGATGCCGTGGCCTGGGCGAGTGCCGGACGAACGGCGATGACCGTGCTGGCCCCGACGGCGCCGAGCATCAGCATCCGGCGGCTGGTCACGCTGGAAGCGGGGGCGGTCGCCGGTTCCTCGGGCGCAGGGCCAGGTTCGGTGGGCATTTCGTCCATGACGAATCGATCTCCCATATTCATCGCCGTGCCACAAGAACATCTGCATGGCCAACGGCTTCCCAAAACTGGAAGCAAAATGACGCAAGATGGCCAGCGCCGGGATGAGGATGCAGAAATGAAGACACGACGCGTGTGCCCCGCTACATCGGCACGTCATGGGATTCGGCATTCGTACCTTGTGGGCCATCGTGGTGGTCGTGGTGGCCGCCGCCGTCGTCTTCCTGACGGCGGGACCTGCGCCTGCGATCATCGCGCTGGTCGGTGGGATCGCCGCGGCGCTGGTCGCCAGCGAGGGCGTGCCTGACCAAACAGAAGACGATGCCCCCACGGAAGACGGCACGACCGGCCTTTCACCCCTGCTGGAGGAAGCGCTGGATGCGATCGTCGAACCCGTCCTTCTGATCGAGGGCGGCCGGGTCATCCTCGCCAATCGATCGGCGCGCGGATTGCTGGGCAAGCATATCGTGGGCGAGGATGCCCGTATCGCCATCCGCCACCCGGCGGCGGCCGAGCGCCTGCTGTCCAGAGAAGGCGTGACCGATCCGGATCACCCCATTTCGCTGGTCGGATTGGGTTCGCTCGAACAGCGTTGGGAAATGCGGGTCGCCGATACGACGAGCGGCCAGCGTATCGTCCACCTGATCGACCAGACCGCGCACGACGCCGCCGAGCGGATGCGCGTCGATTTCGTCGCCAATGCCAGCCATGAACTGCGGACCCCGCTCGCCTCGATCCTGGGATTTATCGAAACGCTGGGCGACGAAGCTGGCGAAGACACGGAAATCCGTGCGCGTTTTCTGAAGGTCATGTTCGACGAAGCGCGACGGATGCAGCGGCTGGTCGAGGATCTCATCTCGCTCAGCCGGATCGAGGCCGACAAATATCGTCTGCCCGCTCAGCCCGTCGACATGGCCGAACTGGTCGACCACGTCTGGGAAGAATTTCTCGATTCCGGTTCGCCGCGTGCCGACGATCTTACATGCGAGCTGACGGAGGAGCTTTCGCCGATCGCGGGCGACCGGGCGCAATTGTCTCAGATGCTGCACAATCTGATCGGCAACGCGATGAAGTACGGCAAGGCCGAGACGCCGGTGCGCGTCAAGCTGGACCGCGACGGCGCCATGGTGCGTCTGAGCGTCGCCGACCGCGGCGAAGGCATCGCCGCCAGCCATCTGCCCCGCCTGACCGAACGCTTCTACCGCGTCGATTCGGGGCGCAGCCGGAGCATCGGCGGTACGGGCCTGGGCCTTGCCATCGTCAAGCATATCGTCGAGCGGCATCGCGGAAAGCTGGACATCGCCAGCGAGGTCGGTGTCGGCACAACCGTGACGGTACGATTGCCCGCGCTGAAATCACCCGAAAAAATCGCTTCCGAGAGCCCTGTCACAAAACCACAATAAAAATGTCACACGGGAGTATGGCGAGCGTGGCAGCGCCGGTTCGCACCTGTTCCGGTGTTTCCAAGGATCTCGATGCGTCTGCCCTGCCTTCTCGCCGCGATGTTCGCGCTGGCGGCCTGCCACGATCAGGCCAATGGCGGCGGCGCGGGCGTGCGGGAGCAGATCACGGCTGTCGGTTCGTCGACCGTCTACCCCTTCACCACCATCATCGCCGAACGTTTCGTCGCGGCCGATCCCGATGCCAAGGCGCCGGTGATCGAGTCGACCGGCACGGGCGCGGGCATGAAGCTATTCTGCGCCGGGATCGGCGCGGCGCATCCCGACCTCGAAGATGCCTCGCGCCGGATGAAGGCCAGCGAATATCGCGACTGCGCGGCGCATGGCGCTGGCGCCGTGCTGGAAATCCAGATCGGGATCGATGGCATCGCCTTCGCCGAGTCCAAGCGTGGACCGCACATGGCGCTGACCACGGTCGACATCTATCGCGCGCTGGCGGCCCATCCGGGCGGCAAGCCCAACACCGCGCGCACCTGGGCTGATGTCAATCCATCCTTGCCCGCCGTTCCGATCCAGGTCTACGGCCCGCCCGCAACCAGCGGTACGCGCGACGCACTCGCCGAACTGATCCTGATGAAGGGGTGCGACGCGGTCGAGCCGGAGGCAGCCGCGCTGGCCGCCCGCGATGTCGACGCGCATCGCCTGTTCTGCACCCGCGTTCGCGAGGACGGGGCCTATATCGATGCGGGCGAGAACGATAATCTGATCGTCCAGAAGTTGCAGGCCAACCCGGATGCACTGGGGGTCTTCGGCTATTCCTATCTGGAAGAAAACCGCCAGACCGTCGACGGAGTGACGATCAACGGCGTCCAGCCGACCTATGACGCCATCGCCGCCGATCGCTATCCGGGATCGCGCCCGCTCTACGTCTATGTAAAGAAATCGCATCTCGACGCCATTCCGGGACTACGCGCTTTCCTGCGGCTCTATGCCAATAACTGGGGCAAGGACGGCCCACTGGTCCGGCGGGGCCTGATCGCCTCGCCCGTCTCGGTTCAGGCCCGTTCGCGCGCGATCATCGCCCGTGAGATCCCGCTCGATCCGGCCAGCCTGCCATCATGAACGGTATCGTCCTTCTCATCCTGACGGTCGGGCTGGGCATCATCGCCTGGGCGGCAACGCGGATGCACGCGCTCGGCTTTCGCCGTCGCGCGGGGACGCGTGCCAGTTCGCTGCCGCATCATCATGGCTGGTATGTCGCGCTGTGGACCGCGGTACCGCCGTTGATCTTCCTCGCGGTCTGGGCGGCGACCTCCCCCGCCCTCGTCACCGACATGGTCCTGAAAGACCCGGCCGCCGCGCAATTGCCACCGCCGGGGTTCGAGCGGGCGGCAATCCTGTCCGAGGCCCGCGCGCTGGCGGCGGGACAGGCGCAGGGTGCATTCCATACGCTCTCGCGAAGCCTCGCCCCCGCCTATGACGCGGCGCAGACCCGGATCGACTGGATCGCCAGCGCCGTCGTCCTGCTGCTGGCGCTGGCCGGGGGCGCCTATGCCTATCTGCGTGTCCGGCCGGAATTTTCGGCGCGCACCCGGATCGAGCGGGTGGTGCTGGGCCTGTTGCTGGGCGCATCGTTGATCGCGATCCTGACTACGGCCGGAATCGTCGCCTCGCTCCTCTATGAGGCGGCCAGGTTCTTCTCGGTCGTGCCGATCACCGACTTCCTGTTCGGCACCCATTGGAGCCCCCAATCGATCGACCCGCGCCATCCCGGCACATCGCTGGGCGCAGTGCCGCTGTTCTGGGGCACTTTCTTCATCGGGGCGGTCATCGCCATGGCGGTCGCCATCCCCTTCGGCCTGATGAGCGCCGTCTACCTGACCCAATATGCTGCACCCCGAGCCCGCCGGATCATGAAGCCAGTGCTGGAGGTACTCGCAGGGATTCCGACCGTCGTTTACGGCTATTTCGCCGCGCTGACCGTCGCGCCCGCCGTCCGCCAGTTCGCGGTCGCGATCGGCATCGACTGGGCCTCGTCGGAAAGCGCGCTGGCCGCCGGGCTGGTCATGGGGGTGATGATTATCCCCTTCGTGTCGTCGATGGCCGATGACAGCCTGGCCGCCGTCCCCAATTCGATGCGCGACGGCAGCCTGGCGATGGGCGCCACACCGTCCGAGACGATCACCCGCGTCCTGCTGCCCGCCGCGCTGCCCGGCGTCGTGGGCGGCGTGCTGCTCGCCGTCAGCCGCGCGATCGGCGAGACGATGATCGTCGTGATGGCGGCCAGCGGCGTCGCAACGCTGACCGCCAATCCCTTCGCCAGCACGACCACCGTCACCCGGCAGATCGTCGACCTGCTGACCGGGGAGGCTGAGTTCGACAGCCCCAAGACACTGGCCGCCTTCGCGCTGGGCCTGACCCTGTTTCTCATCACGCTGCTGCTGAACATCGTCGCACTGAATGTGGTGAAGCGGTACCGGGAAACCTATGAATAAACCGCCTTCCCCGCCTTCGGTCGCCGGGTGGAACAGCCCGGCGATGGCGCGACGCCTGCGTCGGCGCTATGCCGCCGAGCGTCGTTTCCGGCGGCTCGGCGCGTCCGCCGTCGCGCTGTCGGCGGCGTTCCTGGCCTTCCTGCTCATCACCATGCTGGCGCAGGGGCTTCGCGGCTTTACCGAGACACGCGTGACCATGCCGGTCAACCTCGCGGCCGCCGACCTGCCCGTCGAGACGGCGCGACTGAAGGGACGCGGAGCCGATCTGGCGCTGGCGGGGGCCGGGCTGGAAAATGCGGTCGACACCGCTGCGACCAGTGCCTTCGGGCCAATGGGAAGCGACCTGCTCTCGCCGGGCGCATGGATGGTCGTCCGTGACGCGATCAAGGCCGACCCGAGCCTGCTCCATCGCACGATCCGGTTCGAACTTCCGCTCGCCAGCCGCTACGACGTCGCGGCAAAGGGCATCGGCACGCCGGAGGCCGAGCGAGTCGTGGCCCGGCTCGAAAGGCGCGGGCTGTTATCCACGGGCTGGGATCTGGGCTTCTTGCGTGACGCCGATGCCACCGATCCGACGCGGGTCGGCATCTGGGGCGCTGCCAAGGGCTCGCTGCTGACGATGCTCGTCACGCTCGCCCTCGCCTTCCCGGTCGGCGTGCTCGCTGCCCTCTATCTGGAGGAGATCGCACCGAAGAACCGCTGGACCGACATGATCGAGGTCTCGATCAACAATCTGGCAGCGGTTCCCTCGATCATCTTCGGCCTGCTCGGGCTGGCGGTGTTCCTCGGCACCTTCGGCCTGCCGCGCTCGGCCCCGCTGGTCGGCGGCCTGACGCTGGCGCTGATGACCATGCCGGTCATCGTCATCGCCGGACGCAATGCGATCAAGGCGGTGCCGCCCTCGATCCGCGACGCGGCGCTGGCGGTCGGGGCGTCGCGGGTACAGGTGATCTTCCACCACGTCCTGCCGCTCGCCCTGCCCGGGATCATGACCGGCACCATCATCGGCATGGCGAGGGCCCTGGGCGAAACCGCGCCGCTCCTGATGATCGGGATGCGCGCCTTCATCGCCGCGCCGCCACGCGGGTTGACCGATCCGGCGACCGTGCTGCCGGTCCAGATCTTCCTCTGGTCGGATCAGGTCGACCGGGGCTTCATCGAGAAGACCTCGGCCGCGATCATCGTCCTGCTCGTCTTCCTGCTCGCGATGAACGGGCTGGCCATCTATCTCCGCAATCGGTTCGAGACACGCTGGTGAGTACCCCCAAGATAACAGCACGCAACGTCAGCGTGTCCTATGCCGACAAGCAGGCGATCCATGACATCTCGATCGATGTCGACATGGATCACGTCATCGCGTTCATCGGCCCGTCAGGCTGCGGCAAGTCGACCTTCCTGCGCACGCTCAACCGGATGAACGACACGATCACTTCGGCACGCGTGTCGGGGGATGTGCGGCTGGACGGACAGGACATCTACGCCCCCGAGATGGACGTGGTGCAGCTGCGCGCACGGGTCGGCATGGTATTCCAGAAGCCCAACCCCTTCCCCAAGTCGATTTATGAGAATGTCGCCTACGGCCCGCGCATCCACGGCCTGGCGACCTCCCGCAGCGAGATGGATGCGATCGTCGAACGGTCACTGACCCGGGCGGGCCTGTGGAACGAGGTCAAGGATCGCCTGTCCGAAAGCGGCACCGCGCTGTCGGGTGGTCAGCAGCAGCGGCTGTGCATCGCCCGCGCCATCGCGGTCGACCCCGAAGTCATCCTAATGGACGAACCCTGCAGCGCGCTCGACCCGATCGCGACCGCCCGCATTGAGGAGCTGATCCACGACCTGCGCGGCCGCTACGCCATCGCGATCGTCACCCACAACATGCAGCAGGCCGCCCGCGTCTCGCAGCGAACCGCCTTTTTCCACCTCGGCACGCTCGTCGAGTACGGCAAGACGTCCGACATCTTCACGAACCCGAAGGAAGAACGGACGAAGGACTATATTACCGGCCGTTACGGCTGAGGACGAGGATCATGGACCACACCGTAAAAGCCTTTGACAACGACATCGGCCGCCTGCGCGGGCTCATAAGCCAGATGGGCGGATTGGCAGAGGAGGCGATCGCCAATGCCATCAAGGCGCTGCAACGCTCCGACCTGGAACTGGCGCGCAAGGTTCGCGAGGACGACAAGGCGATCGACCTGATCGAGGCGGAGGTCGAGCGGCTGGCGGTGCGCACCATCGCGCTCCGGGCGCCAATGGCCAACGACCTGCGCGAGGTGGTCGCCGCCCTCAAGATCGCCAGCGTCGTCGAGCGCATCGGCGACTATGCCAAGAACATTGCCAAGCGCGTACCGATGATCGAGAGCGAGGACCGAATCGAGCCCGTCTCGATCCTGCCCGCCATGGCCAAGATCGCTTCGGCGATGGTGCATGACGTGCTCGACGCCTTTGCCGCACGCGATGCCGAGGCGGCGGTGCGGGTCCGCGACAGCGACAATGCGCTCGACGATTTCTACGATTCCATCTTCCGCACGCTCGTCACCCACATGGTCGAGAATCCCAAGACGATCGGAAAGGTCGCGCACCTGCTGTTCATCGCCAAGAATCTCGAACGGATCGGTGACCATGCGACCAACGTCGCGGAGATGGTCTATTTCGCCGCCACCGGCACGCAAATGGGCGAGCGTGACCGCAGCGGCTCCTTGCCTTCTTGAGGGAACAGGCACCATGGCACGCGTAAAGATGTTGCTGGTCGAAGACGATGCCGCGCTGGCGGAACTGCTCGTCTTCCATTTCAAGCGCGAGGATTTCGAGGTCACCCATACCCCGGACGGCGAGGAGGCGCTGCTGCTGGCACGCGAAAGCACGCCCGACATCGTCCTGCTCGACTGGATGGTCGAGGGGATTTCGGGGATCGAGGTCTGCCGCCGCCTGCGACGCTCGGCCGAAACCGCGAATGTGCCGATCATCATGCTGACCGCGCGCGGCGAGGAAGAGGACCGGGTGCGGGGCCTGGAGACGGGCGCGGACGATTATGTCACCAAGCCCTTCTCCCCGCGCGAACTGGTCGCCCGCGTCGGCGCGGTGCTACGCCGTGTTCGCCCGGCGCTGGCTGGTGAAGCGCTGACCTATGCCGATATCGAGATGGATACGGTCGGCCATAAGGTCCGCCGCGCGGGTGAGGTCGTCTCGCTCGGGCCGACCGAATTCCGCCTGCTCAAGCATTTCCTGGAGCATCCCGGCTGGGTCTTCTCGCGCGAGCGGCTGCTCGATGCGGTGTGGGGGCATGACTCGGATATCGAAAGCCGGACGGTCGACGTGCACATTCGCCGCCTGCGCAAGGCGATCAATATCGGCGACAGGCCCGACATCATCCGCACGGTTCGCTCGGCGGGCTATTCGCTCGACGCGGGCGGCTGACGCCCGTCCGAAAAGGCGGTCAGGATCGGGTCGCAAGCGAAACGAGGGAGCCAAGTGCGGCGACGGGCGTTCTGCCCCACGCGCTTACACACTTGCGCTTCTGAACAGGAGATTCGCATGAAGCTCGTTTTTCTGGCCGCCACCGCTCTGATGGCGGCGCCCGCCATGGCCCAGCAGACCCAGACCGACACCACCGCGCAGGCGGGGATGCAGGCGGGCGTTTCGACCCAGACGGACACGACGACGACGCAGACCGACACCTCGGGCTCGATGCAGGCCAATGCCGCGGCGACCGCGGGCACGATGACGGCAGGCGGCTATCAGCCTGCGCAGCCGCCGATGGCAGCCCCGCCGCAGCCCGGCGCGCCGATCGTCTTCAAGCAGGCGCCGAGCCCCGAACAGGCCTATCCGGCCCCGGCTCCGCTGAAGAGCTATCCGATCTGCAAAAAGGGTCAGTACGACCAGTGCCGTCAGCGTGGCGGCAAGTAATCGGCCCATCACCCGGATGTGAAATGGCGTCGGTTCCTATAACGGGGACCGGCGCTTTTTCGTTAGGTGAGGATTATTCCTCGACCAGTTTCATCAACCGCCGTTCAACCGGGGCCAGTACCGGCCCCAATTCATGCCCGCGCTTCAACACCGCGCCGCCCTCGCCGATCAGTGCCCACATGCCCTGACGGTTGCGCAGCGCCGGGCGCTTCTCGATCCGGAACTCGGGCCGTTCGGCCGCACGGCGAAAGGCGGAGAAGATCGCCGCGTCACGCCCCATGTCCATCGCATAGTCGCGCCAATGGCCCGCCGCGACCATCCGGCCATAAAGATCGAGGATGCGGGTCAGCTCGGCGCGGTCGAACCCTACCTGTCCCGCCACCTTGGGAAAGGGTACGATCCCCATCAGGCGCGGTCGCGCTCGTCGCCCCGCTCGGCCAGCGCTGCGTCCAGCCGTCGCCGCATCGTCTCCAGCTCGCAGCGGAGCATCTCGATCTTCTGGGTCTGCGGATCAAACATCTCGGAACAGGGCGTACCATAGGGGACGAATCGCGGCTCGGGAGCCGCCCCGCCCTCGACCATGGTGGGACGCGCCGGAATGCCGACCATGACCGCACCTTCCGGCACGTCACGCGTCACGACGGCATTCGCGCCGACACGGGCGCGCGGACCCACCGTAATCGGCCCCAGCACCTGCGCGCCCGATCCGACGATCGCCCCGTCCATCAAAGTCGGATGCCGCTTGCCGGCGACCCCATTGTCCGGGCTGGTACCACCCAGCGTCACGCACTGGTAAATGGTGACATCGTCGCCGATCTCGGCCGTCTCGCCGATCACGACAAAGCCGTGGTCGATGAAGAAGTTGCGCCCAATCGTGGCGCCGGGATGGATGTCGATCGCCGTCAGGAAGCGCGTGAAGTGATTGACCAGCCGCGCCAGGAAGAAGGCTCGCGACTTGTACAGCCGATGCGCAACCCGATGCCCGGCCAGCGCCCAGACGCCGGGATACAGCAGGATCTCGGCCCGCGAATGCGGTGCGGGGTCACGGGCCCGGATCGAATCAAGATAAGCGGCCAATCGGCTCGGCATGAGCATGTCCCCAGGTGCGATATGCGCATTTAGGCATAGGCTTGGCCGAAATCCAGATCGACCCCCGATTGCGCAACCCTCGCTTGGGGACAGGCAAACTCTATCGCGGTTGCAGCGTTGCCTGCAAAGCGGCATGGCCGTCGGTCACAAGGCACAGGAGACATGATGGACCCGACCAGCAGCGAACTGATCCACATCCTGCCGTTCGTCGCCGTGGGCTTTGCCGCGCAAGTCGTCGACGGCGCGCTGGGCATGGCCTTCGGGGTGATCTCCAACACGCTGCTCATCAGCCTGGGCGTACCGCCCGCCGCAGCCTCGGCGGGAGTGCATAGTGTCGAAACCTTCACGACCGCCGTTTCGGGAATCAGCCATGCGGTCCATCGCAACGTCAACTGGCGGCTTTTCCTGCGGCTGATGATCCCCGGCGTGATCGGCGGGGCGCTGGGCGCCTATGTCCTGTCGAATATCGATGCGGCCGTGGTGAAGCCGTTCATCCTCGCCTATCTGACCGGCATCGGCCTCTACCTGCTGATCCGCGCCTGGCGACACAAGGCGGCAACGCGCGAGCCGAAGGTGGTCGAGCCGCTCGGCTTCATAGGCGGTTTTCTCGATGCAGCGGGCGGCGGAGGCTGGGGGCCGGTCGTGACGTCCAACCTCCTCGCCCAAGGCGCAGCGCCGCGCACGACGATCGGGACGGTCAATACAGCCGAGTTCTTCCTGACCGCGACCATCTCGGCGACCTTCATTACCCAGCTGGGTTGGGGTGCCTTCACCATGGCGACGGTCGGGCTGCTGATCGGCGGCATCTTCGCGGCGCCGTTCGGGGCCATGCTGGCGAAGCGGGTTCCGGCGCGGACCCTGCTGACGCTGGTCGGGATCATCCTGACGCTGACCAGTCTCTGGGGACTGTATCAGGCCATCAAAGGCTGAGGCTCCTCCCCTGCAAGGGGAGGTGGCAGTCCGCAGGACTAACGGAGGGGGGCTTCCACAAGGGACGTCCTTGGCCGCAAGCCCCCTCCACCATGCTGCGCATGGTCCCCCTCCCCGTGCCGGGGAGGATGTTTGTTACGCGATCGCCGAGTGAACGGTGGCCACGGCCTGCATGACTGCCGCGATACGAACCGCCGTCTGGATGATCTCGGCCGAGGCACCGGCCTTTTTCAGCACCGCCTCATGCGCATCGATGCACATGCCGCAGCCGTTGATCGCCGACACGGCCAGGCTGAACAGCTCGAAATCGATCTTGTCGATGCCCGGTGCGCCGATTACGTTCATGCGCAGCTTGGCGGGCATGTTGCGATATTCCTGGTTCCCCGCCAGGTGGGTGAAGCGGTAATAGACGTTGTTCATCGCCATTACCGCCGCCGCCGCGCGCGCCGCATTGGCGGCTTCGGGGGACAGCTTGGGCGCGCATTCCGCCTCGGCAGCATCGACCAGCGGCTTGTGCCCGGTACCATGCGCGCAGGCGAGCAGCAGGCCATACTTGCGCTGATCGTTCAGCACCGGCTCGTTCAGCAGCGAGCCAACGTTCAGGCGGATGTCCTTAGCGAAATCGGGCAGCTGCCCGGCAAATTCCTTGAGAGACATGGGGGTATGCTCCGGATAAACGACGCCCCAGTCCGGGCCGCCGATCCGCCATGGACCAGCAACCCTCGCCGGGGCGTCGGGAATGGTAGGTCCGGGGACGTCATCGCCCCCGGACGACAGGATTATTCGGCCGCGAGCTGGAGGACGTCGTCGCCCTTGTTCCAGTTGCACGGGCACAGTTCGTCGGTCTGCAGCGCGTCGAGGACACGCAGCGTCTCGGCCGGGTTGCGGCCGACGTTCAGGCCGTTGATCATGACGTGCTGGATGACATTGTCGGGATCGATGATGAAGGTCGCGCGGTAGGCGACATGCTCATTCTTGTCGACGATGCCCAGCGCGTCGGCCAGGACGCGGCCATTGTCGGCGATCCAAGGGAAATCGGCCGCCGCCAGATCCGGGTCCGACTTGCGCCATGCCAGGTGGACATGCGCGGTGTCGGTCGACGCGCCGATCAGCACGGCGTCGCGGTCCTCGAAATCACCCTTCAGCTCGGAATAGCCGACGATCTCGGTCGGGCACACGAACGTGAAGTCCTTGGGCCAGTAGAACAGGACCTTCCACTTGCCCTCATAGGAGGTGTCGCTGATCGTCTCGCCGGCGGGCAGCGCGTTGGTGCCCTGCTGGACGGGAACGGTGAATGCGGGGAGCTTGTCTCCAACGGTCAACATGGCAATGAGCCTCCATTCTGAAAAATCGGGCTTCAGCCATCCTCTCGCAACGTCGACGGTGGTCCGCCTGTATTCGTTGTCGCGACGGATATGGGGACTGGCGCCTTTGATCCAACAAGCTATTTGTCACATCGCAATCGACTGAGACGATCAATGGCCGCGACCTACCTACCGACCCTGAAACAGTTACAATATCTGGTGGCCTTGCAGGACCATGGCCATTTCGGCCGGGCGGCCGATGCGTGTTTCGTTACCCAGTCCACCCTGTCGGCGGGCCTGCGCGAACTGGAAACGCTGATCGGCGTGACGCTGGTCGAGCGGACCCGCCGGGTCGTGCGCTTCACGCCGTTGGGCGAGCGTATCGCCGACAAGGCGCGCCGCGTCCTGCGCGAGGCGGACGAACTGGGCGACATGGCCCGCGCCGCCGGGCGCCCCTTGTCCGGCGAAATGCGGATGTCGGTGATCCCGACGATCGCGCCGTTCATGCTGCCCCGCATCCTGCCGCGCCTGCGCCGCGACTATCCCGACCTGAAGCTGTTCCTGCGCGAGGAGCCGAGCGGCCCGGCGTGCGAGCGGCTGCATAATGGGCGCACCGATTGCGTGCTGCTCGCGCTTCCCTATGCCTGCGGAGAGGTGACGGCCGAGCCGTTGTTCGACGACCGGCTGTTCGTCGCCTTCCCGACCGACGAGGACCTGACGCCGCCCGCGGCCATTCCGGCGTCGGCAATCGATGAAGCCCGCTTGCTGCTTCTCGAGGACGGGCATTGCCTGAAGGACCATGCGCTGGCCGCCTGCAACCGGCCCGAACTGCGCGCCGAGGCGACCATGCTGGGCACGTCGCTCCACACGATCGTGCAGATGGTCGATAACGGGCTGGGCATGACGATGCTGCCGGAGATGGCCCTTCGTTCCGGCATATTGGACAATACCCAGATCACCGCCCGTCCGCTCGATGCCGAGAATGCGATGCGCAAGATCGCGCTCGTCTGGCGTCGCGCCAGCCCGCGCGAGAAGGATTTTCGCCTGCTCGCGCAAGTTCTGGCCGAGGCGGCCTGACCCCTTCCGATTTCATCCCACCCTCAGGAGATTTCGTCCATGACCCATAATGCTCGGCGGCTGATCCCCGCTCTGCCGCTCATTGCCATGATCGGATTGAGCGCGTGCGGAGGCGGACGAAATCTGCGCGAGGCACCTGCCGCTCCATCCAGCACGCCTGCGGTCACGATGCCCGCGCCGCAGCCCGATCAGCCAATGGTACCAACACGGACGATCCTGGACAACGCCACCGCGACGCCGTCGCTGTCCTCGCTGGTCGCAGCGATCCGCGCGGCGGGCCTGGCAACAACGCTGGCAGGCCCCGGACCCTATACCCTGTTTGCCCCCTCCAACGAGGCCTTTGCCCGATTGGCCCCCGGTGTGCAGGAAGAGCTGCTCCAGCCCGCCAACCGCGATTCGCTGGTCAAGCTGATCCGCTTCCACATGGTGCCGGGCATTGTCGGCATCGCCGATCTTCAGGAAAAGATCGCGGCGGGCGGCGGCACCGCAAAGCTGCTGACGGTGCAAGGCGAATGGCTGACCGTCAGCATGACCCAGTCGGTCATCACGCTGACCGACAGCGGTGGAAACAAGAGCTATATCGAGGCGGGTGACATGCCTCAGGCGAACGGTGTCATTCACATCGTCAACGGTGTTTTGGTACCCAAACTGGATTAAGTGCGTTACTCCCGATGGGACGGCCGTTTCGTGTCAGGAACGGTCGACCTGCCCTTCACCATGCGGCGCGACGCGACCCCGCTCCGCCGCCAGAAGAACGGGAGTATGCCTTTCATGTTGAAGACCTTTGCCATCCTTCTGTCCGCCACCGCCCTGACCGGCGCAGGTGCCGCCATCGCGCAGACCGCGCCGATGCAACCCGCCCCCGCACAGACGGCGCCCGCAGCCCCGGCCGCGCCCGCGACTGCAACCCCGGTTGCCACCGGCAACATCGTCCAGATCCTCGCCGCCACCCCGGATCGCAGCACGCTGGCCAAGCTCGTCGCGACGGCTGGGCTGACCGCCGACCTGTCCGGCCCTGGCCCCTTCACCGTCTTCGCGCCCAGCAACGAAGCGTTCAGCCGGATGCCCCCGGGCGCGCTCGACACGCTGAGCAAGCCGGAGGCCAAGGCCACGTTGGCGACCATCCTGAAATATCATGTGGTACCCGGCAAGCTGACCGCCGAGCAGCTGAAGGCGCAGATCGCAGCCGGGAACGGCACCGCGACGCTGACCACGCTGGCAGGCCAGCCGCTGACGGCGCAACTCGGCCCCAATGGCAACATCATGCTGACCGATGTGAACGGCCAGAAGGCCTATGTCGACAAGGCCGATGTCGATGCGACGAACGGCGTCGTGCACCTGACCAACGGCATCAATGTGCCGAAGATCGGTTAAAAGCCACAAACCGGAACACGGGAAGGCGGGGCTTCGGCCTCGCCTTTTTCTATGGGATCCAGCGCTCGGCGGCGGCCGTGTCGCTCTCGCGTGCCTCGACCCAACGCGCCTCGCCGCCACGCGTCTCCCGCTTCCAGAAGGGCGCATCGGTCTTCAGCCGATCGATCAGATAAGCGCACGCGTCCAGCGCGTCTCGGCGATGCGGCGCGGCCGCCAGGACCAGTACGATCCGCTCACCCGGCCGCATCGGGCCGACCCTGTGGACGATGGTCGCCGCCTGAAGCGACCAGCGCTCGGCGGCCTCATGCGCGATCCGGTCGAGCGCGGCTTCGGTCGCGCCGGGGTAATGCTCGAGTTCAAGGATATCGACGCCGTCATCGGCCCGAACGAGCCCGCAGAAGCTGGCCACCGCACCGGCATCCTGCCCCTCGATCCGTGCCATTTCGTCAGCAAGATCGATGGGGTCGGCCGAGACCAGGATGCGGATCATCCGCCCGTCACCGGCGGAAAGATCGCAACCTCGCGAGCACGTCCTATCGCCGCATCGAGGCCGACGAAATTCTGGTCCACCGCCGCGCGCAGCCGCTCGGGCTCTGCCATCGCCTCGGCATAGCCACCCCCGCGCGTAGCCAGCCAAGCCACCAGATCGCCGACCGTCGCCACATGGTCGGGCAGCGTCACCGTCTCTTCGGCCTGCCCGATCCGCTCGCGGACCCAGGCGAAATACAGGATCGTCAACGTCATCAGCTATCCATGTGCTTGAGGCCGACGCGCAGATAGTCCCAGCCGGTGACGAGCGTCAGCACCGCCGCCGCCCAGAGCGCGGCCAGTGCCGCCTCGTGCAACCAGGGCCAGCCCGGCAGCGCCCCGCCGAGGATCAAGCCGCCGAGCGCGATCAACTGCAGCGTCGTCTTCCACTTGGCCAGGCGTGAAACGGGTACCGACACCTGCAACTGCGCGAGAAATTCGCGAAGGCCCGACACCGCGATCTCGCGCAGCAGGATGACGAGGCCCGCGACGACGCTCAACCCGCTCAGCACCTGCACGGCGACCAGCACCAGAATGACCGAGGCGACCATGATCTTGTCGGCGATGGGATCGAGGAAGACGCCGAGCTTCGACACGGCGCCTTGCGCGCGGGCAAGATAGCCGTCGAAATAATCGGTGATGCCCATCAGGCAATAGAGCGCAAAGGCGATGCCGTAACCCAGCGCCCAGTCCGGTTGCCACAACAGCCCCGCGAGCAGCGGCACGGCCAGGATTCGCGATAGCGTTAACAGGTTGGGCAGCGTCAGCATGTCGCCTTCTAACCGCTCGTTCGCCCATGACAAACCGCTTTAAGCGGTTGGCGATACGGGTACGCATAGCTATGTTGGTGTCATCCTGTTGCCACGATCGGGCCATTTTTCGATATGCTCAATGCCCTCGGGCTACTCAAACAGCGACGCTTCCTGCCGCTGTTTGCCACCCAGTTTCTCGGCGCCTTCAACGACAACCTGTTCAAGACGTCGATGGTGTTGTTCGCGACCTATGCGATCTTCACCGACCCCCATTCCGAATTCTACTTCAACTGCGCGGCGACCGGCGCCGCCATCCTGCCGTTCGTCTTCCTGTCGGCGCTGTCCGGGCAATTGGCGGACAGCCATGACAAGGCGCGCATCATCCGCATCGTCAAGACGGTCGAGATCGGCATCATGCTGGTCGGTGCGGCCGGTCTGCTGATCGCCAAGGCGGGATATACGACGGCCGGGTTGTCCCTGATGCTGGGCACCGTCCTCGCGCTCGGCGTCCACTCGACCTTTTTCGGGCCGATCAAATACGCCATCCTGCCCCAGCATCTGGAGCCCGAGGACATATTGGGCGGCACCGGCCTGGTCGAAGCCGGGACCTATCTGGCGATCCTGCTCGGCACGGTCGCGGCGGGCTGGATTTCGATCGAGGCGGCGGCGATCGGCGTGCTGGTGGTCGCCGTCATCGGCTGGTTCATCGGTCGTCAGGTGCCTCCCGCCCCACGCGAAGGGCCGCCGCTCAAGCTCAACTACAATCCCTTTACCGCATCCTGGCGGCTGATCTCCGCGACGTTGCATATCCGCCGCCTGTTCCTGGCGATCATCGCGATCAGCTTCTTCTGGACGATCGGTGCGGTCCTCATCATCATCTTCCCGCCGCTGGTGAAGAATGTGCTGACGGCCGACAAGGAAGTCGCCAGCCTCGCGATCGCCATCTTCTCGATCGGCGTGGCGATCGGGTCGGTCGTCATCAACACGATGCTGAAGGGCGAGATTTCGGCGCGCTATTCGCCGATGTCGGTGATCGCCATGGGCGCGTTCGTCGTCCTGTTTTCCTTCCTTTGCCGCAACTGGACCCCGGCGGCGGGCGGCGGCCTGTATAGCTGGCAGGCGTTTCTGGCCGAACCGCGTGCGATCGGTATCCTTGCCACGCTGCTGGCGATCGCGACCACCGGGGGCATGTTCGTGGTCCCGCTTTATGCCTTCCTGACCACCACGGTCGAAAAGGATCAGACGGCGCGCACGGTGGCCGCCAACAATATCGTGAATTGCTTTGCAATGACGATCGGGTCCGTACTCGCCTTCGCGATCAGTGCGGCGGGCGTGTCGTCATCGGACATGCTCTTCGTCGTGGCGGGCATGTGCCTGGTCTCGGCCTGGCTGGCACTTCTCTTGCACCGCGCCTGCGGCGAGGTCGACGTCGAGCCTGTTCAGAACAGGAACGTATAGATGCAGATGAAGAAGGCCGTGAAGCTGAGCACGAACAGCCGAATGTCCTGATCGTCATCCTGCTTCCGCCGCCCTTGGACGGACGGCGGCAGCGAGCGCCGAAAGGGGTGGCGGGCGGCGTCATCGGTCAGGACCAGGCGGCGTCTCATAGCAACCTGTTAACGTCTCGTTCACCGTCTCGGCAGCAGCTCGATATTGGATCGACTGTCCCCGCTGCCCCGTAACGAGACAGCGGGGACACGACCTTAATGGTCGAGCGCCCCGGAAGCGCCGATGCCCGTCTCCGAACGGACACGCTGCGCCGGATAACCCGCCTTGTCGACGGCGGCGCGGCCACTCCGATCGGTGATAGACACCAGCCAGATCGTCAGGAACGCCAACGGCATCGAGAAGATCGTCGGCGATCCATAGGGAAAGATCGGTGCGGCATGACCCAGCACGGTCACCCAGATGGCGGGCGAAAGGATGGTCAGTACCAAGGCCGTCAGCAGGCCCACCAGGCCGCCTGCCACGACGCCGCGCGTGGTACAGCCCGACCAGAGCAGCGACAGGAACAGCACCGGAAAATTGGCCGAAGCTGCCAGCGCGAAGGCCAGGCTGACCATGAAGGCGACATTCTGCTTCTCGAACAGAATACCCAGCAGAATGGCGACGACCGCCAGCGCCAGCACCGTGATCCGCGATACACGAAGCTCGGAGGCGGAGTCCGCCTTCCCCTTCTTGATGACCGTCGCATAGAGGTCATGACTGACCGCCGAAGCGCCCGACAGGGTCAGGCCCGCCACCACCGCAAGGATCGTCGCGAACGCCACTGCCGAAATAAAGCCCAGGAACAAATTGCCCCCGACCGCCTGCGCCAAGTGGATCGCGGCCATGTTGCTGCCGCCGCGAAGCGCCCCCTCTGCGTCCAGGAAGCCCGGATCGGTCGCGACCAGCACGATCGCGCCGAAACCGATCACGAAGGTCAGGATATAGAAATAACCGATCCAGCCGGTCGCCCAGAGCACCGAGCTGCGGGCCGCCTTGGCATTGGGCACGGTGAAGAAACGCATCAGGATATGCGGCAGGCCCGCCGTGCCGAACATCAGCGCGGCGCCGATCGAGATGGCGGAGACGGGGTCCTTGATGAATCCACCCGGCCCCATGATCGCCCGCCCCGTGGCCACCGCCTCGTCCGGCCCCGCACCCGCCAGGGCGGCCAGCGCCGTCTTCACCTCGACCGCGCGCGCGAAAAGCGCCTCGGGGCTGAACCCGAACCGCGCCAGCACCGCGATTGCCATAAAGCTCGCCGCGCCGAGGAGCATCATCGCCTTGACGATCTGCACCCAGGTCGTCGCCGTCATGCCGCCGAACAGGACGTACATCGTCATCAGCACGCCGACGATGACGACCGCATAGCCATAAGGCAGCCCGAAGAGCAGGCGGATCAGCTGCCCGGCCCCGACCATCTGCGCGATCAGGTAGAACAGCACCACGAGGAGCGTCGAACAGGCCGCGACCATCCGCACCGGCGTCTGCGCGAAGCGGAAGGAGGCGACATCGGCAAAGGTGAATCGTCCCAGATTGCGCAAACGCTCGGCCATCAGGAACAACAGGATCGGCCAGCCGACGAGGAAGCCGATCGAATAGATCAACCCGTCATAGCCATCGGCGTAAATCTGCGCCGATATGCCCAGGAAGGATGCGGCGGACATGAAATCGCCCGCGATCGCCAGTCCGTTCTGAAAGCCGGTGATCCCGCCCCCGGCCGTATAGAAATCGGAGGCCGTGCGCGTCCGCCGCGCGGCCCAGCGGGTAATGGCCAGCGTGAGCGCGACGAAGGCGGCGAACATGCCGATCGCGGTCCAGTTCGTCGCCTGCTGGACGGCGGGGCCAATCGCATGCGCCTCCGCCGCGGTGATCGGCAGGGACGCCAGCGATGCCGAAAGCGCAACGCGCGCCCACCTCATGCACCATACTCCGCCCGCAGGGCTTCGATCGCGGGGTCGAAATCGCGATTGGCGCGCCAGACGTACAGGCCGGTCAGCACGATCGCGAGCGCGATCACGCCCAGCCCGACCGGAATGCCCCAGCTCGTCGCGCCGCCGCTGACCGACCGGGCCAGCAACGCCTTGTCGAAAGCGATGGTCAGGACGAAACCGAAATAGACGATCAACATGATGACCGTCAGGACGGTGGTAAAGCGCCCTCGCCTGCGAACCAGCGCGATATAGCGCGCATCGCTTGCCAGACGGGCTGCGGCATCCTCCATGGCATTCTCCCAAGCCCCGCACCGTCGATCGGTGTCGTGGCCGTCATGCTCGTCCGCGCCCGCCGCAACGTCAAGCGCGATTGGGTCGATAAGCGTTCAGGTCGATGCCGTGCCGCGCAACCTTGTCGTAAAAGGTCTTGCGCGGGATGCCGAGGATGGCCAGCGCGGCGCGGACGTCGCCTGCCACCTCCTCCAGCACGCTGCGGATCGTCGCGCCCTCGAACTGCTCGACGCGCTCTGGCAAGGGAAGCGGATCACCCGCATCACGGGTTTCGCCGAACAGGCCCAGCGCGACACGGTTGGCATAGTTGCGTACCTCTCGAACATTGCCGGGCCAATCGTGCGACAGCAGTCGCGCCTGAATCCCGCCGTCGATCATCGGCACCGGGCGACCGAACCGCTCCGCCGCCTCGCGCAGGAAATGCGCGAACAGCAGCGGCACGTCCGCCCGCCGTTCCCGCAGGGGCGGAACGCGCAGCCGCACGGCGTCCAGCCGATAGAGCAGATCGGCGCGGAACCGCCCCTCCTCGACCGCACGAGCCAGGTCGGACTTGGCGGCGGCAACGATGCGCAGGTCCAGCGACTGCGGGTCCTCGGCCCCGATCGCGCGCACCTCCCGCTCCTCGACCACGCGCAGCATCCGTCCCTGGAGAGCGGGTGCCATGCTGTCCAACTCGTCGAGGAACAGCGTGCCGCGATTGGCCGCCGCGATCCGCCCCGGAGTCCGGCCATGCGCCTGGCCGAACAGCTCGTCCTCGGCGATCGCCTCGGGCAGGGCGGCGCAGTCGACCGCGATGAAGGGGCGCGTCCGGCGCGCGCTCCAACGATGGAGCAGCAGCGCCACCAGTTCCTTGCCGGTGCCCGTCTCGCCCTCGACCAGCACATCGACATCCGCCTGCGCCACTTGTCGCACCGTATCGCGCAATCGCATCATGACCGGCGTCTCCCCGATCAGAGGGTAGGCGCCCTGCGCGTCCTCCGCCGCCTGGCGCAGACGGCGATTGTCGAGAACCAGCCGCCGCATCTCAAGCGCGCGCTCGGCACTGGAGATCAGATGATCGGCGGCGAAGGGCTTGGCGACGAAATCATGGACGCCCTGTTTCAGCGCCGCGACCGCCATCGGTACGTCGCCGTGGCCCGTCATCAGGATCACCGGAATTTCCGCATCGATGGCGGCGACTCGCTTCGACAGCTCGATCCCGTCGATTCCCGGCATCCGTATGTCGGAGACGACCATGCCCGGGAAATCGGCGGTGATCGTCGCCAGCGCCGCCAGCGGATCGCCATGCGCCTCGACATCGATCCCCGCCAGCTCGAACGACTGGGCCAGCGCCTGTCGCAGCACCGTGTCGTCATCGACCAGCAGAACGCGCAGCGTCTCGCTCATGCCCGGCGCATCCTCAAGCGAAAGCCCGCGCCGCCCAGCGCAGAGGGGATGGTTTCCAGCATGCCGCCAAACTCCGTCATGATATCCCGCGCAATCCCAAGGCCCAGTCCCAGTCCATCGGGCTTGCCGGTCACGAAGGGGGTGAAAATCTCTGTCGCGATCGCCGGATCGAGGCCGGGGCCATTATCCTCCACGGTCAGCTCGACCCCATCGTTATGCTCCACCACAGTCAGCCGCACGCGGGGAGCGGGCGTCTCGGCCACGGCATCCAGTGCATTTTGAAGCAGATTGACCAGCACTTGTTCTAGCCGGATCCGCCCGGCCACGACCTGCGGCAGCGCCCCGACACGGGGACGCTCCAACGCGACCCCAGCCGTGCGAAAACGGTCGCCGATCAGGAGCATGGTTCCGTCCAGCACCGCATCGAGCGACACCGGCCCCAGTCCATGGGTGCCACGCCGGACGAAGCGCCGCATTTCCTGGACGATCGATCCGATCCGCTCGGTCAACTCGACGATGGTGGCCAGATTGCCCGCCGCCTTGTCGGGCTTGTCGCGTGACAGGAAGGTGCGGGCATTGTCCGCCAGCGTGCGGATCGCCGCCACCGGCTGGTTGATCTCATGCGCCACGCCCGCCGTGATCGAGCCTAGCGAGCCCAGTCTGTTCGCCTGGGCCAATTCCTCGCGCGCGGCGCGGAAACGCTGATCGGCGCGGATCCGCTCGGCGATCTCGACGGTCAGCTGGTCATTGGTCGCACGCAATTCGGCGGTGCGACGCGCGACCTCCTGTTCCAGCGCCTCGCGCGCGAGTGACGCGCGTTCGGCGCGTGTCCGCCGCCAGATGGCAAGCAAGGTAAGCCCAATCAGTCCGACCGCGATCAGCGCCGTCACCGAACGGACCCAGCCATCGGCCTCCTTCAATGCGGGCTTGAACGGCAGGATATGGACAAGCTGCCACCGGGGGAGCGGCGCGGGTACCAGACCGACGACATAGCGAACGCCGTCGCGATCGATCGCATCCCCATTCGCGATCCGAAAAGGACCGGGGCGCAGCGCAATATCGCCGAATTGCTGACTCTGCCGGATCGCGGCCTGCGCCGCAGGGGGCAACGGACGGGTCAGCGTGAACTCGGCGGCCGGATCGGTCGTGACTACGGCGACGCCATGGTCGTCGAGCAACAGCGTCTGCCCCGCATCGCTGGCCCAGGCCTGGATGATGCGGGCGAACTCGACCTTGACCACCACGACTCCATCGGGGTCCGAGGCCGGACCTATGCGACGCGCCAGGAACAGGCCGGGCCGGTGGCTGGTGTTGCCCAGCGCGAAATATTCGGCGGTGCCGGTGCGCATCGCCTGTCGGAAATAGGGCCGAAAGCCATAGTCCCGCCCGACGAAGCTGTCCGCCTGCCCCGCATTGGATGCGGAGACCGTCCGGCCATGCCGATCGATCGCATAAATGACCGGGGCGCCGGTTCGCTCGGCTAGGCCACGCAGTTTCTCGTTCAGCCGTTCGGCCGCGCCAACCGATCCGTTGCGCAGCGCGTCGCGGACATCCGGATACTCTACCAGCACGATCGGCAACAGTCGGAAGCGCTGCAACTCGCTGTTGAGCAGCCGCTCCTCCTGCCGGGCGATGCGTGCGGCGTCATCGCGGAGCCCCGTCACCGCCTGCCGATGGGCATAGAAGCGCAACAGCGACCCGGCCGCGACGGTCAGCAGCACGACGACGATCAGCGGCAAGGCAAAGCGACGCAGATACGTGCGACCAGGTAAGGGCGAAACTTGCATCTGTGCGGATTATCGCAACCCAGCCCGGAGCGCCATGCGGATTTTCGCGCTCAGACAGCTGGGGTCGGCATTTAATGATAGAGTTATCAATATGTTATCGCCCCATTTAGGAAATTTGTAATGATCGGCGGCATTCCGCACACTCACGGCAATTCGGAAGCGCGGCCCACCGCGTCCGGCCCACTTTTTTGTAGAGGATGCTGAAAAGCCATGATCGCACAAGATTATGCCGTAGCAGAGACGCCCCGGCGGGCGCGTGTCTGGTCCCACCTGTACGTCCAGGTCCTGTTCGCCATCGCGCTGGGCGCGATCATCGGTCATTTCTGGCCGAGCTTCGGTGAATCGCTCAAGCCGATCGGTGATGCCTTCATCAAGCTAGTGAAGATGATTATCGCCCCCGTCATCTTCCTTACCGTCGTTACCGGCATCGCCGGGATGCGCGAACTCGGCTCGGTCGGACGCGTTGCTGGCAAGGCCTTTTTCTATTTCATCACCGTATCGACCTTCGCGCTGATCGTCGGCCTGATCGTCGCCAACGTCGTCCAGCCGGGCGCGGGCATGAACATCGATCCCTCGACCCTGAAGGTCGGATCGATCGCCGAATATACCGCCAAGGCCCATGACACGACCGTGACCGGCTTCCTGCTGGGCATCATCCCCGACACGCTGATCAGTGCGTTCACCCAGGGCAACATCCTCCAGGTCCTGATGGTCGCGATCCTGTTCGGTATCTCAATGGCTCTGGTCGGCGATCCCGCGCGTCCGCTGCTCAACAGCCTGGAGCGGATCAGCGTCGTCGTCTTCCGCATGGTCGGCATCCTGATGCGTGCCGCCCCGATCGGTGCCTTCGGCGCGATCGCCTTCACCATCGGCAAGTACGGCGTCGGCAGCCTGGTCAATCTGGGTGCCCTCGTCGCGACCTTCTACCTCACCTCGATCCTGTTCGTCGTCGTCGTGCTGGGCACCATCGCCCGCGCCAATGGCTTCTCGGTCCTCAAGCTGATCCGCTACCTCAAGGCCGAGCTGCTGCTCGTCCTCGGCACCTCGTCGTCCGAAGCCGCCCTGCCCAACCTCCTCGTGAAGATGGAGAAGGCCGGTTGCGAAAAGTCGGTCGTCGGCCTGGTCGTGCCGACCGGCTATTCCTTCAACCTTGATGGCACCAACATCTACATGACGCTGGCCGCGCTGTTCATCGCCCAGGCCTGCGGTGTCGATCTCTCGCTGGGCCAGCAGCTAGCCCTCCTCCTCGTCGCGATGCTCTCGTCCAAGGGCGCGGCAGGCGTCACCGGCGCGGGCTTCATCACCCTCGCCGCCACCCTCTCGATCGTGCCGGACGTGCCGGTCGCGGGCATGGCGCTGATCCTCGGTGTCGACCGCTTCATGTCGGAATGCCGCAGCCTGACCAACTTCATCGGCAACGCCGTCGCCACCGTCGTGGTCGCACGTTGGGAAGGAGCGCTCGACAAGGAGGCGCTGGACGCCGCGCTGAGCGGCAAGCCGGTCCTGACTGCGCCCGCCACTACCGTTCAGCCCGCCATCGCCTGATCCGCATCCCGACATGACCCGGCCGCTCCCATCGGCCGGGTTTTTGTTTACCAGGATGCTATAGAGCAGTCGAAGCGACGACAGATTGGTTCGATCGAGGGGGATTATCATGAAGTTTCTATGGCTTGCTGGCACCGCGATGGTGTCGGCGATGGGGGTCGCCGTTTCCCCGGCGATGGCGCAGACCTTCACCCCGAAGGCCGCCGCAGAGCCCGCCAGCCCTGCCAGCACCGCGTATCCCACCAGCGCGGCGGGCGATGGCAACACCGTGGGCGGCTACAACCAGTCGCGCTGGGCCGAGGACTGGCGCCAATATTGCGATCCGGCCAAGCGCGACGATGTCATCGATGCGCTGAAATGCGTGAAGCTGACGGAGGACGGCAAGTCCTATGTGACCTTCTCCGGCGAGCTGCGCACCCGCGTCAACATCACCACCAACCCCAATTTGCGTGAAGTGCAGCAACAACGTCAGGACATCGCCCGCATCGTTGGCGGCGCCGACGTTCATCTCGGCGATCATTTCCGCGTTTTTGGCGAACTGGGCCGGGCGGAATTGCAGGGCATCAATCTGGGCGCGCCAGGTGGCAACCTGCGCAACCAGTTGGCCGTGCAGCAGCTTTTCGCCGAAGTGAAGGGCAAGGCCCTGGGCCTGGACGTCGGCGTCCGTGCCGGTCGTCAGGAATTCTTCGACGGGCCGCAGCTGCTGACCGTCGGCCGCGACAACAACACGCTGTATTTCGTCCTCGACGGCGTGCGGGCCTATGCCCGTGGCAAGGATGCCCGGATCGACGTGTTCGACCTGAATTACGTCACCTATGGCTTCAAGGGCATCAGCGACGACAAGACGAACCCCGACGTGCGCTTCACGGGCGCGACCTTCGGCTTCCGTCTTTCGCCCAAGCTGTTCGGCGGCTCGAAGCTGTATCTCGATCCCTTCATTTGGCGGCTGCGCAACCGTCGAGCCGTCTGGGGGCCGACGACGGGGCTGGAGGAACGTTATTTCCTGGGTCTCCACGCCTATGGCGATGTCGGGCCGGTCAATGTCGACTGGACCGTCAACAATCAGCGCGGGACGTTCAACAATCGCCCGATCGAGGCGTGGCAGGCCTTCATCGCCCAGACCTATCGCCTGGGCAAAAAGCCCGACGCGCCGCGCGTCGGCGTCCATGTCGACTATGGCTCGGGCGGCGGTGCCTATCAGCGTACGGGTGAACTAAACACGACCAACGGCCTGTTCGGCAACAACATCTATTACAGCTACGGCCTGTTCCTGACACCGACGAACCTGTTGTACGCCGCGCCGAACTTCACCTTCACGCCGATCAAGGGCGTGCGTCTGGCGACCGAATACGGCTTTGCCTGGCGGCCGGACGAGTTCGATGCCGTTTACCGTGCAAGCGGCGCGGCATGGGCGGGTACGCAGAATGTGCGTGGCAAGAAGGTTGCCGAGGTCGCCCGCTTGCAGGCAACCTGGACGATCACGCCGCGTCTATCGTTCGTCGGCCGTTACGAACATTTCAAGGCCGACACCGTGTTGCAGCGGGCCAATCTGAAAAGCTCGGACTTCTGGGCCGGGTGGTTGAGCTTCCGCTTCTAAAATTCAGGCGCCCGGCCGCGACGAACCGGCCGGGCGGATGCGGGGGACGGCGAGGAACAGCCCGATCGTCGAGGACTGATCCTCAACCGCCCCGCGCGGCGAGCACCCGCGATACGACCGGCCCAAGGCTTTCCGCCTTGGCCCGGTCCACATGCGAGATATGGGTGATAAGCGCCTGATCGAGCACGGTATCGATCGGCGAGGCGGTGCGCTTTTCCGGCAGCATCGCCGCCAGTTCGGCGACCAGCGCCCGTGCGGTCGCTGCGTTCCGATGCAGCTGTGCGAGGATCGTACCGACCTCGACATGCGCCTCATCCTCGCGCCAGCAATCATAGTCGGTGACCATGCCGATCAGCGCATAGGGAAGCTCTGCCTCGCGCGCGAGCTTGGCCTCCGGCATTGCGGTCATGCCGATCACGTCCGCCCCCCATTGGCGATAGAGATGGCTTTCCGCACGGGTCGAGAATTGCGGCCCCTCCATGGCGAGATAAGTACCGCCATGCGCCATCGATGCCCCTGCCCGCTCGCCCGCCTGCGCCGCCAGGGTCGACAGGCGCGGACATACCGGATCGGCCATCGAAACATGCGCGACCAGCCCCGCGCCGAAGAAACTGGTGTCGCGGTGCACCGTCCGGTCGATGAACTGGTCGACCGCGACGAAATGGCCGGGCGGCAGTTCCTCGCGCAGCGACCCGATCGCGGAGATCGCCAGAATGTCGGTACACCCGGCCTGCTTCAACGCATGGATGTTGGCGCGCGCGTTTACCTCGGTCGGCGACAGGCGGTGTCCCCGGCCGTGGCGGGGGAGGAAGACGAAGCGTACGCCCCCGATCCGCCCGCGCACCAGCGTGTCGGACGGAGCGCCCCACGGCGTATCGAGCACCAGCGTCTCGACATCCTCCAGCGCGTCGATCGCGTAGAGGCCGGAGCCGCCGATGATACCGATCGTCCAGCCCGTCATATCGCGCTCCTGTTGCATCATCCGCCGGTTAGGCGCTTCGTCAGACAAAGCAAAGGGGCGCACGGGGGGAGAATCCCGTACGCCCCTCGCTCAACCGCGTCGGCCGGGGGTTCGGGGATTTAGCCGGACGCGGGAACCGTCGACGCCGCCCCGGTCTCGCGCAGGCCACCGCCCAGCGCGACATAGAGGGTGACGTCATTTTGAAGGGCGGCGCTGCGCAGCGTCAGCAGTTGCTGCTCGGCCGAGAACAGGTTGCGCTCGGCATCCAGCACCTCGAGATAGATGGCGATGCCGTTGGTATAGCGCAGCCGTGCGGTGCGGGCGAGGCGGCGTTGCGCGTCCACCGCGCGCGTCTGTGCCTCGATCTGTTCGGCATAGCGACGCCGTGCGACCAGCGCGTCGGCCACTTCGCGGAACGCCCCCTGCACCGTGCGCTGATAGGCGGCGGTCAGTTCGTCCGCCTGCGCCCGGCTGAGCTTCAACTGCGCGTTGCGCCGTCCCCAGTCGAAGATCGGGAGCAAGGCCGCGCCCTGCACCTGATATTGCTGCGAATTGCCATCGATCAGGCTGCTCAGCGCGGGCGAGACGAAGCCCGCCAAGCCGGTCAGCGAGATGCTGGGCAGGAACGCGGCCCGCGCCGCGCCGATATTGGCGTTGGCGGCAAGCAACTGCTGCTCAGCCTGAAGCACGTCAGGCCGGTTGACCAGCAGGGCGGAGGGCAGGCCCGGCTCGATTGCTGCGAACTGGTTCTGGTCGTTCAAACGCCGCCCGGTGGGAAGCGGGGCGGTGATCGGGCCACCGACCAATACGGTCAGCAGGTTCTGCGACTGGGCGACGGTACGGCGCAGCTCGGCCAGCTGTGTCTCCGCCTGGGTCAGCAGGGCCGCCGCCTGGTCATAATCGACACTGGAGGTCACGCCAGCATCCATCCGCCGCTTTGCGATGCCCAGTCCGTCGCGGCGGCTGGTCACGGTCTGCTCGGCGAGCGCGATCTGCTCCTCGGCGGCGCGGATCTGGAGATAGGTGGCGGCGACCTGCCCCACCAGCGACAGGCGGAACGCGCGCTCCGCCTCGACCGTCGCCAGATATTGCCGCCGCTGCGCTTCCGCTAGGTTGCGCACCCGACCCCAGAAATCCAGCTCGAAGCTCGACACCCGCGCGCCCAGCGAAAACTGGTTGTAGGTGATCGAGGTCGGGTTGTCGGCGTTGCCCGCCCCCGGGATCGCGTTGCCGAAACCCAGCGAGTTGAGCGGCACGCGAGTGCGCGATGCCCCCGCCGTGGCGTCCAGCGCCGGAAGGCGCTGCGCATCCTGAATGCGATACTGGGCCCGCGCCTGCGCCACCCGCGCCACCGCCTGGGCGAGGTCGCGATTGTTGGCAAGTGCGGCGGCGATATAGGCTTTGAGCTGCTCGTCGGCGAAGAACTCCCGCCAGCCGATCTCGGCCGCTGTCCGCGTGCCGCGCACCGCTTCCGGATAGGTGGCGGAAACGGGGGCGATCGGTTGATGATATTTCGGCGCCAGATTGCAGCCCGCCAGCGCGCTGGTCAGCGCCAATGCGGCGGTCGCACGGGAAATACCCTTATGCATGGGCCGGGCCCTCCTCTTCGCGGGTTCGTGCCTCACCTTCGCGCGCTTCCTCCTCGGCATCCGCCGCCTCATGGTCGTGCTCGCGCGCCAGCCACTTCTTGGCCGCGATATAGAAGACCGGCGTGAAGAAGATGCCGAACGCGGTGGCCGCGATCATCCCGCCCATGACGCCGGTGCCGACCGCACGGCGGCTGGCTGCGCCCGCACCGCTCGCGATGAACAGAGGCACCATGCCCAGGATGAAGGCAAGGCTGGTCATCAGGATCGGGCGCAGACGCTGCCGCGCAGCTTCGACCGTCGCCTCGAAGGGAGTGCGTCCCCCTTCCTCGTCCTCAATGGCGAACTCGACGATCAGGATCGCATTCTTCGCCGCCAGACCGATGATCGTGATGAGCCCGACGTTGAAGTACACGTCCGCCGAGAAGCCCCGGAAGATGGTCATCAACACCGCGCCCAGCACGCCGAACGGGACCACCAGCAACACCGCCAACGGGATCGCCCAGCTTTCGTACAGGGCCGCCAGCAGCAGGAAGACCACGATCAGCGACAGGCCGAGCAGAAGGCCGATCTGGCCACCCGCCTGCTGCTCCTCATAGGCGGTGCCGGTCCACTCGAAGCTCATGCCCGCGGGCATCACTTCGCGCGCGATCTGTTCCATGTGCTTCAGCGCGGTGCCGGTCGACTGGCCGGGTGCGGCCATGCCCGACACGGTCAGCGACGGATAGCCGTTATACCGCTCCAGCTGCTGCGGCCCGTTCTGCCAGCGCACCTTCGTGAACGCCGAGAAGGGTACCATATTGCCCTGCGTATTGCGGACACGCAGCGCCAGCACGTCCTCAGGCGACATGCGCTGCGGAGCATCGGCCTGAAGATAGACGCGCAAGACATTGCCTTCGCGGACGAAATCGTTGGCATAGGCCGAGCCGAAAGCGATCGACAGCGTCTGGTTCACATCCGCGATCTGGAGCCCCAGCGCACGCGCCTGGATACGGTCGATATCGACATAGAGCTGCGGCGCCGGGCCCAGGCCTTCCGGACGGACGCCCATCAGCGCCTTGTCCTGTGACGCCTTGGCCAGGATCGCGCCCTGCGCCTGCTGCAAGGCGGCAGCACCCAGGCCCGAGCGGTCCTCGATCTTCATCGAGAAGCCCGTCGCATTGCCCAGCGCCTGGATCGGCGGCGGGTCGAGCGCGAAGATGGTCGCCTCCGGGATCGACTGGACGAAGCCCATCGTCTTGCCGACCAGCGTCGTCGAGTTGTTCTCCTTGCCGGGACGATCATGCCATGGCTTCAGGTTGACGAACGAGATACCCGCCGCCTGCCCCTGGCCGAAGAAGTTGAAGCCCGCGACAGACACGATGTCGGACACCTGCGGCTGGGCATGGAGGAACTTCTCGACCTTGGTGATCGCCTCGCCCGTCCGCTCCAGCGTGGCGCCGGGCGCCGCGTCATAGGACACGAAGATATAGCCCTGATCCTCGGTCGGCAGGAAGCCGCCGGGGATGCGGGTGAACATCACGCCGGTGATGACGACGACCACGGCGAATACCGCCAGCCAGCGCACCGGCCGCGACATCATCCGCTTCACGCCGCCTGTGTATTTTTCCGTGCCCCGGCCGAACTTGTCGTTGAACCAGTTGAAGAAGCGCTGCGGCAGGCCGCGCACGCCGGGCTTGGGCTCGGGGCGGTCCTCCGTATGCGCGTCCTCGTGCTTCAGCAGCGTGGCGCACAGCGCAGGCGTCAGCGTAAGCGCAAGCACCGCCGAGAAGAAGATCGACACCGCCAGCGTCACCGAGAACTGACGGTAGATGCCGCCCGTCGAGCCCGGAAAGAACGCCATTGGGATGAACACCGCGACCAGTACCAGCGTGATGCCGATGATCGCGCCAGTAATCTGCCCCATGGCCTTCACGGTCGCGCGGCGGGGACTCAGCCCCTCTTCCGACATGATACGCTCGACATTCTCGACGACGACGATCGCGTCGTCGACCAGGATGCCGATCGCCACCACCATGCCGAACAACGACAGCGTGTTGATCGAGAAGCCGAAGGCGAGCAGGCCGATGCACGCGCCGCCCAGAGCGATCGGAACGACGATCGCGGGGATCAGCGTGGCGCGCCAGTTCTGGAGGAACAGGAACATCACCAGGAAGACGAGGATCATCGCCTCGACCAGCGTATGGATCACGCTGTCGACCGAAGCGGTGATGAACGGCGTCGTGGTGAAGGGAACGCTCCAGGTCACGTCGGCGGGGAAGCTCGACTGGAGCTGCTTCATCTTGGCCGACACCGCGTCGGCCGTCGCCAGGGCGTTTGCGCCGCTCGCCAGCTGGACGGCCAGACCGACGGTCTCCTTGCCGTTCAGGGTGAGGCGAAAGCCGTAATTGTCCTTGCCCAGCTCGACCCGCGCGACGTCGCCCAGTCGAACCGCCGAACCGTCGGGGTTCGCGCGGATGATGATCTGGCGGAACTGCTCCGGCGTGGCGAAACGGTTCTGGGTGATGATCTGCGCGGTGAACTCGGCCGTGCGGGTCAGCGGCTGCGCGCCGATCGAACCACCGGCGGTCTGGCTGTTCTGCTCCTGCACGGCGGCCAGCGCTTCGGAGGCCGACAGGTTGTACCCGGCCAGCTTCTGAGGATCGAGCCAGATGCGCATCGCATAGGGCGAACCGAACAGCTGCACATCGCCCACGCCTTCGATACGGCGCAGCTCGTTGCGGATGTTGTTCTCGGCGAAGTTGCCCATCGCGACCGGGCTGGTCTGACCCGACTTCGAGCTGAGCGTGATGACCTCCAGGAAGCCCGCCGAGCCCTCGGTCACCTGAATGCCGAGCGCGCGAACCTCCTGCGGCAGACGCGGCTCGGCGCGGCTGAGGCGATCCTGGATCTGGGTGCGCGCCACGTCCAGGTTAGTGCCGGGCTTGAAGGTGACGGTAATCTGCGCGGTGCCGTTGGAGCGGCTGGTCGACGCCATATACAGGAAGTTGTCGACGCCGTTCAGTTCCTTTTCGATGACCGCGGTCACCGAACGGTCCATCACCTCGGCATCGGCGCCGTTATAGGTGACCGCCAGGTTAAGCGCGGGCGGCGCGACCGAGGGGTAGTTCTCGATCGGCAGCAGGCGCAGCGAAATCACCCCGAACAAGGCGATGAAGAGCGCGATCACCCAGGCGAATACCGGGTGATAGACGAAAAAGCGGTTCATGATGCTCTACTCCGGCGATCAGCGGGCCGCTGCGGGCTGTTGACCCGGCTGACCCTGCGCCTGCGCGCCACCGGGCTGCCCCGGTTGCTCGATCCGGACCTTCTGGCCGGGTTGAACTTTCTGCCAGCCCTCAGTGATGACCTTCTCGCCGGGCTTCAGCCCCGACAGGATCACCCAGTTGCTGCCGACCTGTCCGCCCAGCGTTACCGGACGCGCCTGGACCGTGCCCGATCCGTCGACGACCATCACGGAGGCTGCCTGATTGCTCAGCTGCACCGCACGCTGCGGCACCGATATGCCGTTGCGGATCGTCCCGGCGTTGACATGCGCCCGAACGAACTGGCCGGGCAGCAGGGCCCGGGTCGGATTGGGGAAGCGGGCACGCAGCTGCTGGCTGCCCGTCGTCGGGTCGACGGTCTGCCCGGCAAAGTCGAGCTGCCCGGTCGGGCCATAGTCGGATCCGTCCTCCAGTGTCAGACGCACGGTGATATGCGAGAGGTCGGGCAGCGCCAGACCGCCTGAACGGGCCTGTTGGATCAATTCGCTCAGCGCGGCGCTCGACTGGGTGAAGACCGCATAGATCGGCGACATCTGGTCGACCTGGGTCAATGGCGTCGCCTGGGTCGCGCTGACCAGCGCGCCCTCCGTCACCTGCGCACGCCCCACCCGGCCCGCGATCGGCGCGCGCACGATGGTATAGCTCAGCTGCAGCTGGGCGCGCGACAGGGCGGCGCGCGCATCGGCGACGCTGGCATCGGCCTGACGCAGCGTGGCCTGGGCCGCATCGAATTCCTGGGCGCTAACCGCCCGTTCGGACACCAGCGGCTGATACCGGCGCACGATCGACGCCGCATTGACCCGCGCCGCCTCCGCCCGGGCCAGCGCGGCCTGGGCCTGCTGCACCTGCGCGCGATAGTCGCGCTGGTCGATACGGAACAGCGGCTGTCCTTCGGCAACGTCGGTGCCTTCGCGGTAGAGCCGCGCCTCGACGATGCCGTCGGTTCGCGCCCGCACTTCGGCCGTGCGGATCGCCTCGATACGGCCCGGCAGCTCGATGATGTTTGGCACCGCGGCGGACTGGACGGTGATCGCGGTGACGAGGGGCGGTGGCGGAGCAGCCTGTTGCTGCTGCGACGCTTCCTGCCCGCACGCCGCCAGCGCCAATGCCATCGCAAGCGACGACCCCAGGACGGTAAATTTGGACACGCCGTGAAACTCCCTGAAGCACATGACGTTTAAGTCATTCGAACCCCCTGTACCTCGCACCTGCAAAAAAGCAACGGGCAGGTGCAATTAAATTTGACCAATCTGGTGGGAGGACGCAAAGGGGGATCATGACTGTTACCAAACGGACTGCCGGACGCCCGACCCGCGAGCAGGCTCAGCATATCGACGATATCATTCTTTCCGGTGCGCGAGAGGCGTTCTGTAGCCGCGGGATCGAAGGCACCTCGATGGAGGAAATCGCTTTATCCGTGGGGGTTAGCAAGCATACCATCTATCGGCGCTACACCGGCAAGATGGCATTGCTAGACGCCGTGGTGACGCGCGACCTCGACCGGCTGAACCGGGCGATGCTGGAAGACAATAGCGGGTCCAATCCGTTGGAGCGATTGAAGAATTCGGCGCGCCGGTTCTTCTTTTTTTGCGTAGAGCCCGATTCGGTCAGATTCCTCGCCTTTCTGACATCGGAGGCTATTTTCTCCGAGGAACTGCGCGACCGATTCGCGACCTGGGATCGAGTCATGGCCGATCCGATCATCGCCTGTATCGAGGCGTCGCAGGATGAAGGCCTGTTGAGGCGGGACGATACCGCATTGGCGCTGTTCAGCCTGCTGGCCGACATGATCGATGGCCCCAGCCGCCGGATGCAGTTCAATCTGCCCGACCCCTTCAACGGAATGACGCCGGATCAGTTTTTCGAGCATCGCTGGTCCGTCTTCCTGAAGGTCGCGACGGCCGGTTGACCGCACTCGGTCGATCTCCATCGGGAACGCAGCGATGAGAGCGGGCGTTGGCGGGCCATGTCCGACGATCTGCTGATCTTCCGCCCCGATGATGTCGACCTTTCCCATTCGCCGCTTCGACGCGGCGTTTCCGAGCCGACCTATGTGCTCGGCGCCTTCAATCCGGGGATGACCCGGCTCGCGAATGGCAACATCCTGCTGATGGTTCGCGTGGCCGAAGCGCTGAGCGAACCCATCGAGGGCGATCATGTCCGCGCAATCCGCTGGACTGCGCAAGGCTATGTCCTAAACAGCTATCCCTTGTCGGCGGTCGATATGACCGACCCGCGCCAATTCGCCATTCGCGGCAGCGCCCACCGCATATTGGCGCTGACCTCCCTGTCCTGGTTGTTGCCCGTCGAACTTTCGGCCGATGGTTCGGCGATCGTAGCGATCCATTACGACAAGGCCATCGAACCGGCAGCGACGTGGCAGGATTATGGGGTCGAGGACGCCCGGATCAGCCGGGTGGGCGACCGATGGTATATGACGACCTGTTCCGTCTCGGCCGAGCGGCATTCGACGACGCTGCATATTTCCGACAACGGCCTCGACTATCGGCTCGCCGGGATCATCCTCGATCATCAGAACAAGGATATGCTGTTCTTCGAGGGGCTGGTCGGGGACCGCTTCATGGCACTGACCCGGCCGCTGGGCGAGGTCTATTTCGCCTATCCCGACGAAAGCCCCTTTGTCGGTGGCCCATCGATCAATTTCGCCACCTCGCCCGATGGTTACCACTGGAAGCCCCTGGAGGCACCTGGCATTCGCGCGCGCAAGGACTCCGTATCGGCGATGAAGGTGGGGGGTGGCACGCCGCCGATCCTGACAGAGCGTGGGTGGCTGACGCTCTATCACGGCGTAGAGCGGCGCGATTCCGTCGGCATCTATCGCAGCTTTTGGGCACTGTTCGACAAGGACGACCCGACCCGCATCCTGCACCTCGCCGATGATCGGCCTATCCTGGAGGCCGCACCCGACCTGACCGCCTCGATCGCGCACCAGATGTATCTGCCGACGCCGGTCGTGTTTTCGACGGGCATGATCGATATGGGCGAGCATTATCTGGTGGCGAGCGGCGAGGCCGATCTCGCCTGCCGCATGACCCGCCTTTCCAAGGGCTTGTTCGCATGACCAAGCGCCCCTGGTGGCAATCGGCCGTCCTCTACCAGATCTACCCCTGGTCGTTTCAGGACAGTGATGGCGATGGCATCGGCGACCTTCGCGGCATCGAGAACCGCCTGGACTATCTGGTCGATCTGGGCGTTGACGCAATCTGGCTTTCGCCGATATTTCCGTCACCTATGGCGGACTTCGGCTATGACGTGGCGGATTATTGCGGGATCGACCGGCGGTTCGGCATGCTGGCGGATTTCGACTCGCTGCTCGCCTCTGCACATGCGCGTGGATTGAAACTGCTGCTCGACTTCGTGCCCAATCACAGCTCGGACCAGCATCCCTGGTTCGTCGAGAGCCGGTCGAGCTGCGACAACCCGAAGCGCGACTGGTATATCTGGCGCGACGCTGCTCCCGGCGGTGGCCCGCCGAACAACTGGATCAGCGACTTTGGCGGCCCGGCCTGGACCTGGGATGCCGCGACCGGCCAATATTACTACCACGCCTTCTTGAAGGAACAGCCCGACCTGAACTGGCGCAATCCCGAATTGCGCGCGGCGATGCTCGACGTGTTGCGCTTCTGGTTCGCGCGCGGGGTCGATGGATTTCGGATCGACGTGCTGTGGCACATCGTCAAACATGCGGACTTTCCGGACAATCCGATCAATCCCGATTGGGACCCGGCGACCGGCGAGATGAACCGGGTGTTCCAGCTACATTCGACCGATCAGCCCGAGGTGCACGACATCGCCGCCGATATGCGCGCCGTCGCGGATGCCTTTGGCCGAGAGGGCGACGACCGGGTCCTCATCGGGGAAATCTATCTGCCGGTCGAACGCTTGATGCGCTATTATGGTCGGCACGGAGAGGGGGTGCACCTCCCCTTCAACTTCCAACTGATCGACGCGCCCTGGGATGCCCGGCATCTGGCACGGATGATCGCGGACTATGAGACCGCCCTGCCCCCCGGCGGTTGGCCCAATTGGGTGCTGGGCAATCATGACCGACCGCGCAGTGCGACCAAGCGCGGTTCGGCGCAGGCGCGCGTGGCGGCGATGCTACTTCTGACGCTGCGCGGCACCCCGACGCTCTATTACGGCGACGAGCTGGGCATGGAGAATGGCGACATTCCCCCTGACCGGGTTCGCGATCCGCGTGAACTGCGCGAGCCGGGGCTGGGACTGGGCCGTGATCCGGTTCGCACGCCGATGGCCTGGGACGACAGCCCCCATGGCGGCTTCACCACCGGCGAGCCCTGGCTGCCACTCGGTGCCGGTTGGCAGAAACGCAATGTCGCGGGCGAACTGGCCGACCCCGCGTCCATGCTGTCGTTCCACCGCGCATTGCTGGCGATCCGGCGGACGAGTCCAGCGCTCACCATCGGGTCGATACGGCTGATCGAGACGGCGGGGGCTGTCCTCGCCTATGAGCGTGAGCAAGATGGCGAGCGCATGGTCATCGCACTCAACCTGAGCGACACTCCGGTCTCCGTCGACCTGCCGCACGGAACGCCGCTTCTCTCCACGCTGGGCGACCTTCCCGCTCGTGCCCCTTCCCTATTGCGCCCCGATGAAGGGCTGATCCTGAAAGTCGATACGTCCGCATGAAGATCGCAATGATTGCCCCGATCGCGTGGCGCACCCCGCCGCGCGCCTATGGTCCCTGGGAGTTGGTGACGAGCCTCCTTACCGAAGCGCTGGTCGCACGCGGCGTGGATGTCACCCTGTTCGCGACGCAGGACAGCATCACCGCCGCCACGCTGGCGGGGCCAGTGCCCGCCCCCTATTCCGAAGACCCATCGATCGATGCCAAGGTCTGGGAGATGCGCCACCTGGCCGCCGTTTTCGAGAGAGCGGGCGAGTTCGACCTGATCCACAACCAGGCCGATTTCCCTGCTCATGCCTTTGCCGGACTGGTCGAAACGCCGATGGTCACCACGATCCACGGCTTTTCGTCCGAACGGATCGTGCCGATGTATGAACCCTATCAGGATCGGGTCCATTATGTTGCGATCTCCGACGCCGACCGGCACCCCGGACTGCGGTACGCCGACACGATTCACCACGGTATTCCGATCAAGGATTTTCCCTTTGATCCAATGGGTAGCGACGACCTCCTCTTCTTTGGTCGCATCCACCCGGACAAGGGCGCGGCCGAGGCGGTCGCCGTCGCGCAAGCGACCGGCCGCCGCCTGGTCATGGCAGGCATCGTACAGGATCAGGGCTATTGGGAGCGCGAGATTCGCCCTCATGTCGACGATGAGCGCATCATCTATCGCGGGCCGGTCGGCGGCGTGGACCGCACTGCGGCACTGGGCCGTGCCAAGGCGCTGCTCCACCTCATCAACTTCGACGAACCGTTCGGGCTCTCGGTGGTCGAGGCGATGGCCTGTGGCACCCCGGTTATTGCGATCCGACGCGGATCGATGCCGGAGCTGATCGAGGACGGGGTCAACGGCTTCCTGGTGGATACCGTCGAACAGGCGATCGATGCCGTTCACCGGATCGGCAAGATCGACCGGGCAGCCTGCCGCAAAGTTGCCGCCGAGCGCTTCTCGGTCGACCGCATGGCCGACCGCTATCTCCAGCTCTACCGCTCGATCCTGGGCTGATCGCGCTGCGCCAGCGCGACGGCGTCGATCCGGTGGAGCATCGTTACGAAGGCTTCCAGTTCGTCCGGCGAGAACCCCGCGAACAGCTGCGCCTCCAGCTCCAGCGCCTTGGGCGCTACATCGGCGTAAAGTTCACGCCCCGCATCGGTCAGCACCAGTAGGTGTGAGCGCCGGTCGCCGTCATGTGCCGTTCGCCAGAGCAGCCCGCGCCCGACCATCGCGATGGCGGCACGGGATACAGTGACCTTGTCCATCCGGCTGCGCTCGCACACCGCCGACTGGGCGACCGCGCCCTCCTCCGCCACGATCGCGATCAGCCGCCATTCGGGGATCGTGAGCCCGAACAGCTGCTGATAGGCGCTGGCGATATGATCGCTGACCAGATTGGACGTGATCGACAGGCGATAGGGAAGAAAGCCGTCCAGCCGCAATTCGTGAGATCGTAACATTTGACACCAATTCCCCGTTCTGCGATCTAGTAACGGAAGATACTGGATCAGGAGTTGGACGTCATGGCAACCACCCCGAACAATCCGCTGGGCCTGGACGGCTTCGCTTTTTGTGAATTCACGACGCCCGAGCCCGAGACACTGGCCCGGCAGTTCGACATGATGGGCTTCGTGCCGACCCATCGTCATCCCGAAAAGGCGATCACCCGCTACAAGCAGGGCCGCATCACCCTGCTCCTGAACGCTGAGACGACGGGCCAGGCCGCCGACTTCCGCGCCGAGCACGGTCCCTCGGCCAGCGGCATGGGCTTCTACGTCGCCGATCCGGCAGAGACCTTCGATCACGCGATCAGGGGCGGCGCCACGGCGGTCGATGCCGCGCGTGGCTGCCTGACCCCCGATGCCAAGGCGATCGAGGGGATCGGCGGCAGCTACCTCTATCTTGTGAAGGCATGCGAGGACCTGTTCGCCGACTGGACCGAGATTGCGGGCTGGCAGCAGGCGGAGGCGGAGAATAATGTTGGCCTCGACCTGCTCGACCACCTGACCCACAATGTCCGCCGCGGCGAGATGCGGACCTGGTCGGGCTTCTATTCCAAGCTGTTCGGCTTCGAAGAGCAGAAGTATTTCGACATCAAGGGCAAGGCGACCGGCCTGTTCAGCCAGGCGATGATCGCCCCCGACAAGGCGATCCGCATCCCGCTGAACGAGAGCCAGGACGAGAAGAGCCAGATCGAGGAGTTCATCCGCGAATATAATGGCGAAGGCATCCAGCATCTCGCGCTGACCACCGACAATATCTACGAGACGGTCGAGAAGCTGCGCGCGCGCGGCGTCCGGCTGCAGGACACAATCGAGACCTATTACGAACTCGTCGACAAGCGCGTGCCCGGCCATGGCGAGGACCTGGAGCGGCTGCGCAAGAACCGCATCCTGATCGACGGCAATGTCGGCGAAGAGGGCATCCTGCTCCAGAT
>DXIH01000189.1 GCA_019112965.1 Candidatus Sphingomonas excrementigallinarum | reverse complement strand
GGCAAGCTCATCACCGCGCTCGCCTATCCGACGATCCTGGCGGTCGTGGCGATGGGCGTCGTCACCGCGCTGATGATGTTCGTCGTGCCGCAGGTGGTCGAGCAATTCGATACCGTCGGGCAGGAACTGCCCTTCCTGACGCGCATGGTCATCACCGTGTCGGACCTGCTGGTGGGCTGGTGGTGGCTGATGGCGGGGATCGCCGTTATTGCGGGGCTGGGCTTCTGGCGCGCCCTGAAGGTGCCGTCGATCCGGCTGTCCTTCGACACCTGGCTGTTGAAGCTGCCGCTGCTCGGTCGATTGCTGCGCGACCTGCACGCCGCGCGGATGGCGCGCACGCTGGGGACGATGGTCGCCAGCCGTTTGCCGCTGCTCGAAGGGCTGACGCTGACGGCGGGCACGATCCACAACCGGCGGCTGCGGGTCGCCTCCGACGCCATCGTCGATTCGATCCGGGGCGGCGGCAGCCTGTCGGCGGCGATGCGGCGGGCCGGGGTGTTCCCGCCGCTGCTCACCTATCTCGCGGCCAGCGGCGAGGCGGCCGGGCGGCTGGACGAGATGCTGGAGCGCGCCGCCGATTATCTGGAGCGTGAGTTCGACCGCTTCACCGCCACCGCTTTGTCGCTGCTGGAGCCCGCGATCATCGTCGTGATGGGCGGCGTGGTCGCGACGATCGTGCTATCCATCCTGCTGCCCATCCTCCAGCTCAACACGCTGGCGGGTCAATGAGACGAGAGGACATGTTGATGCGTACCCCAACCCCCCGACGGATCCGCCGCAAGCGCCCGGCGAACGGCTTCACGCCCCGTCGGCGTTCCGCCGAACACGGCTTCACGCTGGTCGAGCTGATGGTCGTGATCGTCATCATCGGCCTGCTGGCGACGATCGTGGCGCTGAACGTCCTCCCCTCGGGCGACACCGCGCGTGTGCAGAAGGCGAAGGCCGACATCGCGCAGATCGAGGGCGGGCTGGAGATGTACAAGCTCCAGAACCTGACCTTCCCGACGACGTCGCAGGGGTTGCAGGCGCTGGTCACGATGCCCGCTGGCCTCGCCGATCCGTCGCGCTACCAGAAGGGCGGCTATCTCAAGAAGCTGCCCGACGATCCCTGGGGCCGTCCATACCTCTATGCCTCGCCCGGCCAGCATGGCGAGGCGGATGTCTGGACGTACGGCGCCGACGGCAAGGAAGGCGGCGAGGGGATCAACGCGGATATCGGCAACTGGGATAAGTGACGCAAGCTGCCCGCTTGGATGCCGGGAATGGCGGCGGGCTTAAGGCGTGGCCTTCGACTTCGCTCAGGCTGAACGGGGCGGGGAACCTTGCCCCAACCTCCGTTCGCACTGAGCGACGTCGAAGTGCACGGGTCACCGGCTTCACCCTGGTCGAGCTGATGGTCGTCATCACCGTGATCGGCCTGGCGTCGGCCATCGCGGTCTGGTCGCTGCCCGACCGGCGCGGACGGGTCGCGGACGAGGCGTTGCGCTTCGCCGCGCGTGTCCGCGCCGCGCATGACGTCGCGGTGGTCGAGGCGTCGCCGGTCAGCATCTGGGTGACGCGCGGCGGCTATGGCTTCGACCGGCGGGCGAACGGCGCGTGGAGCCCGATGACGGTCAAACCCTTGCGCGTCGCCCAGTGGGAGGACGGCACCCAGGCGATGATCCCCGATGCGAGCGGACGGGTGCGGATCACCTTCGATGTGACGGGCCTCGCCGACCGCCCGGTCGAGCTGCGCCTGACCCGCGATCGCGCGAGCAGCGTCGTACGAATCGGCGCGGACGGCACGGTGCGCGTCGATGGGTGAGTCGAATCTCAATCCTCCCCGGCACGGGGAGGGGGACCATGCGCAGCATGGTGGAGGGGGCGTGCCGCAAGCGGCGTCCTTTGTGGAAGCCCCCCTCCGTCAGCGCTGCGCGCTGCCACCTCCCCGTGCCGGAGAGGAGGGCTTCACCCTGATCGAGATCATGGTCGCGCTGGCGGTGTTCAGCTTGGCGGCGATGGCGCTGGTGCGGCTGGAGAGCGCGACGATCCGGGGCGCCGGAATCCTCGACGAGACGGTCGTGGCACAGATGGTCGCGCGCAACGTCGCGATCGCCGCCGTCACCGACCCGCAGGCGCCCGCGCTCGGCCGGACGAGCGGGGTGGAGGTGAATGGCGGGCGCAGCTGGAAATGGACTCGGATCGTCAGCGGCACGGGTGACGCACGGGTGGTGCGGATCGATGTGGCGGTGGCCAATGCGGGCGGTAGTGTCGCGGGGCGGATGACGATGGTGCGCCCGCCGATGACGGTGCCGCCGATCGGGGTTTCGGCGTCGTGAAGCACAATGCCTGTCCGTTCCCCCGCGAAGGCGGGGGCCCAGTGTCTTCGACGCGAGCTGCGGTGGGTAAGCGCCGGGCCGGGAAGGAACTGGCCCCCCGCCTTCGCGGGGGTACGACGGGAACAGGACAGGGTGGCTTCACCTTGGTCGAGGTGATGGTGGCGCTGCTCATCTTTGCGATGTTGGCCGCCGCCGCCGTTGCGATCCTGTCGCTTAGTGTCCGCGCGCAAGCCGTCACCGGGCAGAAGCTCGACGCGATCTCGGCGGTCAGCCGGACGACCGCGATCCTGTCGGCCGATCTGGCGCAGACGGTCGATCGGCCGACGCGCGACGAAGGCGGCACCCTGACCCCCGCCATGGTCGCCGGGCCGGACGCGATGCAGCTGGTGCGCGGCGGGTGGAGCAACCTGGACAATGCCGCCCGCCCGTCGGTGCAGAAGGTCGCCTACCGCCTGAACGGCGATGTGCTGGAGCGCGTCGCCTGGCCGCTGCTCGACGGCGCCGCGCCGATGGAGCCCGCCGCGCTGATGGACCATGTCCGTGAGTTGCACCTGCGCTATCGCTTCAACGGCGCGTGGCTCGATCAGTGGCAGGGGCAGCCGGGCGTCGCCCTGCCGCAGGCAGCCGAGGTGACGATCGTGCGCGATGACGGCATGATCTTTCGCCAGCTGTTCCTGGTCGGCACCGGCTATGTCGGCGCAGCCATGATGCCCCAGCCCGGTCCTACCCCCAGCCCGACGCCGACTCCCAATGGCTAGACCCGCAAAGCCGTCGGGCGAGCGCGGCGCGGCGCTGCTGACCGTCCTGATTCTGGTCGCCGTCATCGCGGTGCTGGCCGCGACCGCGCTCGAAAAGCTGCGCCTGTCGACCCGGCTGGGCGGCAATGCGGTGGCGATCGAGCAGGCACGCGGCTTTGCCTATGCGGCCGAGGCGCTGGCGATCATCCGTATCGGCGACCTGCTGGAACGCTCGCAAGGCAAGGTGTCGCTGCTCGGCGGCTGGAGCGACCGGCCCTTCGCGCTGCCGCTGGGCGATGTCGCGGGCGGGGGGAGTGCGGTCGCACGGGTGACGGACGGCGGCAATTGTTTCAACCTCAACGGGCTGGCGCAGGGCTTGCCGGGCCAGCCAGGCGTGCTGATCGGCAATGCGGTCGAGACTGCGCATTTCGCCAAACTGATGCGCTTGCTGGGTGTCTCCGGCCAGGTCGCGCAGCAGGTCGCGACCGCCGCCTCCGACTGGATCGACAGCGACCCGAACCCGCAAGGGGGTGGCGCGGAAGACCCCGTCTATCTGGCACGCGATCCGCCCTATCGAACCGGCGGTACGCTGATGGCGGATGTCAGCGAGTTGCGCATGGTCAGCGGCGTCACGCCCGAACTCTATGCGCAGCTTCGGCCCTGGGTTTGCACCCTGCCCGAGGCGAAGCCGACGACGGTCAACATCAACACGCTGGCGCCCGAGCAGGCGCCGTTGGTCGCGATGGCGCAGGTCGATACGATTTCGCCCGCCGCCATCGCCCAGGCCCTTTTGCGCCGCCCGCCACAGGGCTATGCGGATATCGGCGCGTTCTGGGCGCAGGTACCGGGGGCGAGCGGGGGCGGCGGCGTGGCTTTGACGACGCGCTGGTTCAACTTGCGGATCGACGTCAGCCTGGGCAGCGTCGGGGTGCAGGAACGCGCCCTGGTCGACGCCACGCGCCAGCCGCCGCGCCTGGTGGCACGGATTTGGGGGGAAGAGTGATGAGTGCGACCAACCTCCTGTTCCTGCCGCCGGGCGAGGGCGGCGACTATCGCTGGATGCGGATCGAGGACGAACGCGTCGCCGCCGCCGGGGAGGGCCTGCCGCAGGGGGACGGCGAGATCATCGCGATCGCGCCCGCCGATTCGGTGTCGCTGCACTGGGCCGAAATTCCCGCCCGCTCGACCGCGCAGGCCGCTGCCGCCGCGCGGCTGCTTGCGGCCGAGGTGAGCGCCGCACCGATGGACGAACTGCACGTCGCGGTCGGTGAGGACGAGGCGGGCAGCCGCCCCATCGGCATCGTCAATCGCGGTGCGATGGCGGGCTGGCTCGCGCGATTGGGTGCGGCGGGGGTTGATCCGGTCGCGGTCGTGCCTGCCCCGCTGCTGCTGCCGCGCCCCGATGAGGGGTATGTTCGAGGCGATCTCGCCGGGCAGGGCGTGGTGCGTGGCCGCGCCTCGGGTTTTGCCGATGAGCCGGGCTTTACCGAGATCGTCACGGGTGACGCGCCTCTTTCCGATCTGGACGATGCGGCGGTCGCGGCGGCGCTGGGGGCGGTGACTGCCGCGCCCGCGCTCGATCTGCGGCAGGGGCCGTTCGCGCGGCGGCGGGGCTTTGCGATCGACTGGCGGCTGGTCAAGCGGCTCGCCTGGCTGGGCCTCGCCATCGTCGTCGTCACGCTGGCGATCGATTTCGTGCGCTGGACCAAATACAGCTTCGCCGCCGATGCGACCGAAGCGAAGATCGAGCAGGTCGCCCGCACCGCCCTGCCACGTGGAGAGACGCTGGTCGATGCCGACCGCCAGCTGACCGAGAGGCTGTCGGCGGTGCGTGGGCCGGGCCAGGGGTTCAGCCGGACGGCAGCGGCGGTGTTCGCCGCCGTGCGCAGCGTGCCCGGCACCGAGCTGACCGCGCTGGATTTCCAGCCGAGCGGCGACATCCGGCTGGGCGTCGCGGTCGACCGCGAGGCGCTGGCCACCGACCTGAAGCGCGCGATCGAGGCGGAGGGCTTCACGGTCCAACCCAGCACCTTCGTCGCGGCCAATGGCCGGATCACGGGAGAATTCACGGTGCGCGCACGATGAAGGCGCTGAAACTCTGGTTCGATGGCCGCAGCCTTCGCGAAAAGCGGTTGCTGCTGGTCATGGGCGCGCTGCTGGTTGTGACGATCATCTGGGGCGGCATCCTGCGCCCGCTGGGCGATGGCCTGTCGAGCGCGCGGGAGCGGCATGCCGATGCGGTGATCCGGCTGGGCGAGGCGCAAGCCATCGCCGCCGAGCTGACCCAGCGTCGCCGTCGCCCGCCAGCACTTTCGGGGACGCTGGCCGATACGGTGCGGCTGTCTGCCGAGCAGGCGGGCTTCACCCTGTCCGCGCTGACCGAGGACGGCCCCGGCCGGGTGCGTGCGCAGATCGCCTCGGCGCGGCCCGCCGCGCTGACGCCGTGGCTCGCGCGGCTGGAGCGCGGGGGTGTGCTGGTCGAGCAGGCGACGCTGACCGACAATGGCGACCGGACGGTCGGCGTCGCGCTTCTCCTGCGGACGCGGGTGTCCTGATGCGGTTGCGGATGACGACGCGGCCTTCGGTGCTGTTCGCGGCCATGCTCCTCGTGGCGCTGATCGTTTTTCTGCCGATGCGGCTCGCGCTGGGCATGACCGGCCTGGCTGATGAAGGGCTAAGCGCGCGCCGGGTCGGGGGTACGATCTGGGGTGGCAGTATGATCGAGGCGCGGTTCGGCGACGTGGCACTGGGCGACCTGCGCGTGTCGCTGTCGCCGCTGGCGCTGCTGGTCGGTCGGGCGAAGCTCGCGTTCGAGGGCGCAGGCGCCGATGGCCGCCCGATCGCCGGGGCCGCGACGGTCAGCCGTCATGCGATGGGCATCGACGGCGTCACCGCCAGCCTGCCCGCCGCGACGCTGTTCGCGCCCTTACCGGTCACGACGCTGGCGCTGGAGGACGTGACTGTCCACTTCCGCGACGGCGTGTGCGAGGAAGCGGCGGGCCGGGTCCGCGCGACCATGGTGGGCGAGGCGGGCGGCCTGCCGCTGCCCCCGATGATGATGGGCACCGCACGGTGCGAGGCGGGGGCGCTGCTCTTGCCGATGACGGGGCAGGGGGGCACCGAGGGCGTCAACCTGCGCATCCGGCCCGATGGCCGCTACACCGCCGACCTGGTCCTGACGCCCGGCGATCCGGCGGCGGCGGCGCGGCTGGAGCAGTTGGGTTTCGTGGCCGGGACAGGGGGCGGATACCGACTTTCCGCAGAAGGGCGATTTTGACCGCTTGACGAAAGCGGGTGATCCCGTTTAGGGGCGCAAGCCTTCGCGGCGACCGTAGTTCAATTGGTTAGAGCGCCGGCTTGTGATGCCGGAAGTTGCGGGTTCAAGTCCCGTCGGTCGCCCCATTCTTCTCCGGCCATATCCTGGCCACGGCACCGGCCCCTTTCGCGCCCGTGTCCCCCCTAAATCCTCACCGATTGGGTGGCCGGGTCGAAAGTCTCGGTCCGGTTCCGCTTTTGTCGGACCGAAGGACGAGCATGACGGACTGGGGCTTTCCCGATTTCGACGCGCATGATGGCGTGCATCTGTTCACCGATCCCGCCTCGGGGTTGCAGGCGGTCATCGCCGTGCACTCGACGCATCTCGGCCCGGCGGCGGGCGGCGCGCGCTTCTGGCATTATGCCACGCCCGCGCTCGCCATCACCGACGCACTGCGCCTGTCGCGCGGCATGAGCTACAAGAACGCGATGGCGGGGCTGGCGCTGGGCGGCGGCAAGGGCGTCGTGCTGGCGGCCAAGCAGGGCGACGTCATCACCACCGCGCAGCTCGAAGCGTTCGGCCGCGCGGTCGAGTCGCTCGGCGGCCGCTATGTGACGGCCGAGGATGTCGGCATGTCCGAGGAGCGGATGAAGGTCATCGCGACCCAGACGCGCTATGTCTCCGGCCTGCCGGTGGCGAGCGGTGCGGCGGGCGGCGACCCCGGCCCCTACACCGCGCACGGCGTCTATCTGGGCGTGAAGGCGGCCGCCAAGCGCGGGCTGGGTGCGACCGATATGAAGGGCGTGCGTGTCGCGATCCAGGGCGTCGGCTCGGTCGGCGGCGGCCTCGCCAAGCTGCTGGCGAAGGATGGTGCGGTCCTGACCATCGCCGACGTCAACCAGGCGCGCGCCGAACAGATGGCGGCGGAACTGGGCGCGAGCGTCGCCCCGGCCGACGAAATCCTGTTCGCGGATGTCGACCTCGTCAGCCCCAACGCGCTGGGCGCGGTGCTGAACGCCGATTCGATCCAGCGGCTGAAGGCCAAGGTCGTGGCGGGCGGCGCCAACAACCAGCTGGCGACCCGCGAGGACGGCGCGCGCGTGGCGGAGGCG